>JAFWPR010000060.1 GCA_017545225.1 Clostridia bacterium
CTCTTCAAAATAGATACAGTGCGGAGCGGCGGTGAATTTCGCCGCCAGCTCGTTCGGATTGTACAGGCAGTGTCTGTCGTGGTTGCCCCAGATCGGAGCGTAAACGAAACCGTATTCCTCGGCTTTGCCCTCGATATAATCGATGAAGGTGTCGAGGTGGTAGGAATTGGCCAGCATGAACGTGTCGCCTGTCAGCTCGACGAGGTCGATCTTCGCCGACGCGCCCTGAGTCGCGGCGATATGGTCGCTGACCTCTTTCAGCAGTTTGTCGAGATACCGGGTCGACGATTTCGTCGACGAGTTGACGTTCCAGTGGATATCCGTCAGCTGAAGAACGTTGAACCCGTCGTGATACCGGACGGTGAAGACGTAATCCTCAAGATGCTGAGAGGAACTTATCTTCTCCCCCGAGCACCCGACGAACGCCGTCAGGATCACCGCCGCCAGAAAGATGCACAAGAGACTCTTTTTCATAACTCCTCCATTTTCAAAAATCCGGTCGGAACGGAGCCGGGCCCGAGGGTCCTGCCCGCCGTTTCAGTACGTATTGTACCGCACGTTCGATTCGCCGTAAAGCGATAATATCCGACGAAGAACGCTTCCTCAGTTCTCGAGATAACTGAGGAACAGAGCGTAGAAGCAGAGCATTGCGCCCTGGCCGTAGGTAAGGTTTTCGTCGTGCTTGTCGCTGTAGGAGCCGAATCCTCCGGAACCGCCCGAGGCGCCGCGCACCTGCCCGTCGTACACGTCGGTCAGCCCCGCTTTAGCGATCGCCTTGACCGTCTTGTCGCTTACGCAGGCCGCAAGACCCGCCTGCTTCGCCATCATGACCCCCCACATGATCTTGCCCGTCGCGGAGGTGTCCGAATCGGCGTCCGGGACGGAAAGGGTCCAGCCGAATTTGTTCTCCGGCTTCAGCCGCTTGAAAGTGAATTCAATGAACTTCTCGCACTTCGCGTTGACCTCGTCGTCGCCGCAGTAACGCATCACGCTTCCGATCGCCAGCATCAGATAGCCGGTGCCTCTGCCCCAGCCCATCTCGCCTTGATAAGCGCCGTTTCCGGAGTAGCCGTGATACGCGTAGTACACCAGCGGGACCACGCCCATTTTGAGATAATTCGACACCTGAAGAACGGCTTTTGCGCGCACGTCTTCGTCGCCGAATTCCGCGCCCCAGCGGGCGAGCAGCGGCGTCACCATCCCGGTGCCGTCGACGTAGACGTCGTTGTTGTCGTTTCCGTCGTATTTGATCTCGCCGTACGCGTCGGTGCGCCTTCTGAGGATCCCCTCGAGCGCTTCGCGCGCGAGAGTCAGATATTTTTCCTCACCGGTGCGCTTATACATCTCGAGCATCGCGTAACCCGCAAGGCCCGAGTCGGCGGAGATCGCTCCGTTTCTGTCGTGATGGCTCCACCACGTGTCCGCGTATTCCTCGACCGCCTCGTATCTGCCGAGTTCGGCGAGCCCCATGAGGATGAGGCCGTTGCCCCAGACGTGAAGATCCGCGAGGGTGGAGTTCGGATCCGCGGCGAGGCGCGCCATTTCATCGCGGAGCATTTTTTCGGAGTACTCGGCTATTTGATCGACGTACGGGCGGTAATAGTCCGCGAGCGCCGTGAACTCGGTCTTGTCGAACCTCATGAGGATCGTCGCGACCTGCTCCCTCGTCGCAAATCCGCCGGGGTCGAGCTGAGTTTTCGTCACGCCTCCGATGAGCTTCACGCCGACCGCCCAGCCGATCGCCTCTTCTGCGTATGAACTGATCTTTCCGCGGTCGGTGAACGGCGACAGATCGCCTCTTTCGTCAACGAGCAGATTCTTCGCGTCGCAGTAACGGAACAGGATCGCAGCCAGCTGTTCTCTGGTGATGCTTCCGTCCGGATCGAACGCCGTCTCGCTCACGCCGTTGACGACTCCCTTCGACTTCGCCCACGCGACGGCGTCGGTGAACCACTCGCCCGAAGGCACGTCGTCAAAGCCGCTTGCCTCTGCCGGTTCGGGTTTGCCCTCGACGCGCCACAGGACCGTGACGACCATCGCGCGGGTCATCGTCCCCTCGGGGTCGAATCTTCCGCCGCCGACGCCGTTCATAAGGCCGCGGTCGTAAGCGTACCCGACCGCCTCGCTGCTCCACCGGTCGGTCTCAACGTCAACAAAAGGAGATTTTTCCGCGAGCGCGGTCGCGGAGAAGACGCCGCACAGCGTCAGCGCCGCCAGGACAAAGGAGAGTATCTTTTTCATAATGTTCCGCCTCATAACGTAAAAATTTCAATACTATTTTATATCAACCTGCGGCTCCGGTCAAGGCAAATCGCCTTGAAAACCCATTGACAATGAAAATATTTGTGATATACTCAAATCGTGGGGGCTCGCAGCGGCGATAAAACTGCAAACGGAGCGTTGCCCCAAGGAGAAAATACATGGACAATGTAAGAGTCGGAGTCCTTGGAGTCAAAAGGGGAACGGCGCTGACGGACTTCTGGGAAGAGGCGGGCGGCGGCAAATTCGAGGTCGTCGCCGTCTGTGACAAGTGGATCGAGGGACTCGAAGCGGAAAAGGAAAAGCATAAGGATAAAAACATCGCGTATTATTCCGATTTCGACGATTTCATAAACCACGATATGGACGCCGTCGTGCTGGCTAACTACGGCAGCGAGCACGCTCCGTTCGCCGTCAGGTGCCTTGATCGCGGCCTGCACGTTTACAGCGAAGTTACCGCCTGCCAGAATATGAAAGAGGCGGTCGAACTCGTCGAGGCGGTCGAGCGGAGCGGCAAGGTCTACGCCCTCGCCGAACAGTACTGCTTCATGCCGGCGCCGCGAAGGATGAAAGAATACTACGAGGCCGGTAAACTCGGAGTTCTCGAGCTCGCCGACTGCGAGTACGCGCACGATTCGTCGGACGCGTGGCACCGCCTCACGTTCGGCGACCCGAACCACTGGCGGAACCGCGCGTATTCCACGTTCTACTGCACCCATTCGATCGGACCGATCCTGCACGCCACCGGGCTGCGCCCCGTCAGGGTGAGCGGTTGGGAGAGCGCCAACAACGAGAGGCGGACTTCCGTCGGGGCGCGCACCGCGTCTTTCGGAGTGTCGATGATAACGCTCGACAACGGCGCGATCGTCAAAGCGGTCAACGGAAACCTGCGGTCGGGAACTCTCTGGTACACGATGTACGGCTCGAAGGGCAAGATGGAGAGCGCCCGCTCGATCACGAGAGACGGAGGAGTAGGCCACTTCATGGCGGAGCTCTGCGATGAGGACGGCAAGGAGACCCTTGAAGACCTGTATCTCGCCGGAGACGTTAAGGATCCGGATTACTCGCCCTACGGCAACGCGGAATATGTCTGCTTCGAGGGCTTCATCGACCGCGTCCTCGGCGACGCGGACGCCGATACGATCGGAGTATACGAGGCGCTCGATATGACGCTGCCGGGTCTGTTCGCATACCGCTCGATCCTGAAGGGCGGCGTCCCGCTCGAGGTGCCCGATATGAGGGATCCCGCGACTCGCGAAAAATACAGAAACGACACCCTCTGTACCGATCCCGCGGCGGCGGGCGATATGCTCGTTCCGTCGTATTCAAAGGGAAATCCCGAGATCGATCCGTCGGTCTATGAAAAAGTCAGACGCAAGTTCCTCGAGGAGATGGAAAAGGGAGAGTTCAAGCCTGAGTAAAGTATTCCGAAAAACCGCAACCGCGCCCCGCGTGGGGCATAATGATATTATTTGGGAGGTTACCGCCATGAAAAAACGCATCGCCGTATCGATCCTCGCCGCCGTGATCCTCGTCGCCGCGGCGCTTGCCGCCGCCGCCGCCTCGCCTTTTAAAGACGTAAAGGCGGGAGAGTGGTACGAGGAATCGGTAAACTACGTTTACGAAAACAAGCTTATGAACGGTATGACAGGGACGACCTTCGAGCCCGAGACTCCTATGGACAGGGCTATGCTCGTGACGGTCCTGTACCGCGCCGAGGGTTCGCCTGCGGTGACTGCTTCGACTCCGTTCACCGACCTGAAGGAGGACTGGTATCTTAATCCCGTCGCTTGGGCTTACGAGAACAAAGTGGTGTACGGTACCTCCGACGTCACGTTCTCGCCCTCGACCCCTATAACGAGAGAGCAGATCGCGACGATCTTCTACCGTTTCGCCGGATCCAAGGGCCGCGACACTTCCGCCAAGGCGGATATATCCGCGTTCCCGGACGGCGAGAAGGTCTCCGATTATGCCAAAGACGCCGTGAGCTGGGCGGTCGGAGAGGGCCTCATCAAGGGCAACGCGATCGGCGGGAAGACTCTCGTCGACCCGCAGGGCAACGCCACCAGAGCGCAGGTCGCCACCATCCTTATGAGATACCTTGAGTCGGGCAAACCCGATACGAGGACTCTCAAAGATAAGATCGACGAAATGCTCGACACGTACCTCTGCGTAACGCACGGCGATATCAATATCCAGTTCGCGTACACGGGTTCCTCGGTCAGCGAGGAGAACATGGCGAACATTCTGAAGTCGATCACAGGTCTCAGCGACGAATGCACGGTCGAATTCGACGATTTCGAGAACGACGTCAAATCTTTCTACAGCGGTTTCGGCGACGGTCAGTACGTTCCCGTAGGCGAGCTCGACGTGACGTTCTCTGATCCCTCGACCGGCGAGACCGAGACGGTTCCGATCAAATTTTCGATCCGCAAGATCCTTCCGTCAGGCGAGGCGGGCTTCCCGAACGGCGCTCTCGGTATCTGTCCCGAGGACAGGAACCCGGAATTCGTCCTTGCGGGGACCAAACTCGGCGTTCCCGCCACTCTTGAGGAACGCAAGGTCTACGAATACGAAGGCGAATTCACCGCGGAAGCGATCGAGTCCTTCTTCCGCGAAATGACCGGCCTTTCGGACGCGAATACGTATCCGTTCTATATCGCCGGAGCGACGATCGCACAGATCAGGGCGGGCGAGCCGTTCTATCCGTGCTTCGTCGACACCAAAGCTCCCGACGGCAGGGCAGACCTGATCTGGGTCAGGGCGGTCCTTGATCAGCCGCTTGAGATGCTGATCGAGAACAGGCTCGAAGAGATCGCGTGCATCTATCACAACCACGTATACTTCCTGTTTGGAACCAGTTCTACGCTGACGGAGGAGAACCTTTGCCGCGCGTTCACCGAGACGTTCGGAGCCTCCGCCGAGATCACCGACGGATTCGACGATATCAAGGCGGATTACGGCGGCGAGGGCCCGGGATACGGAACGGGCGATTATATCGACGTGATGTTCACGAGGGGAGAAGAGTCTTACGAAGCGGAATTCTTCCTTTCTCTTGTAAAACAGCCATTCGTCACCTACACCGGCGCGCTTGAGGGCGGTACGCTCGGCTTCTGCTGGGACGATATTCCCGATGAATTCAGGCACGGGATCGGCGTCGTCGAGTATTACGAGGATGCGCCGATCGTCCTGTCGGCGGATAAGGCGAACGAGGCGGGGATCGAGGAGTTCCTCCGTGAAAAGGCCGGCCTCACCGACGGGATCTACAAGTTCTATATGGCGTGGATCGAAGAAGGCAAAGCTTACGTATGCTTCACGTACACGGATCCCGTCACCGGACAGACTTCCGCGACGGGCGCGGGAGTCGATATCGTGATCAACTGAATAAACGAAACAGGCGCGGTCCCTCGGGACCGCGCCTGTTTTTTTATGCGTTATTCGCCTTTCTCCTCTTTTCCGTCCGGACCGCGGTACTCGAGGCACACCATCGTCAGATCGTCGAACTGCTCCGCGTCGCGGACGAAACCGTCGACTGCGGCGCGCACGTTTCCGAGGAGCTCCTTCGGCGGCGCATCGGGCGACGTATTGAGAGCGGCGAGCATCCGTTCCGTTCCGAACAGCGCTTTTTCGCCGTCGGTCGCTTCCGGGACGCCGTCAGTATAGACGAACAGTTTGGAGCCGGGTTTCATCTGTATTTCGTATTCCTTGTATTTTATGCCGTCCATGCCTCCCATTACGAAACCGTGCTTGTCTTTCAGCAGCTCGAAGGAGCCGTCAGGCATCTTCAGCGCTGGATATTCGTGACCCGCGTTGGCGGCGGTGATCTTACCGGTGGAGATCTCAAGGATCCCAAGCCAGACGGTGACGAACATCTCTTCGCGGTTGTGCGAGCAGATCGACGCGTTGGAGTCGGTCAGGATCTGCGCGGGCGTCTTTCCCATCTTGGCATTGTTCGCCAGAATGATCATGGACGCCATCATGAACAGCGCGGCGGGAACGCCCTTGCCCGACACGTCGGCGATAAACACGCACAGATGGTCGTCGTCGATCGTGAAAAAGTCGTAGAAGTCTCCGCCGACCTCCTTCGCAGGGTCCATGGACGCGTAAATATCGAATTCGGATCTTTCGGGGAATGCGGGGAAGATGCTCGGAAGCATATTCGCCTGGATCCGGGTCGCCAATGAAAGTTCCGCTCCGATGCGCTCCTTTTCCGCCGTGACGTTCTTAACTTCTGAAATGTATTCGAGCGTCTTGCCCGAGAGCATGGAGAAGGATTCCGCCATAACTTCGATCTCGTCGTTCGTACGGTAGGCGTCTTCCATGGAGAACTTCAGATCGTCGCCTCCGAGCGACTGAACTCTGCCGGTGATAGCTTTTAGCGGTTTCACGATGCGTCCCGACAGTATGAAGGCGGCGGTGATCGCAAGAACGACCACGATCGCAAGAAGTACGATAATCGTAACCAAGGAGCCCTTCATCGCGCTGTAGAAAGCATCTGTCGCTTCTCCCTGAATGGAGTTGAAGCGTTCGAGCATGACTGCGGCGGGCTGATCCGCAAGCGACTTCGGCACGATGCTGAGCACCGCCCATCCTACGTTATCGATCGGAGATCCGGTTACGTAGCAAGGTTCTCCGTCCACTTCGATCAGCCGCAGTTCGGTGCTCTTTTCAAGCGAATCGCGCACGAAGGCGGAAAGCTGTTCGTTGTCCGTGTTTCTGAGATCCTGCGTTTCTTCCGGTGGAAGCACTCTGAAAACGCCCTCCGTCTGAGGAGAAAAGAGAACGTGACCGCTGCTGTTTACTATGCAAATAAAGCTGCCGCTGTTCGCGACGCTGTTGACCGCCGCGGAAACGTCGTTCAGGAACATGTCGGCGCCGACGACTGCGACAAGTTCACCGTCATTGTAAACGGGAAACGAGCACATGATGCTGATCTCGCCCGTGTAGACGTCGGTCGTCACGTCTGTATAGTACAGTTTTCCCGTCTCCGCCGCGCCGGTATACCATTGCCGTTCGCGGATCGGAATGGGGATGATATTGCCTCCCTCGTCAAACTTGGTGGCGGAGTGGTCGTCTGCTAGAAGCATAACGCCCTCGGGAAGAGCAACGTAGCACGAGTCAACGTTTGAGTCCGCGTAAACGGCGGTCATAAGCTCGGTGAGGTTGCCGATCAGCCCGAGTTTATCCCTGATCGCGGGCGAGGAGATATCGACTCCGTCCTCCGTCAGCACCTGAAGGCTGATCTCCCCGTCCTTAGCCTTGTCGGGAGGCGCGACTTCGCGGGAAGGGTAGTTCTCCGGATCCGCGAGGAGCTTTCCGGTATAATCGGCTACGATCTTCACGACGCGCGAAGCGTCGCCGAAGACGTCCCCGGCGATATACGCCTCCATCTGCGTGCTCCGGATCATATTCGCGTCCAGAACGGCGGCCATCGTCTCCTCGGATATCGAGGAGATCGACTCCTTCTGCGACTCGCTCGCGCTGCGCACGAGGGCGGTCAGCCTGCCGGACTGGTAAACGATAACGACGGTGTACGCCGCCATCATCAGTATGATCGTGATAAGCACGAGGTTGAATATCTTACTCCGTATGCTGCGGCGAGTTCTTCTTTTCTCTTTTTCCATACGCACCCACTCACTCGTTTTTTACAATTGTAACATACCGCGGAACGTTTATCAATAACGCGCTTCAACGAGCGAGTCGGGACGGTTCCCGCCGCTCCCGCGACTCGAGCAGATAAAGACCGCTCGCGGTTGCAGAACCCTCGAACCAGACGGAGTCGTACTCCGTTCCGGGCGGCCTCCCTCGCCGCTCCAAAAGGCGGCGGTAACGGAACCTGAAAAACGAAGGGATCAGGACGACCGTCGGCATAAAGATACCGAGCCAGATATTCTGGATCCCATGACCCATTTCGTGCGCGCGGAGCCGATCGCTGCCCTCGGGCGCGATAAAGAACAGTCCCAGCCACAGTCCCCAGTCTATCCCGGGCAGGGAAAAGCCCCGGAACCATCCGTGACGGACGGTCCGATTGCCGCGAAGACGCACGAACAAAGCGCCGACCGCGCCGATCAGCACGGCGGGCAGACCCCACGAGAGGGACAGAGCGTAAAACACCCACCGCTTCCTCGGCGCCCTGAAAACCGGATCGCGCCTGCACTTCGCGCGCATGATCGCATACAGTACCGCCGATATCGCCAGGTACCCGGCGGCAAATAACAAAAACGTCATTTTTCAGTCCCCGTGAACGTTTAAGGGTTCGGTATCCCCATCTTTTCTTTCATATCGCCTAAGCTTTTATCGTACTGCGCCCGGGAGATCGCTCCGCTTTTGAGGAACGTGTCAAGCAGGTCCTTTTGTTTCAGAAACAACTGCCGCTTTTTCTCCTCCGGCGAGAGGGATTCCCAATCGATCTGTCTCATTAAGGTCACTTCCTATCCTGAATTCGGCATATTATAGCACACTCTTCCGCTTTTCGCAACAAAGAACGCCCGCGTTTTACGGCGGGATGGGTTTTTTTGAAAAAATGTGATATAATCTGTTTGGCAAGTCCGTAATTTGAGAGGAAATAAAAAATGAGTTCCGTTGAGATCAAAAAAATCGGCATAACGAACCTTTCGACCGACGCGACCGTCAACGCCGCGAACGAGGGTCTTCTGGCGGGGGGCGTGCGATGCGTGAATTGATCGACAGTTTCGCTCGAATGCGCGTTCCGTTTTTCGGCCACGACGACTTTTATTTTCTGGGCAGCGGCGTCGTCGGCGCTTCGGGCAGCTCGGACGGCGAGTGGTCTTTCGCCGTCGGCCCCGACTATACGTGTCCCGACTTTCTTGAGTCGGAGACGCTCCGCCTTTCCGGTATCGGCAAACTGCAGTTTGAGATGCACCGTCTCCGCGGGAGCGGGGCGTTCTTCGGGATCGCATTCGAACCCGGAGTATACCGTGCGACGCTTACCGACGTGACGCCTCCGGATGCCGCCTCGATCCTTCGCTTTCTGACTCTCGAAAACGAGAGTACGGAAGATCGCTCTTTTACTCTTGAAGTGCGGATAGAACCCGGAGATCAGACGCGAGCGGCGCCCGGCGACGGGCTCGAGATCGTCGCCCCGAAAGGGTGCTGGTGCTTCGGATGCCGCGAGACGAAAAATCACGCGGAGCGGCGTATGCGCGTTTTCATCCCCGGCGCTTCCTGCGAGGCGGGCGGCGGGGCGTACGTTCTTCGCCTGACGCTTGATCTTCCCGCCGGCGGTTTCGCCGCCGTGCCCGTATGGCACGAATTCGCGTACGGAACCGCTTACCCGCCGCGCGAAGACCCGGAGAGATTTCTGAGGCGCGGTATCTCGGAGTGGAAAGAATGGCTCGGTAAAGGAAAATACCCGAGGGCGATCCGCGACCGCCGCCTGCGCGACGCCGCGGAGTCGCTTCTGTTCAACGTGCGGATGCAGCAGAACCGCGACGGCGGCATGATCGCAGGCATCCGCAAATACGCGAACTCATACGTCAGGGACACGCACGGCGGCGCGCGCCTTCTCAATATCTGCGGTCACCCGGACGACGTCGGGCGCCTGCTTTTGAATATCCACACGCGGTGGGAGATCGCCGGCTTTATCCCGAACTGGTGGAGCATGGGCTCAGACGAGTTCATCGGCGATTCGTTCTGCAACAACGCCGCTGAGATCACCGCTTACTATATCTTCATGCTGCGGGATTACCTCGCTGCGGGAGGCGACGAGGCGCTCGCTTCCCGGATCATGCCGTCCGTCCGATGGGCGGCGGACAAGCAGATCAGATTTCTGAAAGCGAACGAATATCTGATGACGTTCAACGGCGACGAGTCGGAGCAGTACTGCCCTCACCGCGACGGCGAGGAATACGGCCCGTTCGGCAGCGTTTTCTCCGAGGAGCGCCTCGGATTCGACAAAGGGGCGGACTCGTTCGCCGCGACGATGGCGGCGGCGGGATCGCTCGAGTGGTTCGCGGACTATACAGGCGAGGACTCTTACCGCGAATTCGCCGCGAAGGTGCGCGAGCGGATGGAATCGGTCTTCTGGGACGCCTCAGCACGCCGCCACGGCTGGATCAGTGACGGCGACGGCCTTCGCGCCACCGCGCTGACGAACTCGCTTCTGATGCCTCTGTGGCTTCGCGTTCCGCTCGCAGACGGACGCGAGGGGGACGACGTAAAAGCGGCGATCGCCGCGAGACGGCCCGACACGGGGTATATTCCCAACTGTCCCGGCGTCGGCGAGGGCTTCTGCGGCCATACCCTCGGCCTCGCGCTGTACGGAGCAGTCGCGCTCGGACTCCCCGAGGCGGACGAACTGCTCGAGACGATCCTGCACTCGAACCTGCTCAGCCGGTACGGGACGGTCAGCGAGTTCTACGGACCGGGCGGCACGCCGAACGGTCACGGCAACCGCCCGTTCGAGGGAGGCATCGTAGGCGAGGGACTCGTTTCATACGCAATTAAGAAAAAACGGTAAAGATAAACGGTCCGCGTCCATCCGGGACGCGGACCGTTTTTTTATTCAAATCACCTTACTTTTCGTAAACCGCTGCGTTTCTTATATCCGAATAATCGATGCCGTACCCGGCGAAATCCGTGATCACGTTCAGCGGGATCATCGGAACGCCGTCCGTTTTATGAACGGGATAACCGAGATAATACCGTTGCCCGTTCAGCGTGTAGAACGCTGAACCGACGGTGAACTCGAACACGCCGCCCGGCAGGGAGAGCCGCAGCACGCCTTCGGCGTCGTTCCATTCCGCGAACGAGCCGAAGAGGTGCAGATCGGTGAATATAGTGTCGAACCCGAAGAGATAGTCGCCGCGCGGGGAGATCTCGGGCAGTACCTTGTGATCAATCATACTGCCGAGAACGTTCAGTTTGTACGGGAAATACGTCTTCACGTCAGCTGCGATCTTCAGGGAGTACAGTTTCGCCCCCGCGGGCAGCCTGATCCTGACGAGCTGTTCCGTGCCGTCGGTGAGGATGCCGAACGATACGTCTTCTACGGTTCCGCTTCCGACGAGGGACGTCGAGGAGAAGCGTTCAAAGTTCTCGTGATCTCCGGTTCCGCCGAAGATCATATAGATCTTGCGCTCGGGAACGTAGATCCTCACTCCCGCGTGTGAGCACTTCGTTATATCCCTGTCCGTGTCGACCCGCAGCGTAACGTACCCCTGCGTCGACGAGTCGTTGCAGATAACGCCGTCCTCGAGGGTGAGATTGTCGTCGTAACCGACGACGCACGACTCTACGCATATCTCGTCGATCCATTCGTACGTTTCGCCGGTAAGTGGGACGGGATCGTCGACTCCGTTGTCGTACGTTCCGAGTTCCTGCGCTCTGATGAGACGCAGATCCTGCGGGTAAAGGCGGTTGATCCTCTCGAGCTGTGCCTCTGTGGGTCTCAGGTTGAGCGATTCGTCAGCACCCTCGGAGGTGTACGTTTCGCGCAGGACGTCGAGGTAGTCGAAGCCGTGAAGCCCGTCGCACGGCATGAGGTAGTGGCCTTCGCCGTACTCGTTCCACGTGCAGACGATAGTGAGGTTCTTCGCCCAGTCGGGCGCCCATTTGTTGTGCTCGGTCAGGTATTCGTCTCTTATCCACTCGACGCCTTTTCTGAAATCCCCGGGCGTCATGAGAGGAGTCCTGTCCTCCATCCACCCCACGCAGTTGAAACCTATGGCGGATGTGGGAACGTAATAAAGATTTCCCGAGTACTCTGCTTCGTTGCTGTGTTCCTCGATATAGTACTTCAGATTCTCGAAGGTCGTACACAGTTTCCCCTGATTGTATGAGTACAGTCCGTCTATTCCTTCTTCGACGGGGTTTCCTTTGATCTCCTCGATTATATAGATCATCCCGTCGAATCCGAGCTTTCTGACCTCTTCGTCGAGGTAATCGAACGCTTCTTTCCGCCTTTCCGACGTCCAGTACGGGCTCTCTCTGCTGTCGATAAAGCGGAAGAACTGAAGGACGGGTTTGTTGTCGAGTACGAGATAGTGAGGATCCTTGAAGTGGTTTTCGATCAGATAGGGGACGTAATAGTCGCGCCACGCGTCCATATCGCGGGGACACGACGGCGTGATACTGCACCAGATGAGGCAGTAATCGAGCATATCGTTGTACTTCGCGTATTTATATCCGTCCTCGAGGTGCATTCCGAGTCCTGTCGTGACCGGTCCCGTCTCTTCGACGGAGAAGAGGACGAACGACTGAAAGTCGATACCGTGCTCGACCATATATTTGATCTCCCAGTCCGCGGTCTCGGGGACGCCCTCGTCGTAATAACCGAGAACGGGACGGATATCGTCGTAGGGGGTTATGCAAGCCCAGCCGCCATGGAATCCGTTTTGCCACATACAGCATGTGTTCATCCCGACGGTATATTCCTCCTCGCCATCGGGCTTCACGGGCTCCGGCACGTAGTCGCTGTGATAGACGTCTTCGTAAACGAAGAACGCGTCGTACTCAAGCGGCTCGCCGCCGTTTTCCACTCTGACGGCGTCGAACGGGACGCCCGTCTCCGTGAGCGAATACTCGCCGCGGTCGATACCGTTGATCTTCAACTGTACCTCGCCCGTTTCCGTGTCGCAAACGAGATAAAAGTAATACCACACGTTTTTCGCGTAGTCGTATGCGCGCCGACCGTTGACGTAAAACGACGTCTCGTCCGTCTTGACCGAGATCAGCGCGTTGCCGCCGCCTAAAGCGGTGAAGACGGTATCACTGCCCGTCGCGGCGGGAAGGATCGAAAACCGGACGATCGTTTTCCCTCCCGTAGGCTCGAAACTCTTTTCGGCGCGCCCGGCCGTGCCGAGACCGAGGTAATGATCGAACAGTTTGGCGTCGGCGGTGACGCCGGTGTTGTGAACGATATACGCGTTCTCATAACGCCATCCCTCGGGCAGAGTTCCGGAGAGATGCTGATCCGCGAAGTATTCCCACAGTCCGTAGTTCACCGAGGCGTCGCACAGACCGAGGTCGAACGTGACCGTTTCCTCTTTCCCGGAGGCGAACCTGAAACTGCCGATATTGACGTTAACGCCCGCCTCTGCGAGAGGGAAGAGCCCGAGGTCAGCGTCGTTTATCACGATCCCGGCGCTCTCTCCGTAAAGGTCGATTTTAATATCGAATACGAATTTCGTCTGTCCCGCAGGATCGTAAAGCGTCGAGAAAGAGCCGTCTCTTCCGAGGATACCCCAGACGCCGTCCCGCGTCTCGAGTTTCAGGACGCTCAGATCGTCCGTGTTGCGGAAGTCGAGGATCGCGCCGTCGAATCCGTTTTTGATATCGACCGAAGTCCTGAAGTTCAGCACGCCTTTCGAAGTCGGATTGACCTCGCGGATGACCTGAGACGATTCCGCCGTGCTCACGTCGCGGATCTGCCCGTGGCGCACTCCGTAGTCCGCTCTCGAGTCGAGCAGCCAGCCCGACTCTGTCTGACCGGCGTTCCACGAGCCGTATCCGGTGTTGCCTGAATATCCGTCGTGAACGATGAGCTTGTACGCGTCGCGTTCGTTTTCGCAGAGCGTGAACTTCGCCGCCTCGCTCATCGCGGTGTTGACCGAGTAAATAGGCGTGAAGACCGGTCCTTCTGCCGCGTAACCCGCGCTGTGCGTAATTTTCGTTCTGATCTCGCCGGCGGCGAACGCGCCGGCATCGAGCGCAACGGTGTATCCGTCCCCGAGATCGAGGACTTCCGTCATCAGCGCTTCTATATCGGAGAGTTTTGCCGGGCCCGCATAATTCAGCGCGATATGCGTCTTTCCGTGCTCGCGGCAAACGTATTTATCATCGAATAACTCCGTCGCCCTTTCCGCTTTTTCGTAAGGACATCCGACCGCACGGCAGGCGCTCGCGATCTTCATTGCGGAGATATTAACGGATACGGGACACGACGCTTCGTATCCGCATTCTTTTTCTATCGCTTCATTGGAGACGGTGAGTTCTACCGTAGCGTCCGTCGTCTCACCGTACCCGAGACCGTCGAACGAGCTCTTCAGCGCGGAGAAGGACGCGCCGTCGGGTCGGACGGCGTAAACGTCCCCGTCAAGTTCCATAAGTTCCGCGACGGCGTGCGAGAGGGCGTCCTCGGAGAGATCCTCCGCCTCAAGATGAACGCATCCGTGCGCCGGGCACAGGTAAAGAGCGCCGATCTCGCAAAGCTTCGCCGCAAGCGCTTCGTCCGTTATCCCGTCAGTATCGCAGGAGACGGCACGCGGGGAGGAATACCAATCGTTGCGAAGGAACGCGACGGGGATCGAATCGAACGCGGCAGGTCCGTCGACCGTGCGCGCGTTGTCGATCTCAAACCTCACCGTTGCCGTCGTGAACTTTCCGTTTTCCGCCTTTGAATACGAGTCGGCGAAGGAGGCGAAGACGCCATCACCGAGCGTCAGGTCGTATATCGACGGGTCGAGCCCGAGAGCGCCGATTATCGCGGCGCAGAGTTCCGCCTCGGTCAGGTCCGCGGGCGGTCCCATCTCTATATGAAGGGCCGCGCCGTGTTCGCCGCACGGGTCCGACGCATTCAGTTTTTCGGCGATCCGGAAAAGGGGGTCGCCATCGCTTTCCTCTTCGGCGTCGAACTTCGGTAAAAAGCGCGCGAGAAGCGTCGCGAGCTCGCACCGCGGCGTGAAGTCGCCGGGAGCGAGGTAAACGGTCCCGCCTTCGTTTCGACCTAGGACGAGGCCCGTTCCGAGCGCCCATCCCACGGACTCGTTCGCCCACGGGGCGACGTCGGAGGCGTCCGGGAAAGAGCCGATCGCGGCTTTCGGGGACACGTCGAGACCGCGCAGCGAGGCGTATCGGTAAAGCATCGTCACGAGTTCCTGCCTCGTCACCGCGGCGTCGGGATCGAAAGAGGCCGCGCCAGTTCCTTTGACGACGCCCGCTTCATACGCCCATTCGACGGCGGGGATATACCAGTCCTCCGTGATATCGGTGAATGGGGAAGGGCCGCCCGCCGCCGGCCTGCCCTCGAATCGGTGCAGTATCACGGCGATCATCGCTCTGGTAGAGCGATTCTGCGGCATGAAAGTGTCCGCCTCCCCGTCGCCTCCCATGATCCCTCTTGAGGCGACGAAGTCGACGTATTCCCGGAACCACGCGTCGGCGGGAACGTCGACGAACGCGGCGGAGGGATCGAATTCACCGTTTTCGGTTTTTTCGGCTGACGCGGGCAGCGCCGCGAGTGATCCCGCCGCCATGACCGCGGCGAGAACGAGTGCGATCAGTTTCTTCATTCTGACTCTCCGCTTTATATCTTTATAGTCTTTATTCTTCGCCTTGATCGGATCCCGATCAGTATCTTCCCATCTCTTCAAACGGGACCTTGAAGAAATCCGCTCCGTCCTTCATCCGGTAATCTCCGCGCGTCGGGTTTACAAAGAAGGGGTTTTCCTGCTCGGTGAGGAGTACGTTGTCGTAGACCTCGCCGTACTGCTTGACCTCGTCCGCGACGTTAAATCCGGAACCGAATACGGCGTTGTTGTGGATCGAATCCCACGGACAGAAGATGCTTTCGTAAACGAACGGATTATCGACGTCCGGCTTGAACGCGTAGAGCGACGGGAAGGTCTCTTTCCATATTTCGTAGCCTTCCTCCCCCTCGTTGATGCGGTTGAGGTAGTACCTCTTATAGAGATCAGACCATCCCGTGCCGTCGGGAAGCAGTCCTTCCGTCAGCTTGCCGTCTTCGACGAACCCGAACCCGTTGGTGTTGAAATAGCTCTTTACGAAAACGTTGTCGTAGACGAACTGGTCGCGCGCGTTGTGGAGCATGAGAGAGGAACGGTAGAACAGATTTCCGTAAATGTACTGGTCCTGAGTAAAGTCGTCGATATAGATCCCGAACGCGTTTCCGTACATCTTTCCGATGTAACCGAACAGATTGTATCTGATCGTATTGTGACGGGCGTAGGAGATGCCGTTCCACGTGTATATGACGCCGAAGTCCTGAGTCGAGACCATCATATTGTCGAAGACGTTATATTCTATCACGCTCAGCATTCCGAGATTTATCGCCCCGTTCGGGCTGTTCCGGAACACGTTGTGGGAGATGACCGTACCGATCGTTCCGTCCATGATCGCCTGGTTGTTGAACAGTTTGGACAGACCGTAATCGTGGATATAGTTGTTGTCGATCAGGACGTGATTTGATTCGAGGGTCGTTTTGTGATTCGTCTGTCCGAGACGGATGCAGTGCGCGGTGAATCTGGAAAAATCGCATCCCGTGACGGTGAACCGGTCGGACGCGCCCGACGTCTGGACGCAGCTGTAAACGCCGCTGACGGCGCATCGGTCGAGCGTCACGTGTTCGGAATCCCTGACGGTTATCGCGTTGGCTTCTTTGTTGCTCTTGAAATTCAGACCGACGACCGAGATGAAGTCGGCGTCGTCGAGCGTCAGGAAAGTGCCGCTGAGTCCTATCGTGTATTCGTCGCACGGATCATAGATATAGATGATGTTCGAGTCGGGATCGTACCAGTACTCTCCCTCGGCGTCGAGAAAATCGGGAGTATTCTCGAAATAAATATCGCTGAGCATCATCTGCGGCGTGCGTATACCGACTGACGGGAAATCGCTCGGCAGACGCGTATCGTCGAGGGTGATGACGGTCGTATCTTTGTCGTAATTCTTTATGTAGAAGGTGTCGACTCTCCAGCCGTACATGATATACCCGGTCATTTTCATATTTTTGAAGTAGTTGACCTTGTTCAGCAGCAGACGGGACATCGCGGGTCCGATGGTGACCTCCATACCGTAGTAATTCGGTTCGTCGCTGGGGATTTCGAGCAAATCCTGCAAATAGCTGTCAGCCCCCTCAAACACGTCGGGATACCGCGCCTCCCAAATCGGGCCGTCGTCGCCGAATATGGCGAGCCCCTCAGGCATCCCGTCCGGGAAGTATTCGTCAAGGCTGAGCTTCATGATCATGTTCTGCGCCTTGGCGGGGAAAAGTGATTTCTCTTCTTCCGAGATAGGCTCGAAGCTCTTTTTCTCAAGCGTGACGCCGTTGTTGAACGTGACGTCTCCGTCACCGAACTTGCAGTACGTTATCGGGCACTCTTCCGTGCCGCTGTCTTCCGATGTCAGCGTCAGATTGAGCGCGCCGTAGTCGCCCGCCATGAACGCGACTCTGATACCGTCCCGTCCCGTTTTATCGAGCGCGCGCACCGCGTCGCGGGCGCGCTCCCACGTTCTGAACGGATGCTGAAGTGTGCCGCCCGCCCCGTCGTCGCCCGTCGGGCTGACGTAAAAGTCCGCGTCGTCGGCGAGAGGGTATTCGGGTTCCGTATACTGAGATATGAGAACGGGAAGATTGAATTCGAGTTTGAAAGAATTGTCGTATCTCCCTATTATCGCCGCGAACTGCTCGCGCGTTGCAAATCCGGCGGGATCCAGCCTGTTCCCGTCCGTACCGTTCATGAGTCCGGCTTCTACCGCCCACCTGACAGCCTCATCAGCCCAGCCGGAGACGGTCTCGCCGTCCGCGAAGGACTCGAGATCCGCGCGTTCCGGCACCGATACCGGCGCGCTCGACGAAAACCTGAACAGCATAGTCGCGAGCTGTTCTCTTGTGATATATTCGTCGGGCCCGAACGTCGTCTCGGTGAGTCCGTTGACGACGCCCGTTTCTTTCGCCCACGCGACGGCGTCCGTGTACCATTCGCCGTCCGAAACGTCGTCAAAACCGTTCGGAGCGGTCGGGGCGGGGGACCCCTCGCGCCGCCACAAGACCGTGACGACCATCGCGCGCGTCAGAGCGCCCTCGGGATCGAACAGACCGCCCCCGACGCCGTTCATATATCCTTTCTGCACGGCGTACTCTATCGACGCCGCGCTCCAGCGGTCCGACTCCACGTCGGAAAACGAGACCTTCGCGGACGCGGGAAGCGCGGCGAACGTTGCCGTGAACATGACCGCGGCAAGGATAAAAGACAGCAGTTTTTTCATTTTTACTCTCCGCTTATTTATATTTGATAAAAACCTATTGCAATTATATCATATAACCCGTTTCCGTTCAAACGAAAAGATCCCCGGCAAATGCCGGGGATCTTTCAATTTCAGTCGTTGTCGAGCAGATTGACGAGTTCCTTGATGTATATTCCGACGACTCTTGCGTTCGATTTGTAGTCGGACGCGAAATTGGAATTGTCGTAGGTGAAGCCGCGTCTGAGCGCCTTGATGAAATCGCCGAGGTTGTCGATATCTCCTCCGCAGTACAGGTCTGCCATATCGTAGACCTTGCTTGAGAAAATGATGTCGAGCATATCGGCGGACTCAAGGTCGAAGATCGACTGCGCCTTGAGGAGTTTGTCGTAGTACGCATCTTTAACGTAGATCTGCGACAGCGCCGCCATCGCCTCGGTTATCCTGCCGATCATTTCGACGTCGCTCGCCGTTTTGAGAACGTAGACCGCGCCGATCGACCACGATGAAGCGGAGCAGTAATAATTCGCCTGGCTTTCCGTCAGCTTCGGGATCGGAAGGATACCGAACGGAACGTCGTATTCCCTCATATACTCGGCGGCTGCGCTCGTCGGGAAGTGGAACAGCGCGCGGTCTGAGGTGAACAGTTCCTCAACGGTAAGTCCGTATTTTTCGTCGAAATCCATTCCGTCTTTCGGATCCTCGAACGCCGTCTGAGCGGGGCTCGAGAAAACGGGGACTATCTTGTCGGAGAGGTCCGAGTACTCTCTCGGCAGCGTACTCTCCACGTAGGGAAGTCCTTCCTCGTCAAATTTAGTTATCGTATACCCCGCGCCGAACATGAACGGGATACCCTCGGGAGCGGCGTATCTGTAAACGCCGTCGCCGCTCGAGTTTTCGGGGATACGGCCTGCGATCTCGAACATCTTGTCGATCGTCCATTTCCCCTCTTTAACGGAATCGTAGAGCTCGCTGTCGTCAATGCCGAACATCGCGGTCACCCTCTTGTTGAAGATAACGACGTTCGTGTCCAGATAGTTGAAGACGTTGATCGGACCCATGAGAAAATACAGTTTTCCCCTGATGGAGTAGTTCGTTCCGATCGACTGGTTCCACCATTGCTGACTCAGATCGACGTTGTCGAGATCCTGGACTTCGTGAAGGACTCCGGCGTTGAGCGTCGGTCTTCCGACCGATCTGACGTAACCGTTCACGAGGTCGAACGAGTCTCCGCCCGCCATGACCTCGTCGATCATAGTCTGTTTGACTTCCTCGCTTCCGTCGAGGTGGACGTTCTCCCAGTCGACGCCGAACAGAGAGACGATGTCGCGCTGACGGTAGTAGAGCGCGTCGCTCGTGATCTCGCCGATCTCTTCCTCTTTAGCGGGGAAGTTTTCGGACTGTCCGCCCAGATAGACGAACGATCTGCCGTTGTAGTCCACTTCGGACGCGAGGCCCTCCGCGTAGGAGCGGATCTCGGCGGTCTCTTCGGGCTCGACGTATTCCGAACCCTGCGTGACCGTCTCGGATTCCGTCTCGGCGGGCTTGTTCTTGTCACATCCGGCGAAGACGCTCAGTATCAAAGTGCAGAGAATGAAGAGGGAAACGATCCTTCTTTTCATAACGCCACCTCCGTGTTTTGGTATAACGATATTATATCATATATTTCTGAAATTGCAAAGAAAAAGAACGGCTCCGCGACAGCGAAGCCGTTCTTTCGTCTTTTCATTCGGTAAACAACGGAGTTGAGTAGTACCTGTCTCCGCTGTCCGGGAGCAGCGCGACGATCGTTTTACCTTTGTTCTCCGGTTTCTTCGCCAGTTCGGTCGCTGCGTACAGAGCAGCGCCGGACGAGATGCCCACGGAGATGCCTTCCTTTTTCGCGAGCAGTTTCGCCGTAGCGAACGCGTCCTCGTTTGCGACGGGGAAGACCTCGTCGTAAACCGCCGTGTTCAGGACGTCGGGAACGAACCCCGCGCCGATCCCCTGGATCTTGTGCGGACCCGATTTACCTTCGGAAAGGACGGGTGAGGTCGCGGGCTCTACCGCCACGACTTTGACGGACGGTTTCTGCTCTTTCAGGTATTCGCCCGTTCCGGTGACCGTTCCGCCCGTTCCGACGCCCGCGACGAAGATATCGACCGCGCCGTCGGTGTCGCGCCAGATCTCGGGGCCCGTCGTCGCCTTGTGGATCGCGGGGTTCGCGGGATTTACGAACTGACCGGGGATAAAGCTGTTCGGGATCTCGGCGGCGAGTTCGTCCGCCTTGGCGATCGCGCCCTTCATACCTTTCGTTCCCTCGGTCAGGACGATCTCCGCGCCGTACGCTTTCAGGATGTTTCGCCTTTCAACGCTCATCGTCTCGGGCATCGTGAGGATGATGCGGTAGCCTTTCGCCGCGGCGATCGCGGCGAGGCCGATCCCGGTGTTGCCCGAGGTCGGTTCGATAATGACGGAGCCCTCTTTGAGAAGGCCTTTTTCCTCCGCGTCCTCGATCATCGCTTTAGCGATCCTGTCCTTGACGCTTCCGGCGGGATTGAAGTATTCGAGTTTGACGATCAGGGTCGCCTCGAGTCCGAGTTCACGTTCAAGATTGACCGTCTCGACGAGCGGGGTGTTTCCTATAAGTCCGAGTGTTCCTTTGTAAACGTTAGCCATTTTCATTTATCTCCTTTTTTTTTATCCGTTTTATTTCAGAGCGGCGAAGCCGGCGTCCAGATCGGCGATGATATCGTCGATGTGCTCCGTGCCTATCGAGAGGCGGATCGTGCTCTGCCTTATGCCGTTCGCTTCGAGTTCTTCGTCAGAGAGCTGGGAGTGCGTCGTCGACGCGGGGTGGATGACGAGCGATTTTACGTCGGCGACGTTTGCGAGCAGGGAAAAGATCTTCAAATTATCGATGAACTTCCACGCTTCTTCCCGACCGCCCTTGACGTCGAACGTGAAGATCGACGCGCCTCCGTTCGGGAAATACTTCTGATACAGCGCGTGCTGCGGATGATCGGGAAGAGAAGGGTGATTGACTTTTTCTACGAGAGGGTGATCCCTGAGGTATTCGACGACCTTCTTCGTGTTTTCCGCGTGCCGCTCAAGGCGGAGCTAGAGCGTTTCGACGCCCTGCAGGAGCAGAAACGCGTTGAACGGGGAGATCGCCGCGCCCGTGTCGCGAAGAAGGATCGCGCGGATGTAAGTCACGAAAGCAGCCGGACCGACGGCCTCCGCGAACGATACGCCGTGGTAACTCGGGTTCGGCTTCGCTATCGGCGCGTATCTGTCCGCCGCGCCTTTCCAGTCGAACTTGCCGCCGTCTACGATGACGCCGCCGAGCGTCGTTCCGTGACCGCCGAGGAATTTCGTTGCCGAGTGGACTACGATATCCGCCCCGTGTTCAAGCGGACGGATGAGGTACGGCGTGCCGAACGTGTTGTCGATCACGACCGGGATCCCGTTGTCGTGAGCGATCTTCGAGACCGCCTCGATATCGGGGATGTCGCTGTTCGGATTGCCGAGGGTTTCGATGAAGATCGCTTTCGTGTTCGGCCTGATCGCACCTTTGACTTCGTCGAGGTCGTGTATATCGACGAACGTCGTTTCTATCCCGTACTGAGGGAGGGTATGGGCGAGCAGGTTGAAGCTGCCGCCGTAGATCGTCTTCTGCGCTACGATATGTTCGCCCTTTTGAGCCAGAGCTTCGATCGTATAGGTGATCGCCGCCGCGCCGGACGCGAGAGCGAGAGCCGCGACGCCGCCCTCGAGAGCGGCGACTCTCTTTTCGAGAACGTCCTGGGTGGAATTCGTCAGTCTGCCGTAGATGTTGCCCGCGTCGGCGAGGCCGAAGCGAGCCGCGGCGTGTGCGCTGTTGCGGAATACGTAGGAAGTGGTCTGATAGATCGGGACCGCGCGCGAATCGGTCGCGGGATCGGCCTGCTCCTGACCGACGTGGAGCTGAAGAGTTTCGAATTTATAGTTGCTCATTGTTTTACCTCATTTCAATTTTATATAGGAAACCTGCGTTATCTGCCTCAACATCGGCGCATTCGCTCGCGCAGGGTATATTCTTTTCTGAGTGTATCAAACCGTGTTTTCATTTCATTCACCTTGTAATCCTATAGGATTTGTAGGTATTATATCACCGGCTTTTCAGTTTGTCAACAAAAAAACGAAAAAAAATAAAAAAATTTTTATTTGCCTATTGACAGGGTAGGTTTTTAAGGGTATACTATTGCATAGTGAAAAGATAGGCGAATATTGAAACCGAAAAATCGAGAGGTGATTTAAATGATGGTCTCGACTCGCGGACGTTACGCTTTGCGTCTTCTGCTCGATATCGCCGAGTATCAGGACGCCGACGGATTCGTTCCCCTCAAGGACGCCGCCGAGAGGCAGGAGATTTCAAAAAAATACGCCGAACAGATCGTCACGATCCCCGGCGTTTCGCTGATCCTCGAATCAAAAGGCGGGAAGAACGGAGGCTACCGCCTCTCGAAATCCCCGTCCGAGTGCACGGTCGGCGAGATAATCCATGCGGCGGAGGGATCGCTGAGTCCGGTTTCCTGCATCGCGGACGGCAGCGTCGCGTGCGACAGAAGAGCGACGTGCGCCGTCATGTCCGTGTGGCAGGGACTTGACAACGTGATCAACGAATATCTCGACGGCATCACCCTGCAGGATCTTCTCGATAAAAAAGCGTCTTTCGACGGCGGCAACGATTACGTTATCTGATCAGAATAACCCATCCGGAGGATATATAAATAAAATGAACGGAAAAACGATCTACCTTGACAACGCAGCGACGACGAAAATGTCGAAAACGGCGATCGAAGCGATGACGCCGTATTTCGATACGATATACGGAAACCCCTCGAGCCTGCATTCCGTGGGACAGGAGGCGGCGGAAGCGCTCGCCGACGCGAGAGAGCGCATCGCCCGCTGCATCGGCGCGGAATCTCGCGAGATCACCTTTACTTCCGGCGGCAGCGAGGCGGACAATCAGGCGATAGTCTCCGCCGCAAGGATCGGGGAGAAAAAAGGGAAGAAGCATATAGTCTCGACCGCGATCGAGCATCACGCGGTCCTTCACACGCTGAACAAGCTCGAAAAAGAGGGCTTCGAGATCACTCTGCTCCCGGTAGGCGAGCGTGGAATAGTAACACCCGAACAGGTGAAAGACGCGATCCGCGAGGACACCTGCCTCGTCACGGTGATGTTTGCGAACAACGAGATCGGAACGATCCAGCCGATCGAAAAGATCGGCGCGGTCTGCCGCGAGGCGGGCGTCCCGTTCCACACCGACGCGGTGCAGGCGGCGGGCCATCTCAGAATAAACGTCGCTGAGCAGAATATCGACCTTCTGTCGATCTCGGCTCACAAGTTCCACGGTCCCAAGGGGATCGGCGTTCTGTACGCCAAAAAAGGTTTCCGCCTCACGAATATCATCGAGGGCGGCGCGCAGGAGCGCGGAAAGAGAGCCGGCACAGAGAACGTCCCCGCGATCGTCGGCATGGCGGCGGCGCTCGAAGAGGCGTGCTCCCGCATGGACGAGAACGCGAAGAAGCTCTCCGCTATGCGCGACCGGCTGATCGCCGAGCTTTCAAAGATCCCGCACTCCGTCCTGAACGGCGACGCGGAGAACAGACTGCCCGGAAACGTGAACTTCTGCTTCGAGGGCATCGAGGGCGAATCGCTCCTTCTGCTCCTTGACGACAAGGGAGTCTGCGCGTCCTCCGGTTCCGCCTGCACGTCCGGATCGCTCGACCCGAGCCACGTCCTTCTCGCGATAGGAAGACCGCACGAGATCGCGCACGGCTCGCTGCGTCTCTCGCTGTCCGAGGAAAACACGGACGAGGAGATCGACAGGACGATCGGAGCGGTCACGGAAGTCGTCGGGTATCTGAGAAATATGTCGCCCGTCTGGCGCGACCTTGTGGCAGGCAAAAAAGAATTCATCACAAAGTGAGGTAAGTTGATATGGCACTGTACAGCGAAAAGGTAATGGATCACTTCAGAAATCCGAGAAACGTCGGCGTGATCGAAGACGCGGACGGAGTCGGCGAGGTCGGCAACGCGAAATGCGGCGACATAATGAAAATCTATCTGAAAATAGAAGACGATATAATAAAAGACGTCAAATTCGAGACGTTCGGATGCGGTTCGGCGATCGCGTCGAGCTCGATGGCGACCGAACTGATCAAGGGCAAACCGGTGTCCGAGGCGCTCACCTTGACGAACAAGGCGGTCGCCGAGGCTCTCGACGGCCTTCCGGCGCACAAGCTGCACTGTTCCGTCCTCGCTGAGGAGGCGATCAAGAAGGCGCTTCAGGACTATTACGAGAGTCACGGGATAGAGTACGATCACAGCCTCTTCCCGGACTGCGAGGGCTGCGGCCACTGCTGTGACGTTTGATCAAACGAAAGAAAAAAGACCGCGTTTCGTGAGAAACGCGGTCTTTTGCGTTATAAATAACGGATCGTCTCACCCGGTAACGGCCTCCGCTCAATTCAGCGTTCTGAGGTACGACGCAAGGAAGGCGAGAGTCGCGCCCTGACCGAGATGAGTGTTGAGATCGTATTCGCTGCTGTACACGTGCCATCCTCCGGAGACGCCCGACGCCCCGTAAACCGCGCCGTCCTTAACGAAACCGAGCGATGACAGGGCCGTCTTTCCGACCGACGCGTCGGTCAGACCGGAAGCGCCGCCTTCCGCGGCTTTCAGATATCCCCACATGATAAGACCCGTTGCCGACGTGTCCGGCGGCAGCGACTTGTCGTTCAGAAAAGTTCCGAACATACCGTCGGATCTTTTCATTTTAAGGGTCTTGGCTATGAAGTCGACGCATTCCGCGTTCAGTTCTTCGTCACCGCAGAAGCGTACGACCGATCCCATGGCGAGCATCAGCCAGCCCGTCCCGCGTCCCCACGCGAGGTCGCCTCCCGTCTTGCCCTCGACGGCGTTGTATCCGTGGTACGCGTATCCGAACTTTTTTATCACTCCGTGCTTGAGGTAGTTCCGTATCTGGAGCCGTGCGAGCTCCCCGATCTCCGCGTCGTTTGTCAGAGCGGCGTACCTTCCGAGGAAGATGCCGCAAAGGCCCGTTCCGTCGACGTAAACGTTGTCGGTCGTTTTTTCGTCTCCGGCCCTGCCGTATTCGATCTCGCCCTCGACGTCGGTCGGTACGGAGCGGATAACGGCGAGGATCTCCTCGCACAGATCGAGATATCTTTTCTCTCCGGTAATCTCGTACATCTCGGCGAACACGTATCCGGCGGCGCCCGCCCATACCCCGTCGGGGTGCGTGTTCGGAAGTTCGGAGTGCGCTTCCGCGAAATCGAGGAATTCTTCAATAATACCGTATCTGCCGGCTTCGAACAGACCGATGAGAAGGATCCCGTCGTCGCTCCCGAATAACTGAGCGCCGTTATTGAGCGCCTCGTCCATATAGCTTCTCAGCATATTTTCGGCTCCGTCCGCGATCTCTTCGACCGCCGCGTCGATCACGGAGGAGATCTCTTCCTTTTCCCGCGCGTCGAACCGGGTGACGATCGCGGCGAACTGCTCGCGCGTCGCGCCGTCGCCGGGGGCGAGACGGCCTCCGTCCGTTCCTTTTATAAGACCTGCCGCGACCGCCCATCCGAGCGATTCCTCCGCCCAGTCGGAAACTTTTTCACAGTCGGGAAAGCTCCGGAGATCCGCGCTGCCCGGAACGGGGACAGGAGCGCCCGACGAAAAGCGGAACAGCATGGTGCTGAGCTGCTCGCGGGTGATGAGTTCGTCCGGACCGAACGTCGTTTCGGTAAGGCCTTTGACTACGCCCGTTTCCTTCGCCCACGCTACGGCGTCCGTGTACCACTCTCCCGCAGGAACGTCGGTAAATCCGTCCGGCGCGGTCGGGGCGGGGGAGCCTTCGCGCCGCCACAGAACGGTCGCGACCATCGCGCGGGTAAGCGATCCCTCGGGATCGAATCTGCCGCCGCCGACGCCGTTCATATATCCGGCGCTTACGGAGTAGGAGATCGAAGACGCGCTCCACCTGCCGTCCTCGACGTCCGAAAAGCCGGAATCAGAGGCGGATACGGACGTAACGCATGACGCGATCATCAGAAGTGCGAAGATAAGCGATAACAGTTTTTTCATGGTCTTTCTCCCCGGTTAGTTTTGGCTCAAGTCCATTATATCAAAGGAAAACTGATATTTCAATGCTATTTTCACCGGTCCCCGCGGATACGAAACGAAGACCGTATAAAATGCTTCCCCTCTTTGCCGTTCAAAGAGGGGAAGCCGTGTAAAGCATTATTTGAAGAAGTCTTGATATACCGTCCGACGGCGGTATGAGATCCCCGCCGCGCCCGGATCTTATCAGTATCTTCCTATAAGTTCAAAGTGGAAGTCCGGGAAATCCGCGCCGTCGCGGATCCTGTAGTCTCCCTTCGTCGGATTGACGAAGATGGGGTTTTCGTCCGTCGTGAAGCATCTGTTGCCTTCGACCACGCTGTATTTGTCGGCCTTGTTCACTTCGGCCATATCCTTCTTGAAGTATACGTTGTCGCGGACGTAGTTGCGCGGGGCGAGAACGAATCCTTCCTCGCCCGCCCGGTCAAGATCGACGGTCAGGGTCGCAAGTTCGGGACTCATCTCGAAATACTTCTCCTTGAGAACGGGATCGGAATCGAGCGTTTCGAAGAAGCTGACCCACCTCGGATAGAAGGCTCCGGTGCGATCGTTTTTCATGAACGCATCGAGATCACCCGTCTCGAGATACTGTTCAAGCGGTTCCATAACGCCGCCGCCCGAAAGATTGACGCCTCCGCTCCTCAGTACCACGTTGTCGTGGACGTTGTTGCTCCGTCCGTCGTGGATCGTGACCGCGCTTTCCACGAACATATTGCCGTATATCTCCGCGCCGGGTTCGTCGTCGTCAAGATAGATTGCGTATCTGTCTCCGACGAGAGGATAGAACAGGTTGTATCTTATCACGTTGTTCCAGTCGGACTGACTGTTGCCGCAGTAGATCGCGCCGCAGTCGTGTGAATTGAACATGCAGTTTTTGAAGACGTTGTATTCAATGAGGAGATTTGATCCGCCGTAGGTTATCGCCATATAACTGCAGTCCACGAACTCGTTGTGAGAGAGCACCGCCTCGTTGCATCCGCCGACTGAGACCGCCGAATTCCATTCCATGACGAGATTGGTGAGCGTTACCAGGTTGTTGTCGAACAGGAAGTTGCCGCGTTCCGTGAACATCTGACGGACTCCGCAGGGTCCTCCGACCGATATGACTCTGCCCGCGAAGACCGAAAAATCGCAGCCCGTGATTTTCGTATCGAAATCTACCCCGGCGCGTCCTCCGACGGTCATAGCCATGGTGGAGGTGCACGTGGAGAATTTGCAGCGGTCAAGCGTCAGACCTACGGATGCGCTCGCTTTCAGCAAATTCTCGCGGTATCCCATTACGGTGAGACCGCGGAACGTGACGTAATCGCACCTGTCCATAATGATACCGTAGTCCTTCACGGGGAACGTGTAGGAGCCGTGAGGATCGTACACGTACAGAGTGAGCGTGTCCTCGTCGACCCAGTACTCTCCTTCGGCGTTCAGGTCCTCGGTCATATTCATAAAGCACGATTCATGGCAGACCGACCACGGGAACTCGCCGTATCTGAGCGACCCCATCCTCGCGGTCTCGGGGTTCGGGATGTAGAAGTCGTACCCTCCGGTCTCCTCGTCGATCGTCAGTCCGCCGACGTCGAGCGTGTCCTTGAACCATCCCGTCGTAAGGTATCCGTAAAGCTTGAGCCCCTCAAGCGTGTGATACTGCGAGACCCGCCTCTGCATTATGACGTTCTTGATCCTGATCTCGTGATCGCTGACCGTTTCTCCGGCGTACTTGTAAAGATTGTCGGTCCCGTCCGGGTATTTGTCCGGGAAGCGGGCGAGACACAGGACTCCGCTCTCGCTGAAAATGACGTCCTTCGAAGTGTAGCCCGGAAGGATATCGCCTATGTATACTTTTTTTATCTTATCGACTGCTTTGGCCTCGAACCACTCTCTTTTATCCCCGTCGACCGGTTCGAATTTGTCAGCCGACACGGAGACGCCTCCGGTGATGATCGCCTCGCCGTCGCCGTATCCGCAGTAGATCACGGGGTATTCTTTCGTTCCGGAATCCTCGGCGGTCATCGTGACGTTTTCGGTTTCGTACACGCCCGCTTTGAACGCCACGACGATGCTTCTGTCCGTGACAGTCTCCTTCAGCGCGCGTACCATCTCAACGGCTCGCGCAAATGTGGCTACGGGATGACCGATATCGCCCGCCGCTCCGTCGTCGCCGTCGGGCGAGACGTAAACGTCGGCATCTTCGACGAGCGGATATTCTTTCTCAGTATATCGGGAAAGGGGGACCGGATCGACGTAAATGAGGTTGAATGTTTCGTCGTATCTTTTTATTATCGCCGCGAACTGCTCGCGCGTGGCGCAACCGCCGGGATCCAGCCGGTTTCCGTCCGTTCCGTTGATAAGTCCCGCCTCGACCGCCCATTCGAGAGGTTCTTCCGCCCAGTCGGACGTTTTCTCATCGTCCGCGAACGGGGAAAGATCCGCGCGTTCGGGAACGGACACGGGAGCGGAGGACGAGAAGCGGAAGAGCATGGTCGCAAGCTGCTCTCTTGTGATAAAACTGTCCGGTTCAAAAGTATTTTCGGTTATCCCCTTGACGACGCCGACGTTCTTGGCCCACGTTACGGCGTCCGTATACCACTCGCCTTCGGGCACGTCGGTAAAATCGTTCGGGACGGTCGGCGCGGGGCTGCCCTCGCGGCGCCACAGGACCGTGGCGACCATGGCTCGGGTCAGCGATCCCTCGGGGTCGAACAACCCGCCGCCGACTCCGTTCATGTAGCCTTCTTTTACGGCGTACGATATCGCCGCCGCGCTCCATCTGTCGTCTTCAACGTCCGAAAAGCCTGAGTTCGCCGCGGACACAGCCGTAACCGAGGACGCGATCATGAGGATCGCAAACAGGAGTGAAATCAGCTTTTTCATATCGTTTCCTTTCGGATCATGTAGATCATTTTCATTATATCAAAAGAATTACGATTATACAACAGAAGTTTTATTCCCCGCGTTTCGTTCCGGACGCACGGCGGCCTCGAACGGGACGAGCAGGGAAGTGCGGGGGCATGCATTACGGCGGCAGGAATAAGGGAGATGGTTTTCTTGATTTTTCGCTCTTCTTAATATCTGCCTATATTTTCAAAATGAATATCGGGGAAATCCGCCCCGACGCGGATCCGGTAGTCCCCGAGCGTCGGGTTGACGAAGCAGGGATTGGCGTCAAGGGCGAAGCCCCTTGAACCTTCAACCGTGACGTACTTCGCGTGATAACGGGCTTCGTCGCCGAAAGGAGTCTGCGGCGCGCCGTCCGGGTTGAAATATACGTTGTCGCGGATCGTGTTCACCGGGTTGAGGTAGAATCCGTCGTCATCCATTTTGTCGAAATCCATATGGCAGTCGAGGATGCCGGGACACCATTTTTCAACGCCCGCACGGTATTCGGGATAGGTTTCTATCAGATCGAACACACGCCGCCACTGGTTCGTTATATCCAGCGCGATCACGTGATCGTTCCCGTAAGCGTCCGCGTCGTACCTCATGCCGTGGCTTACGCTCACGCCTTTCCACCCGTACAGCGAGATGAAAATGTTGTCGTGAACGGTATTGTCTCTTCCGTTGTGGATCATCACGGGGCTCGGAACTTCATAGAAAAGGTTTTCGTATATATCCGCGCCGCCGGTGTAGTCGTCGACGTAATAGCCGTAAGATCCGGTCCCGTCGGCGTGGATCCGGTTGAAGAAATTGCGGCGGACCGTGAGATTCCATCCGTCGACGTTGTGATATGAGTATACCGCGCCTCCGTCTTCGGAATTCTCCATAACGCTGTCGAAGTTGTTGTATTCGACAAGCACGTTGTACGACAGATCGAACGACACGGCTCCGCGCGAAGAATGGATGAAATCGTTGTGCGTGACGAGAAGATCCGAACACGACTCGAGGTGGACCGCGTTGAGGAAATCGTACGCGAGATTTGACGAGGTCACCAGATTGTTGTCGAATACCACGTTCGCGTGCTTCGAGTAGCGGTACTGCCCCGAGCAGGTCCCGTACACCTTCACGGACTGTCCGTAAGCCAGCGAGAAGGAATTGTCGGTAAAAGTCAGGTCGAGGTCGCGGCCGACGTCGCATCCTTCAAACAGCACTCCGGCGTTCGACGACACGACGCTGAAACAGGAGCGATCCACCGTCACTCCGTGGCAGTAGCTTCCCCTGATAAAGCTGCCGGTCGTATTCCTGAACGTGAGTCCCCGGAACGTTACGTTGTCCGTTCTTTCCATGACGATCATATCGCCCCGCACGGGGATATGGTAACTCCCGGTCGGCGCGTAAACGTAAAGCGTGCGCGTGTCGCGGCCGATCCAGTATTCTCCCGCGTGATCCAGCTCTTTTGAGACGTCCGAGACGCACATCCTGATTCCTTTGCCGTCCGCGCCGTCCCACGGAACTCTGAGACGGCCGTACGGGTTCTCGGCGTCATTCATCGTGAGAAGACCGTTTTCGGAATCGTAGGAAGACGTTTTGAGGTACGTCTTCTCCCACCCGTACATCAGATACCCGTACAGCTTCATACCGGCGACTTCCGCCTCGGAGTACCCGGAGAGCTTCTTGTGCAGAACGGGGTTCGTGATCTTCATCTGTGAGAAATTCTCCGTTGCGCCTCCGTAGACCAGCTGATCCGTCCCGTCGTCCCATTTGTTCGGATATCGGGCGACGGTGCAGAGGGCGCCGTCGCTGAAAAGAAGGAGAGAATCTCCGTCAAGACCGGCGTCGAAAAGAGCGGAAACGTCGGCCTTTTTGATTGCATCGGCGAATTTTTCCTGGAACAGAGCGCGTTCCCCGGCGTCGATGGCGGAGAAATCGTCCGCCGTGATATCGATCCCGTTATTGAACACGACGTCCCCGTCGCCGTATTTACAGTACGTTATCGGACATTCAGGCGTGCCGGAGTCCTCGGCTGTCAGTTCGATCGAGAGCGGCCCGTAGTCGCCCGCCATAAATGCGACTTTGATTCCGTCCCGTCCGGTTTTGTCAAGCGTCCTGACCGCGTCGCGCGCTCGCTCCCACGTCCTGAACGGGTGAGAAAACGACCCGTCCGACGTGTCGTCGCCGTCTGCCGCGACGTAAACGTCCGCGTCCGTTACGAGCGGGTATTCCTTTTCGGTATAGTGAGAACGGATTACAGGCGTATTGTATTTGAGAGTGAACGTGTCGTCGTATCTTTCGATTATCGCGGCGAACTGTTCGCGCGTCGCGAACCCGTCCGGCGCGAGGCGGTTGCCGTCGGTACCCTTTATCAGGCCCGCTTCTACCGCCCATTCGAGCGGTTCCGTCGCCCAGTCGCTTACTTTTTCATCGTCGGCGAAAGGCTCGAGGTCCGCTCTCTCGGGAACGGATACCGGCGCGCCCGACGAGAAGCGGAAGAGCATAGTCGCGAGTTGTTCTCTCGTAATAGGCTCGTCGGGACCGAACGCGGTTTCGGTGAGTCCCTTTACGACTCCCGTTTCCTTCGCCCACGCGACGGCGCCCGAGTACCACTCGCCCGCGGGGACGTCGTCAAAACCGCTCGGCGCGGCCGGAGCGGGCGATTTCTCGCGCCGCCAGAGGACGGTCGCGACCATCGCGCGGGTCAGCGATCCCTCGGGATCGAACAGACCGCCCCCGACGCCGTTCATATATCCTTTGTTCACGGCGTAACTGACCGACGCCTCGCTCCAGCGCCCTTCTTCTACGTCGGAAAAAACGTTCTTCGCTGCTGAAACAACGACGGCGCATGAGAGGATCATGAGAAGCGTGAAGACAAGCGAAAGGATTTTTTTCATGGTTTTTCTCCGGGGACTTATTTGTTTGAGTTCATTATATCAAAAGGCAGGGGATTATTCAACAAGCTTTTATTTGTCTCGGCGCGGGACCGGACGGTCGGTTCGTGAAACGAAGCGGCCGCACCTCCCGTCTTTTTACGGGAAGGGCGGGACCGTTCTTTACTGCGCGTTCAAGTTATGGTAGAATATCAGATGAAGAACGTTTCAACATATCCTATCGTCTAAGGAGAAAAGAGTATGAAAAAAAGCACCCCGGTTCCCGGCAAGGACGGCAGCAAATACGTCCCGTTCGATGAACGCACGGGAGAAAGCTCAGACGTTTTCTTTACCCGCGATCTGTCCGAAGAAGGGCTGAAAAAGATTTATGATAAGGTGAGCTCCGCGCTTTGCGGGAAGATCGCCGTAAAGCTCCATACCGGAGAGGCGGAGGGTCCGAACATCATTCCGCGTCCGTGGGTGCGAGAGCTGTTCGAATCACGTCTGCGCGACGCGGCGATCATCGAGACCAATACGTATTACAAGGGCAGCAGATATACGACGGAGGACCACCGCAAAACGCTCGGGATAAACGGATGGACGTTCTGCCCCGTCGACATTACCGACAGCGAAGGCGTCGCCGCGCTGCCCGTCAACGGCGGCAAGTGGTTTGAAGAAATGCACGTCGGCAAGAGCATGCTCGACTACGACTCTCTGCTCGTGCTTACGCACTTCAAAGGTCACATGATGGGCGGCTTCGGCGGCAGCAACAAGAACGTAGGCATCGGATGCGCGGACGGAAGGATAGGCAAAAAGGAGATCCATACCGTTCCGGGTTCTCCCGATATGTGGAGTATTTCGGAAGAAGAACTGATGGAACGCATCAGTGAAAGCACGAAGGCGACCGTAGACTTCTTTTCGCCTCACGTCTGCTATATCAACGTCATGAGGAACATGTCCGTCTCCTGCGACTGCGAAGGACCGGGCGCGAAGCCGGTCGTCACACCGGACGTCGGCATTCTCGCCTCTACGGATATTCTCGCGGTCGATAACGCCTGCGTCGATCTGATCTACGGTCTGCCCGACGGAGGCGGCAAGGTTCTCATAAAACGCATACAGACCCGTCACGGTCTGCGTCAGCTGAGCTATATGAAGGAACTCGGTATGGGAAACGACCGTTATTCTCTCGTCGATATCGACAACGGCGACGCCGTCGTCACGGCGGAGGAAGCAGTCAGGAACGTAGCCCCCGGGTGGAGACCCGACGCATACAACACGTTCGCGGGACGAAACATACTCTGACAGAGAATCCCCGGCCGCGCCGTATGGAAAACAGCGCGGTCGGGGATTTTTTTCGTTCGGGCGGGACGCGGTATACGTGAACCGCGGACCCGCGCCGCAGATCATAGAGGGACGTCACGACGGCGGTCACTCCGCCTTCTTACTCCGAGAGAAATTCGCGCATTTTCAGCAGCTTTTCTTCGGGAATGCCCCAGTTCGTCAGGTGGAGCATAACGAGCTCGGAAAGCGAGTGCTCTCCGAAACATTCGCGCAGGTATGCGAAATAGTCCTTGAGGTCATAGCACTCTCTCCAATTTCTGTATTCGTGGAAACAAGTGAAGTTATAGTCGAGCATGATATCGGAGTCGGAAAAGCCGAGGATCCCTCCGATTACTATAGACAGGAACCCCGTCCGGTCGGCTCCGGTGTGGCAGTGGTAATAAACGGGATACGCGCTCTCATCGAAAGGACCTCGAACGCCTTTTTCATCTGGCCTAGTCCGCGGTCGTTGAACGTGCCGCCGAACGGAGCGTCGAAAGAGACCTGAACGTACCTGACCGCGTCTCCGACGGGGCTTTTTTCATAGCGGCCCTCCGCCTCGTGTCTCAGGTCGATCTGCGACCTGATCCCGAGTTCCTTTATAAAGGTGTCCTTTCCTCTGTCCGTGAGGCCCTGATTGTCGACGTCCTCGAAGCAGTCCGGTTCCGGGTACGTTCCGCGGTAAAGCAGACCCTGCCTGATCCGCCGTCCGTCGGGAGTGATCTTTCCGCCGAGATCGCGGAAATTCGGGGAGAAGTCCGCGGCGATAGGACGGATCGGGTCGGGCGCCGTTGTAAAAGACCGCGTCTCCGACACGACCTCGCCGGACGTCACACGCCAGAAATACCGTTTTCCGGTCATGAAATTGCGTCCCGCCGAGAAGAATTCGCCGTCCTGCGACTGCGAGACGCGGGTGAGATTAACGTACCTGCATTCCCTGAAATCCTTGCTCTCGGACACCTCGAGCTTCTGGGGAACGGGAACGCCCTCAGAGGTCCATCTGAAAAGCACGGCCGCCGGCCACGACGACTCGCCGGAAATGAAGCTTACGGGACCTTTGGGCAGACCGTCCCGGAATTCATTTATGAATCTTCTCTGCTCCTCCGTAAGAACGGAGATCTCCGCCCCGTTTGCCGGTGACAAAAGCGTTATCATCGATCGTTTCCTCCTTTCACAGTCCTGTGCGCGGAAGAGTTCAATATCTTCCTATCATCTCAAAATGGATATCAGGGAAACCGGAGCCGTCGACTACGCGGTAGTCGCCTCGGGTCGGGTTGACGAAGCACGGGTTTTCCCCGAGCGTGTACCCGAGGTTGTCTCCGACCGTCGCAAATCTCATCAGCGCGTCCTCGTCGTCGGTCCAGACCTGCGGAACTTCGGCGTCCTTGTTGAAGAACCGGTTGCCCGTGACCTCTACCGTGATATTGATGACGAAGTCCGGGTCCGCCCAGCGTTCGAGGTCGTAAGTGCGTTCGAGGAGCCACGGAGCGTTCTCGGCGGCCGCGGCTTCCGCTGCGGGATCGGCGCGGATCAAATCGAGCTGTTCCTTCCACTGCTTGTAGTTGCTGCTGTTAAGAACTTCCGAGAAGTCGCCCGTTTCTCCGGCTTTTATCGACAGAGCGGAGCAGCCCTCCCTTACCGTGATCGGGGCGGCGCCTTCGCTTCCGGTGTTGACGATGAGATTGCCGTTCGCTTTGTTGTCGCGGTTGCCGTTCATCATCACCGTTACCCCGCAGTCGTATATCAGATTGTTCGAGAACTCCGTTCCCGTGGCGTTGTCGATGTACGCGCAGTAGCGGCCTACCATCCCTCCGATACCGGACAGGAACAGGTTGTTTCTGATAACGTTTCCGACCGTTCCGAAGTTATCCCAGTCGTTGACGGCGCCGGTGTCGTCGCCGTTATAGCAGCTACGCTCGAAAACGTTGTACTCGGCGGTCAGAAACGACGATCCGCGGTAGTCCATTCCCTCCCACGAGTTGCTGTAGAAGTAATTGTGCGATACGACCGCGCCTGAGACCGTGATCGAAAGCGCGCCGGTGTTGCCGTGGATCAGATTGCATTCGTTGAAATAGTTGTTGTCGACCGTCACGTTCGCCTCGCCCTTGTAGCGGTTGGCGCCGCGGCGGCATCCGCTGATATCGAGACCGTTTCCGGCGGAGTTTACGAACTCACATCCGCGCACTGTCGTACCGGCCGCCGGTCCCGACGCGTTTGCGTTCTCGGGGATCTCAAGGGCGACCGTCTCCGCCGCGCTGCAGCCGTGAAAAGAGCAGTCCTCGACCGTGATCCCGTCGCCGTAAGACCGGATCATCGCCCCGTTCGAATTCATGAAATCGAGTCCTTTGACCGTGATATACCGTGCGTTGTCAATCGTGACCATATCAGCCGTTCCGCCGACGAAATAGTAGTTTTCCGGCTGTCCGTATACGTACATTTTGCCCGCCGCGACGTCGATGAAGAACTCATCCGGCGCGTCAAGCTCCTCGGTCACGTTGAGAACGGCAATATCAAGGTCGTCCTTGAAGAACACTTCGCCCGTTGCTTCGTCAGGCTCCCACCGCAGGCCGCCGGTTGAGTTCGCGCTCCGCGCTTTATAGTAGTCGGAGATATACGCCTCGTGCGTTTCGTAATCGTACGACCCGACCGAGAGCGTTTCCTTGTACCAGCCGTAGGTGAGAAAACCGTAAATCTTCAGCGTGGAAATATCGTGGTATTTGGCTATCCTTCCGATAACGACGGGATTGGTCAGAACCACGTTCGTGAGACTCGAAGTGTACCCGGAATCCGTGAGAAGATTGTCGGTGTTGTCGTAGTATTTGCTCGGAAAACGCGCGACGTTCATCTGACGCGAGTCGGAGAAGACGATCGAGTCGACGCAGTCCTCGGTTATGCGTCCCCTGACGTCGGCTACGTAGATATCGTCCTTGACGTTCGAACGGAACCAACCCTTTTCCTCCTCGGGGATCGGGGAGAATTCCTCCGCCTTTACCGTCACGCCGTTGTCGAAGACGACGTCGCCGTCGCCGTATTTCACGTAGGTTACAGGACACCGGGCGGTGCCGGAGTCCTCCGCGCCGATATTGACGGAGAGAGGTCCGTAATCACCCGCCCTGAAGGCGACGGTGACGCCTGTTCTCCCCGTTTTGTCCAGAGAGCGTACCGCCTCGACCGCTCTCTGCCACGTTCTAAACGGAGAGGCGAGCGATCCGTCGCTTTTATCGTCGCCGTCCGGAGCGACGAAGAAGTCCGCGTCGTTCGCGAGCGGGTATTCGGGCTCGGTGTACGTTTTGCTGAAAACGGGTTCGTTGTATTTAAGCTTGAACGAATTGTCGTATCTCTCGATTATCGCGGCGAACTGCTCGCGCGTGGCGTGGCCTCCGGGATCCAGCCGGTTTCCGTCCGTTCCGTTGACGAGACCCGCCTCGACCGCCCAGCCAAGCGGTTCTTCCGCCCAGTCAGACGTTTTCTCATCGTCCGCGAACGGGGAAAGATCCGCTCTCTCGGGAACGGATACCGGAGCGGATGAGGAGAAACGGAAGAGCATCGTCGCGAGCTGTTCGCGGGTGATGAGTTCGTCCGGACCGAACGTAGTTTCGGTGAGGCCTTTGACGACTCCCGTTTCCTTTGCCCACGCGACGGCGTCCGTGTACCACTCACCCGCCGGAACGTCGGAAAAACCGGACGGAGCGGTCGGGGCGGGGGAGCCCTCGCGACGCCAAAGGACCGTTGCGACCATGGCGCGGGTAAGCGACCCCTCCGGGTCGAATTTTCCGCCGCCCACGCCGTTCATGTAGCCCTCTTTCACGGAGTATTCTATCGACTCCGCGCTCCAGCGGCCGTCCTCAACGTCCGAAAAGCCGGACGCCGCGTAAGAGGGAAGTGCCGCGGCGGTTGCCGCCGCGAGCATTACCGTCGCGAGAATAAAGGAAAGCAGTTTTTTCATGTTATGATTCCTTTCGATAATTATCGATTCAATTATATCAAACGGTGTGCTGTATTGCAAGAAAGAATAGATCCTTCGACTTCGGCCTTCGGCCTGCGCTCAGGATGACGCCTATATAAAAACATGTCATCCTGAGTGAAGCGAACGCAGTGAGCGAAATCGAAGGATCTACTACGGTCGATCCGATGAAGGATCAATACCGGCCTATCTTCTCAAATTCTATATCCGGGAAATCCACGCCTTCCCGTATTCTGTAATCCCCGCGCGTCGGATTGACGAAGAGCGGGTTTTCGGTGACGGCGTACGCCGCGTTATCCTCTATCACCGAGAACATCTTGATAAGATCGCTGTATTCCTTCTGCGCTCCGGTCTTGTTGACCTCCCGGTTGCCCGTGATGACGAGCGAATTGTTCGAGCAGTATTCCGGCTCGCGCCAGCGCGTGACGTCGAGCGTTATATCGAAATATCCGGGCCACATCTCAGCGGCCTTCGCCATAAGATCGGGATGATCGTAGTAATACTGCAGAACGTTCTTCCATCTGCCCCAGTCGCCGACGGACGTCAGTACGGACGGATCGTCGTTCCCGTCCATGGCTCTGAGGACGGCTTCCGTTCCGCCGGTCCTGTAGTCGCAGCCGACTCCTTCATCGTTATCGGGATACAGTATGACGTTGTTGCAGAACGCGTTGTATTTACATATGCCGTTGTTCACCGTCGGCGTCTGACTGCAGTTGTAGAAGACGTTCGACTCGACTCTCGTCCCGACGACGTCGTCCAGGTACAGCCCGAAGTATCCGACGTTGACGAACAGATTGTTTCTTACCACGTTTCCGCAGTAATCGGTCGAACACCATGTGTTCAGCGCGCCCGTGTCCTCTCCGTTGTAGCACGTCCTGTCGAACACGTTGTACGCGGCGAGCATATTGATCGTTCCGCTGTAGTCAAGTCCGCACCAGTAGCACATGACGAATTCGTTGTGAGTCACCACGGGTCCGACCGCGTCGACCCCCACCGCGCCGGTGTTTCCGACGACGAGCGACGACTTGTAGAACCTGTTGTTGTCTATCAGGACGCCTCCCGCGGTATCGAAAAACTCCGCGACGGATTTACCCTCGTGACGGCCGGAACCGGTTCCGACCATTTCGACGTCGAGCGCGTAAGATGCGGTGAACGAGAAATCGCTGTTTTTCACGGTGACGTTGAACGGGCGACCCTCCTTGCACTTCTCGAAGTAAACGGCGGACGGCGAAGCGGAGCCGGAGAACGTGCATCCGTCCACCGTGACGTCGTGCGACGCGCTTGCGTTTATCAACCGCTCCCGCGAGTTTTTCAGGGTAAGACCGGCGAAGGAAATGAAGTCGGCGTGATCCATGGTGATCATATCTCCGCCGCCCATGAACGAATAATCCCCGGACGGATCGTAGACGTAAAGAGTGTTTTTGTCGCGCGAAAGGATGAACTCGCCTTTTATATCGAGCTCTTCCGGCACGTTGACGATCGCCATTCTGTAATAGTCGTATTCGAAACCTTCTTCGAAACGCAGCCTGCCGCCTCGCGTATTTTCGAGATTGACCACGCTGAATACCGGATCGCCCGTCGCCGGGTCGACGGTCATCCCGTCCGTTTCGATAAGGTCCTTGTACCATCCGAGCGTGATGAATCCGTAGAGGTACAGCCCCTCGACCGACTTGTATTTCAGTATGTGATTTTTCAGGATCGGGTTGTATACGCTGATATGGCTCTCGTCGACGGTGTGACCGCCCTGAAACAGGGCGTCCGTGCCGTCGTAGTATTTGTTCGGGTAGCGGGCGACGGTCATCTCGCCTTCCTCGGACAGCACGAGATCGAACACGGTAAAGTCGTCGAGTTTTCCCGTCACGTCCGCTTTTTTGATCCGGTCGGCGGATTTCGGCGAAAACAATTCTTTTTCCTCGTCCGTCAGAGGCATGAAATCCGACTCTTTCACCGTCGCTCCGTTGTCGAAGATCACGTCCCCGTCTCCGTATTTGCAGTAGGTGATCGGACAATCGGGCGTACCGCTGTCCTCGGATGAAAGCGTCAGAGCAAGCTCTCCGTATTCGCCGGCCATAAAGGCGACTTTGATGCCGTCGCGTCCGGTCTTGTCGAGCCCTCTGACAGCGTCGCGCGCGCGCTCCCACGTTCTGAAGGGATGACCGATCGATCCGTCGTAAGAGTCGTCTCCGTTTGTCGAAACGTAAAAATCGGCGTCATCGACGAGAGGATACGGCTTTTCGGTAAAGTGAGAGATCGGGATCGGTTCGTTGTATTCGAGTTTGAACGAGCTGTCGTATCTCTCGATCACCGCGGCGAACTGCTCGCGTGTGGCGAATCCGTCCGGCGCGAGTCTGTTTCCGTCCGTTCCGTTGATCAGTCCCGCTTCGACCGCCCACTCGAGCGGTTCGGACGCCCAGTCGCTCACTTTTTCGTCGTCGGCGAAGGGCATGAGGTCGGCTCTTTCGGGAACGGACACGGGAGCGGATGAGGAGAAACGGAAGAGCATCGTCGCGAGCTGTTCGCGGGTTATATATTCGTCCGGACCGAACGTAGTTTCGGTGAGGCCTTTGACGACTCCCGTTTCCTCTGCCCACGCGACGGCGTACGTATACCACTCGCCCGCGGGGACGTCGGAGAACCCGCTCGGCGCGGTCGGGGCGGGGGAGCCCTCGCGCCGCCACAAAACCGTGGCGACCATCGCGCGGGTAAGCGACCCCTCGGGATCGAACAGGCCGCCGCCCACGCCGTTCATGTAGCCTTCTTTTACGGCGTACGATATCGCAGCCGCGCTCCATCTGTCGTCTTCAACGTCCGAAA
>JAFWPR010000061.1 GCA_017545225.1 Clostridia bacterium
GATGTTCAGGCCGGCGGTCCAACTCCAGTCACGGTTCTCGATGATGGTTCCGTTCAGGGTGAGTTCGATACCCCGGTTCTGGGTGGCGCCGATGTTGGCGGTGTAACCGCTTCCGTCTTTGAAGAGGCGTCCGCCTCAGATACGCACGAAGAGCGGGTCGCCTCGCTTATCCTGAAGACCGACCGGGTCGATTACCGTGAGGCCCTCGATCTCGCCGACGATCCCGAGGCAGTCTCCTCAGCTTTTGAAAAAGTTGCGGACAAAGCCGCCGAGAATGCCGTTTCAAAAGCGTTCGGCCCGGAGGTACCCGCAGTCTTCTTCATCAGAAGAGAGGCTGAAGTGAGAGCCGTGAGGATCGCGGCTTCGATGATCGCGTCCGGAAAAACGGCCGATGCGATCAAAACACGAATAGGAATCAAATGATCATTCGCCGCAAAGCGGCTGAAGGAGGACCAATGGGTAAGGTTGCCGTCGTCGGACGGGAGGAAAACATACTGTGTTTTCTCGCATCCGGTTTTCGCATTTTCCCCGTCGGAGGGACCGACGAAGCGAAAGAAGCCGTCAGACGCGCGAAAAAAGAAGGATGCGACGTGATCTTCGTTTCACCCGAACTCGATGAAGTGATCGGGTGGGCGGACGAAAAATACGGCGAATCGGTCACTCCCGCCGTCATTCCGCTCCCGCTCGGGTCCGGAGACAAGGCGAAGGAAAGACTCACTTCGTTCGTTGAGCGCGCAGTAGGCGCGAACATTTTAGGCGACTGATGATCAGTTTAATAACGAAAGGATCTGTCCTCTATGACTGAAGGAAAAATCGTTAAGATCTCCGGACCGCTCGTTGTTGCAGAGGGTATGCGCGAGGCGAACATGTTTGACGTCGTCCGCGTCGGAGAAAAGAAACTAATAGGCGAGATCATCGAGATGCACGCAGACCGCGCCTCGATCCAGGTTTACGAGGAGACCGCGGGCCTCGGCAGAGGCGACGCCGTAGTCTCCGCGGGCGAGCCGCTCTCCGTCGAACTCGGCCCCGGTCTTGTCGGGAACATTTACGACGGTATCCAGCGTCCTCTTGAAGAGATGAGACTCGTCGCGGGTCCGAATATCATAAAAGGTATCGATCTCCCGCCGCTGAACAGAGAAAAGAAATGGGAATTCGTCGCGACCGCCAAGATCGGCGACGAAGTGACAGGCGGAGATATCGTCGGTTACGTCGACGAATCCCCCGTAATACGCCATAAGATCCTCGTCCCGCCGGGAGTTTCGGGAAAGATCGAATATCTTCTCTCCGGAAGTTACACCGTAACGGATAAGATCGGCGAGATCATCAACGAAAACGGCGAAAAGCGCGATTTGACGCTCATGCAAAAATGGCCCGTCAGGCGTGCGAGGCCGTACGTTGAAAAGATCGCTCCCTCGGTCCCGATGATCACGGGTCAAAGGGTGATTGACACTCTGTTCCCCATTGCAATGGGCGGTACGGCGTGCGTGCCCGGTCCCTTCGGGTCGGGAAAGACAGTCGTTCAGCATCAGCTGGCAAAGTGGAGCAACGTCGACCTCGTCGTTTACATCGGCTGCGGTGAGCGAGGCAACGAGATGACGGACGTTCTTCGGGAGTTCCCGGAAATCATTGACCCTCGTACCGGAAAATCTCTTATGGAGAGGACCGTCCTCATCGCAAACACGTCGGATATGCCCGTTGCGGCGCGTGAAGCGTCCGTTTACACGGGTATCACTATAGCGGAATATTTCCGCGATATGGGCCTTTCGGTCGCAGTCATCGCAGACTCGACTTCCCGCTGGGCTGAGGCGCTCCGCGAGATGAGCGGACGACTTGAAGAGATGCCCGGCGACGAGGGCTATCCCGCCTACCTGACGTCCCGTCTCGCCGGCTTCTACGAAAGAGCGGGCCAGGTCAAGTGTATCGGTTCGGACGGAAGAACCGGTTCGCTTTCCGCGATCGGCGCGGTCTCCCCTCAGGGAGGCGATATCTCCGAGCCGGTCTCGCAGGCGACGCTCCGTATCGTCAAGGTCTTCTGGGGACTCGATTCCGCGCTGGCATACGCGCGGCACTTCCCCGCTATCAACTGGCTGAATTCATACTCGCTCTACAAAGACAGACTTGAAGGCTGGTACAACGAAAACGTCTCGAAAAAATGGTCAAAATACGCCGCGGATATTCTCAGTATCCTGCAAAAAGAGTCGGAACTCGACGAGATCGTTAAACTCGTCGGCGTCGACGCGCTGTCGGGCGACGACCGTCTCACTCTTGAGATCTCCCGCTCGATCAGAGAGGACTTTCTGCAGCAGAACGCGTTCAGCATAGAAGACTCTTACTCGTCCCTGCCCAAGCAGTTCGCGCTGATCGATCTGATCCTCTTCTTCCGCGATCGCGCTAAAGAGGCGATGGACTCGGGCGCCGACGTTCAGAGGATCTCCGAACTACCCGTCAGGGAGGATATCGGGCGCGCAAAGACGGTGAACGACGCAGAATACCGCGAAGTCTTCGACGGAATCAAGGAAAAAATAGAACAATCGCTTGCGGAAATCACTCCCGGCAAAGCGTAAGAAAGGGGTACGGATCAGATGATCAGAGAATACAGAACGATAGAAGAGATTGCCGGCCCTCTTATGCTCGTGCGCAAGGTCGACGGAGTCAAATACGATGAACTCGGAGAAATAGAGCTCGAAAACGGTGAAGTCAGAAGATGCCGCGTACTCGAAGTGAACGGTTCTAACGTTCTCGTTCAGCTCTTCGAGGCATCCGCGGGACTCAATCTCGCGCGCTCAAAGGTACGCTTCTCCGGTCACGGAGTAGAACTCCCCGTCTCGGACGATATGCTCGGCCGCGTTTTCTCCGGTATGGGCAAACCGATCGACGGCGGACCGAAACTCATTCCCACCGCGTCGCTCGATATAAACGGCACGCCGATCAATCCGGCGGCGCGCGATTACCCCAACGAGTTCATTCAGACCGGCGTTTCGACGATCGACGGACTCAACACTCTCGTCCGCGGTCAGAAACTCCCGATCTTCTCGGGGTCCGGTCTGCCGCACGCAAATCTCGCGGCGCAGATCGCACGCCAGGCTACCGTCCGCAGCGAGGGTGAAGAAAAAACCGAATTCGCGGTCGTTTTTGCCGCAGTCGGTATTACGTTTGAAGAAGCGGACTTCTTTATCAGCGATTTCAAGCGTACCGGAGCGATCGACAGGACCGTCCTGTTCATCAATCTCGCGTCCGACCCCGCTATCGAGAGGATCTCGACGCCGAGAATGGCGCTGACTGCCGCCGAATATCTCGCGTTTGAGAAAAATATGCACGTCCTCGTAATCATCACCGATATCACGAACTACGCCGAAGCGCTCCGTGAAGTCTCCGCCGCGAGAAAAGAAGTCCCCGGACGGCGCGGATATCCCGGATATCTTTACACAGACTTGGCGACGATGTACGAACGCGCGGGACGGAAGATGGGCTCGACCGGTTCGATCACTATGATACCTATCCTCACGATGCCCGAAGACGACAAGACGCACCCGATCCCCGACCTCACGGGGTACATCACAGAGGGTCAGATTATCCTATCCCGCGAGATGTACAGAAAGGGTTATATGCCTCCCGTCGACGTTCTTCCCTCTCTTTCGAGGCTCAAGGACAAAGGTATAGGCAAAGGAAGAACGCGCGAGGACCACGCGGGAACGATGAACCAGATAATCGCGTGCTATGCGAGAGGACGCGACGCCAAGGAGCTTATGGTCGTCCTAGGCGAGGCGGCGCTGACTCCGCTCGACAGGCTTTACGCGGCGTTCGCAGACGAATTTGAAAAAAGATATATCAATCAGGGTTTTTACGAGAACAGATCGGTCGAGGAAACGCTCGATCTTGGATGGGAACTTCTTAGACTTCTTCCTCGCAGCGAGATGAAGAGGATAAACAGAGATATTCTCGACAAGTATTGGCCGGAGGACTGAACTTCCCGAAAGGCGTGACTTTTTATGGCTGAAATAAGAGTCAATCCCACGAGGATGGAGCTGAAAAAGCTCAAGAACAAACTGAATACAGCAAGGCGCGGACACAAGCTCCTGAAGAACAAGTGCGACGAGCTGATGAAGCAGTTTCTCGATGTCGTCAGAGAGAGCAAAACTCTCAGAACTGAGCTTGAGGGCACTCTTGCGGAAGTCGTAGAGGAATTCGGCTGCGCCGCTGCGGAGACCGACCCCCGAGTTATGACCGAAGCGCTTCTGCTTCCTGGGTTCGAAGGCGAAGTAATGACGGAGACGAAAAACGTGATGAGCGTGATCGTTCCCGTGTTCCGCCATAAAGACTCTGATCCCTCGGTTCGAGGCGGCGTCAGTTACGGATTTGCTTTCACGACGCGCTCCATCGACGCGGCGGTAAGAGAGATCTGCGCATCAACAGAGGATCTCGTCCGTCTCGCATCGCTTGAAAAACAGGCTCAGCTTCTCTGCTCGGAGATCGAAAAGACGAGAAGAAGAGTCAACGCGCTCGAGTACATTCTCATCCCTCAGTACGCCGCGACGATCAAATCGATCTCGATGAAACTCGACGAAAATGAGCGTTCAAATCTCACCAGACTTATGAAAGTCAAGGATATGATGCTTGAAGGACGCGGCGCCGGAACAGATCAGTAAAACCTGCGAGGGACCGTTTTCGCGGTCCCTCTTTTCGGATTTCGGAACGAAGGGGTGATCCTACGAAAATACTTATAACGACTACCTGGTACGCCCCGGTCATCAACGGGGTCGTAACGTCCGTTCTCAACCTGAAAAGAGGACTTGAGGAACTGGGTCACGAAGTTCGGGTACTCACCCTGTCGAGAAATATCCACTCGCACCGGGAAGGCGACGTCACGTTCGTCGGATCGGTGAGCGCGGGAAAGCTGTACCCCAATGCCAGAATGAAAATGACGAGGGCACGGCAGCTCGTCAAGGATCTGATAGACTGGCGTCCCGATATCGTTCACAGTCAGTGTGAATTCAACGGATTCCACGCCGCGAGAAAGATAGCCGAGGCGTGCGGAGCTCCGCTCGTCCACACTTATCACACCGTTTACGAAGACTACACGCACTATTTCTCGCCGAGCGAAAGGCTCGGAAAAAGTTTCGTGAAGACCCTTTCGCGCGCTATCCTAAACAAGACCGATATCGTCATCGCTCCGACGCGAAAAGTAGAGGAGCTTCTGCGCGGATACAGAGTCGCCGTTCCGATCGTAACCGTGCCGTCCGGCCTCGATCTGTCGCGCTTCGACATCACGGATATCGGTGAAAAAAGCAAGGCGATCAGGCGAGACCTCGGTATCGGGGATGAAAAGCGGGTACTTGTTTATCTCGGAAGGCTCGCGAAAGAAAAGAACACGGAAGAACTCATATACCTTTTGAAAGAAGAAAACGATCCCGATATGCTCCTGGTCATTGTCGGAGGAGGCCCTTACGGAGAAGAACTCGAAGAATTTGCCGAAGCGATGGGAGTTTCGGACAGAGTGATCTTCGTCGGAATGGTCCCGCCGGAAGACGTCGTATACTACTACAGACTCGGGGACGTTTTCGTCAGCGCGTCCCAAAGCGAGACGCAGGGGATGACGTACGTAGAGGCTATGGCGAGCGGGCAGGCGATCCTTTGCAAAAAAGACCCGTGCCTTACGGACCTGGTCACGGACGGGGTCGACGGATTTCAGTACACGACAAAAAACGAATTCAGCGAACTTCTCGCCGGACTGTTTGAGAGCGAGGAATACCGTCGGAAGATCGGCGACGCCGCCGCTGAAAGCGTTCGGGAGAAATACTCTATCGGATTTTTTGCGCGATCCGTGCTGGACGTCTACGAGACCGCGCTTAATGAAAGAAAAACCAAGGAGGTAAAACATAATGCTTGAAAACACGCTTTATAAACTTACGGTCGAAAAGAAACTGACCGTAGGATATTTCGGAGGGTCGATAACCGACGGAACGGGCGCTTCAGACATGGAGAAGACCTCGTACCGCGCGCTCGTGACCGAGTGGTTCCGCAAAACGTATCCTGACGCGGTTATCAACGGCTTCAACGCGTCGATCGGAGGCACCGGGACCGGATACGGGACGTTCAGATGCGACAGAGACCTGCTTTCGCACGACCCCGATCTCGTTTTCATCGAATACTGCGTCAACGATTTCGGCGACACCTACGACAACGTACTGCCGCAGGCGGAAGCGATCATCCGGAAGATCAGAAAAACGCGCCCGCTCGTCGACGTGATAGCGGTCGTATCGACAGACGAGGACGTCGAAGCGACGCTCAAATCCGGCAGAGCGTTTGAGTCGAGAGACGCGATGCTCACGATCGCGCACCGGTACGGGGTACCGTCCGCGGATCCGGGTTCCGCCCTTCTCTGCCGTATCCTCCTGGGAGGGGACGACTGGAAATCCTACGCTCCCGACGGGAGCCATCCCTCGGACCTCGGTCACTCGATCATGGCGGACGTCATCACTTCGGTCGTCTCCGAGCTTCTTGAAAAGTCCGAAAAAGTCGCCGCGCCGGTACCGCACGTTCTTCCCGAGCAATTATGCCCCGGGGTACTCGACGGCGGGAAAATGACGGAGTGCAGGGATATCAATAACCTCAAAATGAACGGTTTCCGCATCGTGCCTTCAAGCATGGGAAGATTTACCGAGATTATTGAATCCGAGGCGGTGGGCGATTCGCTTTCTTTCGATTTTGAGGGCCCCGTTCTCGGTCTGATCTGGGACGACGGATGCGTAAACGGAGACGTGAAGGTGTCGGTCGACGGAAGCGAGCCCGTAAACGTTCGAAGCTGGGATCACGTCGTAAGATCGTTTCACAAGATGCAGGCCGCTTTGTTTATGAAGGGACTCGATCCCGCCGTTCCGCATCACACGGAGATCGTCGTCAGCCATCTGTACACGGATGAGGAAAACCCGACCGCTTACGTGCGCATCGGCGCGATCCTCACGGCGTGAAAAGTATTATCTCTATGTGTTGAGAGCACGCAGACTGCTTATCTGAACTTAAAAAGACCGCGGATTATTCCGCGGTCTTTATTATGTATTATCGTGATGCTTTATTCTGATTCACATTCAAAAACTCTGTATCCTATTCCTCTGAGGATCTCCGCCGTTTCGGAACGGGCGGACAGATCGCGGAAGACAGCGAATACGGACGGTCCGCTGCCGCAAAGGAGCGGGACGCCGCCGTTTTCTTTCATAATTCTCCGCGCTTCCGTCGCCTCGGGATGAGTTCCGATAATGACGGTTTCAAACGAATTGAAGAGCTCTTCCGCCGCGCCGTCCGCGTCTCCCGACACGAGCGATGTCAGGATCCGATCGGGGGAGCGACGTTTCCTCTCTCCCGCATCGTCGAGCGCGCCGTACGCCTCTCGGGTCGAAACTCCCTTTCCGCCGTAGACAATAAGGATATTAAAACGGCATTTTGAGTTTACAGGCGCGAGTTTTTCGCCTCTTCCGCGGGCAAGACAAGTCCCGCCCATCATGCAGAACGGCACGTCGGAGCCGAGATTGGCGCCGACTCTTTTGATCTGATCCTCGTCAAGCGGGTATCCGTACGCTTCGTTGAGCATCAGAAGCGCAGACGCGGCGTCGGTCGAGCCGCCCGCGAGTCCCGCGGCGACGGGGATCTTTTTTTCTATTTCGAATCTTACGCCCCGCGGGGGGATCCCGGTAGCGGAGAAAAACGACTCTGCGGCAACGTAGACGAGATTATCCCTGCCGGACAGTTCAGAGACGTCGCAAACGACGGAGATACCGCCGTCCGCGCCTCCGGTCGAAAGCGAGACTTTATCAGACAGGGTGACGCTTTGCATAACGCTGACGATTTCGTGAAAACCGTCTTCCCTTTTATCACCCACGTCGAGAAAGAGGTTTATCTTCGCTTTCGCGGCTTTTTCGAGTTTCATTTTACCTTATAAGCTTCAGGATCGGGTTCTTGACGGTATCGACGGCTCCGTGCGGACAGAGTTCCTGACAGCAGAAGCATCTGATACAGTTCTTCCTGCCGATCACGGCGAGCTTTTTCCCCTTCTTTTTCTTCATCGTTATCGTCTTCGCAGGGCAAACGTTCGCGCAATTCGAGCATCCGAGGCATTTTTCGACGTTTATTTTCGGGCTCGGCTCAAAAAAGCGGCTGAACTTACCCCCGAACAGATTCGGAAGGGCGATCAGAAGTCTCATAGAGAATGAATTGGGCTTTTTTGAGTCCGGAAGAACGAGTTTGAACGACTCCGGGACGTCGCCCGTTCTTACGACTTCGATTTTATCGGGATCGCGCTCGACAAGACCTTTCCGGGCCGCGATATCAAGATATCTCGCCGTACCGCCGAGTCCTGCGAGCAGTTCCGCGACGACGTCGAGAGCGTAAGTCGATGTCGACGCCATCAGCACACCGGTAAAGACGGGAGATCCGTGAGTAGGTCCGTTGCCCTCCATTGAGAAAACGGCGTCGCAGACCGTGACGATCTCATGATCGCGGTAAAGCGCGAGATCAAGGTCGCAGAGCATCTCGGAGAAATCGTCGAGCTCCGGATACGCCGCGTGCATTTCGAATTTCAGAAAGCCGGGGATAACTCCGAAAAGGTTTTTAACGGCGCAGCTCAATCCGGTAAGAGAGTGCGTCTTGAGCTTCGGGATATTGACGATAACGTCCGCGTTTGCAACAGGCGTGAGGACTTCAAACGATTTGAGCTTCTTACCCTCCGCGAATTTTACGGGAACGGAAGTGAAGTCGCCGTTGAGGCGGGGTCCTCCGTTTTCCGACAGTTCTTTCATTCCCGTAGCGTCGTAGATGCGGGAGAGAAACGGCTCCGTGTACGAGCCGCCGGGACTCTCCGCGATCATCACGTCGGCCGCCCCGAATTCGCGCGCGCACCTTGTTACGGCGTCGACGACGGACGGGTGGGTGGTGACGGCGGCGGACGGATCCTTCGCCGCGACGAGATTGGGTTTCAGAACGACTCTTTTTCCTTTGAAAGTTTGCTCAGACGCACCGATCGAAGTCAGGAGCCGCTTTACCGTTTCGTATACCTTCTCCCGATCGTAGCCGTCGCACCCGGCGAGCGCGACGGGTGCTTTTTTTATTCTTTCGATATCCATAAGAGGCTCCGGGCGGCGATCACTCAGGCTTATAGCTGTCTTTCAGCGATACGATCCTGAGGACCGTGCCGGAGTTCTTTGCATCGGAATAGTAGTAACCGAGGCGGACGAACTGGAACCGTTCGTCTTTCGCATCTTTTACGCCGCCCTCGACGAGGGCGTTTTCGTAAACCGCGAGAGAATC
>JAFWPR010000062.1 GCA_017545225.1 Clostridia bacterium
ATCCTTTTTTCTCGAATTCGGCGATCCTTTTTTCGGGTGTCGGTATCATTTTAATAACTCCTTTCGGATGATTTTTTGTCGAATATATGATATCATAAAGGAGCGAAAACTTCAATATCGCAAAGACCGGGAAAACGGTCCGTACGCGCTTGTCTTTTGCGCGTAGGATTTTTTTGAAAAAAAGTGTATCCCCGGAGGGTAATTATTCGGTATATAAGAGTGAACGGGCAAAAAACGCCGTTTCGACGCCCGTAAAAAATATTTCCGGATAACCGTAACCTTCCGCACTTTTTTCTCGGTAAAGATATATGGAAGACTATGAGAAAGGGGGGGGGACGGGTTACGGACGATCGCCGGATTATTTCCATGATGGAGCAGCGCGACGAATCGGCACTCGAGCAGATCAGGGAAAAGTATTCCGCGTATCTGACGCGTATCGCAAAAAACGTTCTCGGTAACGACGCGGACGCCGAAGAATGCGTAAACGAGACGCTTTTCCGCATTTGGCAGAAGATCCCGCCCGCAGACCCGCCGAACTTCCCTCTGTTCATCGGCAAGATCGCACGCGAATTGGCGATCGATACGTTCAGGGCGAAACTTACGAAGAAAAGGCGCGGGTCGGAATACGAGGTTTCCCTCGATGAACTCGGCGACCTGATCCCCTCGGACGACGGTACGGGCGACCTTACCGACGGAATTCTACTCAGGGATAAGATATCGGAGTTTTTAAGACTCGTTCCCGAACAGAAAAGAAAGATTTTTATCCGCAGATACTTCCTGTTCGACCCTGTGAAGACGATCGCCCGGTCGTACGGGGTGAGCGAGTCCTACGTCAAGGTGAATCTGTACCGAACGAGGACGAAGCTCAAAGAATATCTTGAAAAGGAGGGATTTACGGTTTGAAAAAAGAGGATTTTATCTCCTCAATGGCGGAGATCGACGACGATCTTCTCGGCCCGGTCGCCGCTGAAGAGGCGAACAGAGAAAAAAGACGGATCAAAGTACTGTTTCCGATCGTCGCGGCGTGCGTTGTCGCCGTCGCGGTCGCCTTATTCGCCGTAAGTCTCGGAATGCGAAAACCTCAAACGGTGCCGGGTATTTCGGCGACGGATGACAGATCTGTTTTCACTTCCGACGAAAAAGCCCCCGATTCCTCTGACTCCCTGATCGAGACCGACCGTTTGGGCGACTTGACGACCGAAACCGAGACCGATACGGAGACCGAAACCGGAATCGAATCGGACCCTGTGCCCGTCGACTCGGACGAAGGTTATAACAACGTATCCGGCGAACCCGGGCCCGGTCCCGACGTGACCGCTCCCGACACGGAAAAACCGGAGCAAACCGTCAGGGAGCCTGAAAAGACCCCCGTCACCCCGCCGGTAACGGATAAACAGAGTGAAAGCGGCGATACGGAAGGGGGTAATCCCGTCCCGCCCGATTCGGGCTCGGACGTCGAAAGCGCAACGTCCGAACCGCCGATCGATCCTGATCGGGAAATGACGGTCGAGGACCTGTGCCTCGCGATTTATCGCAGACTTGAGGGATCGCCTCGTCTCGATCTGCCCGGAGCAGCGGGCGGCGGACCCGTTCCCGCCGGAGCGCCGGGTGACGATCCCGGGTCCGGTTATCCGGGAGGGTATTCTGAGCATCCGTCCGCCTACAAAGGAAACGAGTTCGGTTCCGTCTGGTACTACTATTACGTGGTGTGCCGTGGGTACGGAGCAACCGTGGATACTCTTAAAAGTATGGCGGCAGGGTACGCCAATACTCCATTGCTCAAGGGCAGAACGGCGAAGATGCTCGTCGATTATCTCCGGTATCATCTCGACGATGAGACGTTCGGCGATATGCAGACCTACTTGAAAATAAGAGAGTATCCCGGGTTTTCCGACGTCGAAGAAGGGTCGGAATATAGGGATGATATAATCCTGGCTTATGAGCTCGGATTGATCGAGCCGGAAAGTGACGGGACGTTCGGCGTTAACGAACCTGTGACGGAAGAGGAACTCAACTCGTACCTTGATTTCATAAAAGATAATATCCCGTAAATGTCTTCTAGTCTGATATAATCAAAATACAGGCAAGCGGATCAGGCGTTGACATCAAAGAAGACAACAAACTGCATGCAAGGGACTCTGCGCCGTTGAACCGGGATATGGCTGGTCAGGTCCGAAATAAGGCTGAATCAATAATCCCGGTTTCGTCCGGGAATTTGCTTTGAGAACGCGCCTCATTATCGGCAGATGCGGGAAATGGGAGTGTTCAAAACATCATTCGAAGGATAGTTGAAATCTATCATACTCGCGAGGATATTTCATTCAGTAGCTTTGAAGTTATAAACCGGCTTGCTTTTTTACACTCTTCGAAATATAATAGTTATAATAGGTCGGAAACAGGAGGTAATGTATGAAACACTTACGAATAGCGACGTCTCTCATCGCCGCGTTATTGATGCTTCTCACAGCGGTCGTCCCTGCGTTCGCGGTGACCGTTCCGGAGCTCGCGGTAACGTCGAACAGCTACGTTAAGGGGGACAGGATCGTCCCGGAAGAGATACGCGAGATGGATGTCGGCGATGAACTGCAGCTTTACGCAATCATCAAATACGGTAATGAGATGGGAATGAAGCCCGAGGAAAACGGCTGGTTCGTCGAGAGCGTCCTGTCGGATGGCGTGATATGGGAAAGCGCCGACGAATCCGTCGCAACGGTCGACGCGGGCGGAAAAGTCACCGGGACCGGAGCGGGAAGAACGACCGTCACCGCATCGCTCGACAGAAGCGTATACGGAGAAAACTCGTTTTCACTTCCATGGCCTCCTGAACGATACGAAGCGTCGTTTGGGATCACCGTGAACGTGGACGGCGTACCTTTCTCCGATGTGAAGCATGACGCGTACTACGTCGATGCGGTCGCTTGGGCTGTCGCAAACAATATCACGAATGGAACGAGCGACACGACGTTCTCACCGGACGATCCCTGCACCAGAGGGCAGGTTGTGACCTTCCTGTGGCGCTCTGCGGGATGTCCCGAACCGGAAACGAATAATAATCCGTTCCTTGACGTCAAAGAAGACGATTACTTCTACAAAGCGGTCCTTTGGGCTATCGACGGTTCGATCACAATGGGGACGAGCGATTATACGTTCTCTCCCGACGCGCCCTGCACGAGAGCGGAGATCGTGACCTTCCTTTACAGGTATGCAAAAGGTTCGGCAGCGGAAGCGGCCAACCCGTTCACCGACGTTGCCGCTGCGGATTACTTCTACGCTCCCGTCATGTGGGCTGTCGCGAACAACATCACAAAGGGTACGAGCAACACGACCTTCAGCCCGAACGATACTTGCACGAGAGGACAGGTAGTGACGTTCCTGTACAGAGCTGAATTTGAAAATTCCGGCAAACGCGGTAAAAACAGCGGAGAAAGTCAGAAGAATGATATCGAATCGCTCTTTGTTTTAAACGGCGAAGAATACGGGAGACTTATTGCTTCTTCAGAATCTGCAGAAGATGCGGTACGGGTCTGTACGAGACATTTTACCGATACGAGGTACGAGGGTTATTACAATACAGTCACCGATTGCAGTGTTATTTATGAATCCGATATTCTTTACGGTCTCAATGTGAAATGGGAAGTCGGAGAAGGGAAATATGAGGAGAACGTAATTTCAATTAAGAAAAACGTTGCAGATATAACCGTCAACAATGTTGTATACGGAGATAAAGATTCTTTTCGCATCTTAACGGATTCAAAAGAACAGATAGAGAAAGTGCTGCTGTATTTGTTTAATTATAAGACTCGTCCTTCCCTTACTCTTTCCAATCGTTCAGTCAATGGCTATGAATTTACCGAAAACGACAGCGAATACGTTCTTACTGCAGACACCATGATGAGAGTATACGGTGACTGGGGTTTGGAAGACAAATATTATTATTACAACGTAACTCTGAAATTGGATAAAACTACCCGTTACGTTGAGTATCAGAAGCAGGAAATAAGTCAATAGTAAAAAAGATAAAAATCATAACAGTAAAAACCGCCAATATCGGACGGGAAGCCGTTAGAATACCAAATTTTAATCAGTATTTTAAACTGGCAGCCTTCAAGCGGGCACAAAGTGAAGACCACATCATCGGATATCCTTTGATGTGGTCTTTCCTTTTGCCTTATATGAACCGTTAAACCAATCATAATAATAGGGGTACATACTATCAATAATCCCGGTCTATACTCAACTATGGTAGATTCAACCGAAAAAATCCATCAAAACGACAAGAATCCCCGGCTCGTGAGACCGGAGCGCCGTTTTCAGTTCGCTATATTGTGGTGGACCGCGGGGCTCGTAGGCGTGAGCGGCAGGAAAACGTTCCCGTCTCGGAGATCACAGTTGTGCAGATCACGGACTGATCTGACGCGGTATAATCACTTAATACGGTAATGAAAAACCGTCTCGCCGGCTTGTCCGGATCGGGACGGTTTTTCTATGGAACAACGGGGGAAAATATGATATCATTAAAGGCGGAGGGAAATAACGTTTCCTCCGGCTACATGTTAACAAATTGTAAACAATGAGTATATCTTTGCTATTCCGCGGGCACGTCGACATTTATAGGTTGAAAGCCCGAAAAAGCGGAGGTGAAACGGTGGCGACAGATCTTTTGAAATTTGAGGCGGCGGCGCGAAAATATCAGAGCGCCGTCGTAAGATACTGCTACGGTAGGCTCGGCGGAGACGGCGAGCTCGCGCTTGAGGTGTTCGACGACGTGCTCGAGGTCCTTTACAAAAAATGGGATCGGATCGATACCGACTCTGATATCCTTCCGTGGCTTCTGCGCGTCGCGGACAACTTATCGAAAAACGCGCTCAGGCGAAAACGGAAATACTACTCGAACGTCGTTCCGTTGCCCGACGGGTCGGACGGCGGCGGGGGACCTGCCGTGACGGACGAATATTTTCTGCCCGACGAAGACGAAACGGTCGGGAGGATCGAAAAAGATCTCTCCGACGCCGACAGAGCGCTGTTTCGCGCCCGCTTCATAGAGAAGAAGACGCTGAAAGAGATGGAGTCGAGCACGGGGCTTCCTTATTCAACTTTGAGGATAAGGCTCAAAAAGATAGAAACCACGGTCAGAGAACGGATAGAAAGGGGTGAATACCGTGGATAAAAAGAACGAAATGAACGCCGCTCTTGAGAAGAGACTTCAGGAATACGGACCGATCAATAACGACGAGGAACTCCTGTCCGCTTTGAACGATATTATCGGGAAGGAATCGTCTCTTCCGGAGGATGAGCGTGACGACGGTCTTCTGATCGCCGCGGGAGAAGCGCTTCTGCTGCTCTGCGAGGATGATCCGAACAAGCTCGAACGAGAGGCGTCCGATCTCATCGACGGGAAGGTCGCGGAGATTAAACGAAGAGAAAAGCGCGGTGCTCGCACGACCCGCGGAATCAAATGGCTGATTCCAGTCGCCGCAATCATAGGCGCTCTGCTCGGTTCGGTCATTACAAGCTACGCGCTCGGCGCGGACTTTCTGTCTGTGAACCGCCCCGCGCCCGTCGAATCCGAAAGCGCGCCTTCCGACGTGACCGATCCCGCGCCGGGAACCGACCCTGCTCCGATCGCGGAAAAGCCGACGCTGAACACGGACGTTCTCGACGAATACAAGATGACGTACGGCGAACTGAAAGAGAAGCACGGGAAACTCGTCGATTACACTTCGCCCGAAGGCGGAAATTTCTATATCTTTGAAAACGGATACGGTTCCTACGGCTTCGATCTGCCGTATAACGACCGCTCGTGGATGGTGACGGATCCCGAGAGCGGCGTAGTCTATATGCAGATCGACGACGGGGAACTTTGCAGGTGGATCTATTTCACGCCCGATAATCTGTTTACCGGATCGTTTGAGACGATTTCTATCGAAGATATGTCAAAAATCGAGGGGTTGACTTATCTCGGAACGGAGGATAACCCGTCCGATTTTGAGAGACCGTATCTGTCCCGTTTCTCCTACGACGGCTGGGACAGCGACAAAGTGAACCTCCTCGTTTTCCACGCCGAAAAGGACACGGTCGACCGGGGAGCGAATGTCGGGGTATATATCAGCCCCTCGGACGTCGAAGAGGAGAAAAAAGAAACGGGACCCGCGCTCAATGAAGATATATTCGATGATCTCACCCTCTCGTTCGGCGAGTTGACCGCCAAACGAGGCGACCCGACCAAGTTTGACTCGATGACGGGCAGACCGTATTTTCTTATCGGCGATAAACGGTATATCTTCTACGGCGACCCTATGTTCGATTATTCCGACCGGAGCAAATGGACCGCGTGGGGTGAGAACGGCGTGCTTCTGCCTGTCCCGGATGAAAACTGTAAATGCGTCAGGATCGAACGCGCTTTGTTTTCCGATTTGTTCGATAAAATCGGGTACGGAATGAACGCGCGGGATCTTGCGGGCGTAGGCGGTATCTTTATTACGGAAATGAGCGAGCAGCACGGCGGCTATTCGTCCATGGGAGAGGAACTGCCCGAACTGTATTATTACACGACCGAGTTTTACACCAAGACCGGCGACGGTGAGAAAGCGCGGGTCACCGTGACTCACAGAGACCCTGACTTTATCTCATCGGATTCCACGGTCGAGATCACCCTCGACTCGTACGACGAATATGAAAAAAGTCAAAAGGTCGGGGTCTGGAGGGACTCGACCGGAATGGATTATATAACGGTCTATGAATACGTTGAGGGCGCGAAGATCGTGATCGAAAGCGGGATTTTCAGAACTTTCGGTTTTCAGGCGACCGCGGTATGGGACGGGGAGTCGTATTCGTTCGGAGACGGGATCTCTCCGGGTTATTCGGGTTTCCCCGGTTTGAAAGGAAAAGTCGACGTTGACGATTCGGGTTTGACCGTGACTTATGAGAGTTACGGCACGATGGCGAACGTAGTCCCGGAAGGGTGGGAAGACGTTTACGTCTTCACGGAAAAAACGCCGCTTCCGTAAAAACCGTATTATTAAACCGTGCGGCGTCGGTATCCGATGCCGCACGGGTCATCCGAATTAAAAACCGCTCTTGAAAAAGATCGGTTTTTATTTTTTGCGGCTATTGTCGTTTTTTGGAGGGATATATATTATTGACAGGAAAACAATCGTTCCTATAATATATTGTTAATAGACTCATCGAAGGAGACGGAAGCGTTATGTTCGACGTTTCACGCTTTGAAGAACTGTATCGAGAATATTACGCGCGGATATTTGAATACTGCCTCACCAAAATTTCCTTCGACAGAGACTGCGCGGCGGAAGCGGCGGACAACGTGTTCGTCACGCTTTACCGGAAATGGGACAAATTGACGCTCGGCGAAAACGTTAAGTTTTGGCTTTATCGTACCGCGGATAACTTTATAAAAAAACAGCATAAAAAGAAAAAACGGACCGGCGACCGGCTTGACGTTTTCAGCGGTCCCGAGGACGTTGAGAACAGAGAAGAATTTGCCTCGCGCGACGTTTACTTTAAAAGCGAAACGTCCGAGGACGATATGATCCTCGAGATACGGGATTCCGTTTCCGAAGAATACAGGGAACTTTTCAAACTTCGGTACGTTGAGAAAAAAACGCTTGAAGAAATATCGTCAGTCCTCGACGTGCCTTATTCCACCCTCCGAAGAAGAATAGCAAAACTCGATATCGTGATTAAAAGGATTATCCACGAAAAACTCTATGATTCCGACATTGAATCCTGATCGTGCGGCTTTTCGTATCGAATAGGGGGATTTATAAGACGGAACGACAAATCGGAGGGAAAAAATGAACGAAAACGTAAAAAAACTCGATTCGGCTCTTGCCGATTGGGAAAAGGTGTCGGCGATCCTTTCCGATTCGGCTCTCGTACGCGCCATCGGATGCATTCGAGATCGGGAAGTGGGGAAAACGGCCGGGGAGTGCGACTTCGGTCTGATAGAGGAAGCAACCGAGGAATTGCTCATCCTCAATGGTGAGGATCCCGACGAAGTACGCGAGTATGCACAACGCCGTGCCGAGGAAAATCTCAAATCTTTTACCGAAGCCTCTTCTCGAACGGCATCCGCGGGACGGCGGGTCGCCGGAAGGATACTGCCTGTGGCCGCCGCAGTCGCTGCCGTGCTGATCGCGGCCGTCGTGACCTGCTACGCGCTCGGATTCGACGTGTTTACCATGACGGCGGATTTCTTCTCGTCTCTGGCGAACAAACAGGTATACCGAGACGCGGCGGGTTCGGTCGAAATTATCAAAACTGACGACGCGGAGCGGTTTGGAACGCTTTCCGCAGCGCTCGAAGCGAATCCGATCGGCAGGGGTTTCTCGTCTTCGCTCTTTGACGACCCGGAATGTGTTGAATACGTGGATTCCGTTGACTTCGGAACCCATAGGCAGATCCGGGCGGTGATGAAGTCCGGAGAAGTTCGTGAATTTGAGATCATTTACCCGTCGACCGTGTCGGAATTGCCTGTCACAGATCGCAAGATCGGCGAATTTGACGTTTACGTAAGCTCGTACGACGGCACGTGGCAGGCGGAATGGATCACGAACGGTGCGCTGTATATAATGACGGCGGACTCTGAGAACGGACTTATCTCAGCGATCGGATCGCTTAAGTGAAAGGATACGGATATGAACGGAAAGATATTGAGAATCATCTCGCTTGTTTGCGCGCTAGTCTTCGTTTCGTCATCTTTGCCGATCCTCGCATCATCGGAAGAGAGTCGTTTTGATTACGTTAAAGGGCTCGACGGGATTAAGATAAAAAGATATCACGGAACCGACGCGGAAGTCGTCGTTCCTTCCGAGATCGAAGGAGTATCGGTCGTATCAATAGGCGAATACGCGTTCAGGGACACGGGAACTCTGGTCTCGGTCATTATCCCCGAAGGGATCGTGTCGATTGAACAGTATGCGTTTTACTCATGTTCGGCGCTCGAAAACGTTTCGTTGCCCGAAAGTTTGATGCAGATCGGTGACAGTGCGTTTTCCCGGTGCTCGTCCATCACGGATTTCCGTTTTCCCGCCGGAGTAATAAAGATCGGTGCGGACGTTCTCTCCGGATGTACGTCTCTTGTATCTGTCAGTTTACCGGACAACATAGAAGTTCTCAGCGGCGGTTTGTTTGCTCAGGACTCGTCTCTTGAGAGCATAGTCATCCCCGATACGGTCAGAAACATCGGATCAAGCGCTTTTTTGGAGTGTACCTCTCTTAAGCGGATCGAAATACCGGCAAGCGTTGAACACATTTTCGACTATGCGTTCGCTTGGTGTACCGCTCTTGAAGAGACGGTGATCAGCGAGGGCGTGAAGATCATAGATTCCCGTGCGTTTTCTCACTGCGAATCTCTGAAACGTATCACTTTCCCCGGCTCGGTAAATATGGCGGGATATGAAATATTCTACGAATGTTCTTCTCTTGAAGAGATCGTTTACGGAGAAAAAAAGGAAAAGTGGGATATCATATCGGAAGGATTCGCCTCTGAAGTGGCGAACGCGACTGTCATTTTCACGAACAGTCCGATGCTTTTGAATCAATCGGGGCTGTTTCGCGACGTGGGCGAAAAAGACTGGTTTTCGCCTTACATTGATTACGTTTATTCTTACGGTCTGATGAACGGCGCCGCGACCGTGCCCGGCGGAGTATATTTTCTCCCGGAGGATACTATGACCCGGGCTATGATGGTGACTGTTATCTGGCGGCTCGAGGGAATGCCGGCAGCCTTGAAAAAGAGCGGCTTTTTCGATCTGAAAGAGGACTGGTACCGTGAGGCGGTAGACTGGGCGGCACAGACGGGTGTCGTAAAGGGGACCGGGAATAACGCTTTTTCCCCTTACGGGCTTTTGACGCGCGAGCAGATCTGCACGATGATGTATCGCTATGCAAAATACAAAGGAGAGACGATTCTAGATAACGGAAAAGTGTCCTTCTCCGATTCGGGAAAGATCAGTTCATGGGCGAAAGACGCTGTGAGGTGGGCTGTCGCAGAAGCGGGCCTTATCATCGGCGAAAAGATCGGGAGCAAAACGTATCTCAACCCGCAGGGGAGCGCGACGCGCGCGCAGATCGCCACTATTCTGACAAGGTATCTTGAAAGCCACAATGAGACGTTGAACGCGACGTGCAGGGAAAAAGGACATTTGCTCATTTCTTCTTTTGCAGAGGAAACCGTCCATAACGTCTTCAACGATTCACCGCATTGTCAAAAACGTGTGTGGGAGGTTTTCACGTGCGGAAGAGAAGGGTGCGGATTTATCAGAAAAGTTTTGAGGAGCGTAAAACGCGTTTCGTACTGTCACGGGTGACAAGAATGAAATCGGGCGTTCGCCCGGGAAAGAGGAAAAAATGAAAAAAAGGATCTTGTGTTTCGTGCTGATTGCGGCTATGCTTTGTTCTGTGTGCGCGATATCGGCGGTCGCTGACGATCCGACGGAGAGATGGAGGACAATCGATTCGGAGCCATCCGTATACGAAGAGGTAAAAGCGCTGTCTTCATATGAGAGCACGGGAAGCATTTCCGACGACGGGCAGGAGACTCTCGCTCTCGATATGACACTTGCCAACCTGATGTACGTCCTGTGGTGGGCGTCGGACTGTCCCGAACCGACGTGGACAAACAACTATTCGGACGTGAGCTCTGAAGACCCGTTCTGCAAGGCGATCGTCTGGGCGGAAGAAGCCGGGATCTGGCGTTCGGGCGGAATGACGTACGGTCCTCACAGGTCTGTTTCCAGAAGTACCTTGATCGGCTTACTGTACAGGTGGGCGGGGAGTCCGAGCGTCGACGGCTTAAATAACCCGTATTTAGACGTGGCGAACACGGATTGGTTTTATTCTTCAGTAGTCTGGAGCGCGAATGATCCGAGCGTCGACGTCGATCCGATTTTGAAGATGAGGTTCAGACCCGAAGAAGAAGCTGAAGAACTTATTGCCGTGAAAACGAACGAAGGCGTTTCGTTTACTTTAACGATCCACGAATGGGAAACCGTGTACGACAACCCGCCTGATTGCACAAATTTCGGGACTGAGCGATCCCGTTGTTCGTCGTGCGGACTGATTATTGATTCAATTCGCCGGAAGACTCACGACCTTGTCCTTCATTTGGAAAAAGCGCCTGGTTGTACCGAACCCGGTTGGTATCCGTATTATACGTGCAGCAAATGCGATTATTCGACTTACGAGGAGATCCCGCCGCTCGGTCACGATCTTGTTCACGTCGAGGCGCAATCGCCGACCTGCTATGCAGTGGGCTGGAACGCGTACGACGTCTGCGGGAGATGCGGATATTCGACTTACGAGGAGATCCCCGCTCTCGGTCATGATTTCATTCGTCGCGAAGCAAAAGAACCGACGTGTACCGGAGCCGGATGGGATGAGTATGAGGTCTGTACGAGATGCGGATGGTTGACCCGAAAGATCATTTCATCGCTCGGTCACTATTTCGGATCCGACAGAAGCGAGAATGCCTGCTTACGTTGCGGGGCAAAGAAACCCGGGAATTTTTCAGACGTTCCCGCGGGCGAGTACTACGCCAACGCAGTGACGTGGGCGATCGACAGAGAGATAACGTCAGGCACGGGAGCGGGAAAGTTTTCTCCGAACGATGACTGCACGAGGTGTCAGGTAGTAACTTTTCTCTGGCGCGCCGCCGGTTCTCCCGAGCCGGAGAAAAAAGACAATCCGTTCGTCGACGTGAAATTGACCGATTATTTCTATAAGGCGGTCCTTTGGGCGGTTGAAAACGGGATCACACTCGGGACGAGCAAAACGGAGTTTTCTCCGAACGAGAGCTGCACGAGAGGACAGATCGTAACGTTTATCTATAGATC
>JAFWPR010000063.1 GCA_017545225.1 Clostridia bacterium
CCACATGCCTCCGCGATTATCATTTCGGTATCAGTATTCGTATGCCATCCGTGAAAGGCATGCGGTATCTGAAGACGGAGCGATCAGGGGATCGCTCCCTACAGGTTTGGCGGTTACTTCATCATCGCCGCCCTACGACGAAAGAGAGGAGAAAACCCTTCATTTATATATCTGTCTTCGAGCCGGGAGCGAAAATGTTTACAAAACGTTTACAATTAAAAAGATTGTAAATATTTTGTTAGCAAAGTGTAAATTCAGCAATTTGCTACTTGAATTTCGGCTCGTTCATTGACTTTGTACAATATATTTGTTAAAATAATAAACTGCATTAGGTTCGCCCTTTGGCGGTCCGGAGGCAGTTTTTTTGTCGTTTTCTCATAAAAACGGGCAAAAACGGCGTAAAAAACCACCCCCGAACCACCTTTTTGTGTTCCTGTGCCGCAAGTTTTAGATAGAATGGAGTGTAAACTTGATGGTTAAGCCGCAGCAAGTCGGAAAGAACGTCAGAATGAGTTTTTCCAAAACGGACGACGTTCTGGAGATCCCGAACCTTCTTGAGATCCAGAAAAACTCCTACCGCTGGTTTTTGGATCAGGGTCTCATGGACGTCCTCGAGGACGTCTCCCCGATCACTGATTACTCCGGTAATCTGATCATCGAATTCGTCGGTTACTCTCTCGACTCCGCGCCGAAGTATCCGGTGGAGGAGTGCAAGGAGCGCGTCGTGACGTACGCCGCCCCGCTCAGAGTCGACGTTCGACTTTCCAACAAACTCACAGGCGAGGTGAAACAGTCCCCGATCTTCATGGGCGATTTCCCGATCATGACGGACAAGGGCACGTTCGTCATCAACGGAGCGGAGCGCGTCATCGTCTCCCAGATCGTCCGTTCTCCCGGAATGTACTACGATTCCACGGTGGACAAGACCGGTAAGAAAATTTATACCGCAACGGTCATCCCGTACCGCGGCGCATGGCTCGAGTACGAGACCGATTCCGCGGACGTTTTCTACGTCCGTATCGACAAGAACCGCAAACTCCCCGTCACCGTCCTGATCCGCGCTCTCGGAGTGGAGACTCCCGAGCAGATCGAGGCGATGTTCGGTTCGGACCCCAAGATCACGGAGACTCTCGAGCGCGACCCGTGCGAGAAGCAGGCGGTCGAAAACAACTGCTCCATCCGCGACGAGGCGCTCAAAGAGATATACAAGAAGCTCCGTCCCGGCGAGCCCGCGATCGTCGAATCCGCCGAGATCCTGATGAACAACCTGTTCTTCGATCCCAAGCGATACGACCTCGCTCCCGTCGGAAGACATAAATTCGACAAGAAAGTCGCTCTCGGCAAGAGAATAGCCGGCCATACCCTCGCCGCTCCCGCGATCTCCCCGATCACCGGAGAGGTCCTCTGCGAGGCGGGCACGGTCCTCTCCCAGGAAGACGCGATGAAGATCGAGCGGCTCGGCGTCAACGAAGTCACTCTGCTCGTCGACGGCGAACGCGAGGTCAAGGTGTTCTCCAACGGAGCGGTCGAGCCGGAATCCGTCTTCGGATACGACCTCAAGGACTGCGGCGTCAACGAGCGCGCGCGTCTGTCCGTCATGCTCGAGATCAAAGAGCAGTGCGGCGACGACGTCGAGGCAGTCAAGGCCGAGGCGAAGCGCAGGATCGCCGAGCTCTGCCCGAAGCACATAACCGTCGAGGACATCCTCGCTTCAATTAATTATTTAATAGCTCTTTCTCACGACGTCGGCACGGTCGACGACATCGACCACCTCGGCAACAGAAGACTGAGATGCGTCGGCGAACTCCTCCAGAACCAGCTCCGTATCGGTCTGGCGAGAATGGACAAGATCGTCAAGGAGAGAATGACCGTTCAGGACAACGAGTCGCTCACTCCCCAGACGCTCGTCAATATCAGACCGGTCGTCACGGCGATCCGCGAGTTCTTCGGCTCGTCCCCGCTGTCCCAGTTCATGGATCAGCACAACCCGCTTGCCGAGTTGACTCACAAGAGAAGGATCTCCGCTCTCGGACCCGGCGGTCTGTCGCGTGACAGAGCGTCGTTCGAAGTCCGCGACGTTCACTACACTCATTACGGAAGAATGTGCCCGATCGAGACCCCCGAAGGTCCTAACATCGGTCTTATCTCCTATCTCTCCACATACGCGCGGATCTCCGAGTACGGTTTCATCGAGGCGCCGTACCGCAAGGTCGTCCACGAGAAGAAGAAAAACGGAGAGATCCGTCACAGAGTCACCACCGAGATCGAATACATGACGGCGGACGTTGAGGACAACTACGTCGTCGCTCAGGCGAACGAGCCGCTCGACGATGACCACTGCTTCAAGAACAGAAAGGTCACCGCGAGAGACAGAGCCGAGATCGTTCAGGTAGACCCGTCCGAGGTCGACTACATGGACGTCTCGCCGAAGATGGTTGTTTCCGCCGCGACGGCTATGATCCCGTTCCTCGAGAACGACGACAACTCCCGCGCGCTCATGGGCTCCAACATGCAGAAGCAGGCCGTGCCGCTCCTCATGACGGACGCTCCGATCGTCGGTACCGGAATGGAATACAAAGTCGCCGTAGACTCCGGCGTCGTCGTGCTCGCAAAGCGCGCCGGCTGGGTCGAGACGGTGACCGCGGACCGCATCGTCATCAACTGCGAGGACGGCACCCGCGACACTTACGAACTCATCAAGTTCAAGAGAAGCAACCAGGGAACCTGCGTCAACCAGAGGCCGATCGTAACTCAGGGTGAAGAGGTCAAAGAGGGACAGGTCATTGCGGACGGTCCGTCTACCTCCCAGGGCGAGATCGCGCTCGGCAAGAACGCCCTCGTCGGATTCATGACGTGGGAAGGCTACAACTACGAGGACGCCGTCCTCCTGAACGAGAGACTCGTCAGGGACGACGTGTACACTTCAATCCATATAGAAGAATACTCCCATGAGGCGAGAGACACGAAACTCGGACCGGAGGAGATCACCCGCGAGATCCCGAACGTCGGCGACGACGCTCTGAAGGACCTCGACGCGGACGGTATCGTCAGAAAAGGTACCGAGGTCCGCGCGGGCGACATCCTCGTCGGCAAGGTCACCCCGGAGGGCGAGACCGAGCTGACCGCTGAGGAGAGACTGCTCCGCGCGATCTTCGGCGAGAAGTCGC
>JAFWPR010000001.1 GCA_017545225.1 Clostridia bacterium
CGGATATATCATCTGGGGATTCAAAAAGTCGATATTCGGATGCGCTTCCTACGACGCGGAAACGTCCGTCCTCGAGACCGACTACGACACTCTGAACCTCGACTGGTGGAACGGCTCGGCAGGACTCGGCATCGAGGTCGCAGTCCTCGATATAGCATGCGAGCTCGACTGCGAGGGCGAATACTGGATAGACGCCGCAACGAAGACGCTCTACGCTTACTCCCCGAAAGAAGTTTACCATATCCCCGTCGAGGGAACGATGATCTCGATGGACGGGGCGAACGATATCACGTTCCGCGGGCTCGGGTTCTTAAACACGACCGGCGCGTTCATCGAAGGAAACCTGAGCCACGGCGTCACGGTCGACCGATGCACGTTCAAAGGGGTCAGCTCGACCGCGGGGGTCAGTTTCAGAGACTGCTCGACGGAGCGTGCGCTCGATCTGGCGGTGACCGACTGCGAGTTCTCATGCGCATACGGTCAGTCGCTGTACGTCAACGGAGGATGCAGCGGCGCGGTCAGATACTCGAAAAACGCGAACGTTCTGTTCGACAACAACCTCGTTTCCTCGTCCAATCTCGTATTCGACGATCAGAACGCGGTCGATCTCGTAAACTGCTCGGATCTCAGGATCACTCACAACCGGATCGAGCACACCTCGCGCGGTTCGATCTCCTTCAGCATGTCGTATAACGTGCTGATCGAATACAACGACTTCGACTCTGCGATGATCAACTCTCAGGACGGCGGGATCCTATACTCCGCCGGCAACGTCGACGGCAGAAACGTCACGGTACGCCATAATTTCTTCAACTATATGGAAGTCAGGGGTATCGGAGCGTTCGGCTACTACGTCGACGACAACGAGGCGGGAGTCGAAATATACGCTAACCTGTTCTACGATGAACTGCTTCCGGTCGTTATCCACAAGGGCAGGGATAACTTCGTTCACGACAACGTGTTCATCAGAGAACAAACTGCGGTCTCACTCAGCATCGGTCAGATGCACGCCGTTGAGGAGTACGGTACGGACGCCCCCGCGAAATCTTACGACGTCAGGCAGACGACGAGGTCTTACCAGACTGTCTTCGACAACATGGCGGCGTATCCCGAATACCTCGCCGGGATCGAAAAGTGGTGTCCGGAGCTTTTGAACTACCACCTTGACTACAGCCGTACCGACGATCCGAATTTCGTCATGAGCCCCGTGAACACTGTCACGAATAACGTCCACATCAACGAAAAGGCGTCCTTCACCGGGCCTCCGACCTCAGACAAATATCTGTTCAAGTACACCGTCGTTGAAGGCAACCGCGGATTCACACTTGAAGAAAACCCGTTCTTCGTCAATCCGACCGTGGGAGACTACCGTCTCAAGGACGGCGCGGGGATAATGGATATCGAAATAGAGCATATAGGTCGTTATTGATTCGCCTTGAGGCGAATCAATAACGGATAAAATTCCGCTTGAAATGGGACCCAACCCATTTCATCCGGCTTCGCCGGAATCGCAGAATTTTACGGTGATACCCGTGACGGCACCGAATAATCATTGTCAATTGTCAATTCATAAGGAGTACGTGAAATATGAAAAAACTCATCTCTCTCTTTATTGCGATCGTGATGATCGCGTCTGCGGCAGCGGCTGCGATACCCGTGTCCGCCGTCAAGACAGGCTTCCCGGACGTCGAAGACGACCGGTGGAGCGCGGCGTCGGTCAAATACGCCGTTGAAAGCGGATATATGAAAGGCGTCGGAGGGGGTCTGTTCGATCCCGAGGGACCGCTGACCCGCGCGATGGTCGCCACCGTTCTGTGGCGTCGTGAGGGAGAACCGAAGCCCGCCGCGCCGAGCGGTTTTACCGACGTGCCGGCGAACGAATGGTACACCGACGCTGTCGCGTGGACGAAGGAAGCGGGCGTCGTCAACGGGACGTCCGAGGTGACGTTCGAGCCTGACGCCTTCATCACCCGCGAGCAGCTCGGCACGATGCTGTTCCGCTTCTCGTCGAACGCTCCGGTATCGGTGCCCGAGCGCGCCGACCTTTCCCCGTTCGCAGACGATGAAACCGTGTCCGAATGGGCAAACGAACCGCTCGAGTGGGCGGTCGAGTCGAATCTTCTGAAAGGCACGGACGGGGGCCGTCTGGATCCCGGTGGGTTCGCCACCCGCGAACAGTTCGCCGCGATAATCGAAAGATACGACGGCACTTTCAAACTCGTATACAACAGGCCCGTTGTGAGATCGCATTACACCGAGCCCGAATACCCGCTCGTAACGGACGCGGATTTTTACGTATCGACGGACGGATCGGATGAAAACGACGGTTCCTTCGATCATCCCTTCGTTTCTTTTGAAAAAGCGGTCGAGGCGGTGCGCGGCGTTCCCAAAACTGCGGAAAAGGGCAGCGTCAAGGTCGCGTTCATGGCGGGAAGATACTCCCCTGTCCATCTCGACCTGACGGAAGCTGATTCCGGAACGCCGGAGTGCCCCGTGATATACTGCAAATACGGCGACGGCGACGTCGTGTTCGACAACGGCGCGACGATACCGGAGAGCGCATTCGAGGAACTCACCGACGAAGAAAAAGCGATGTTCTCCGAAAAGCACGCCGTCAATATCAGGAAAGTCGACCTCAACGCATTTTACGACGAGATCCCGGAATACGACGACTTCGAGCTTTACGGCGACGGAGATCTTATGAACGTCGCGCAGTATCCCAACAAATACGAAGACGGTTCCGATCACTTCCTTTCCTCGGGCCGCACTTACGACGACGCGTCCCTTCTGATAACGAACTCCGTTCTTGCCCGCAGGATCGCAAAATACACCGCGGAAGAGATCGCCCAAATGCGCATTTTCGGATATATCATCCGCGGATACAGAAAGGACGGGTTCCGCGTCGCGACATTCGATCCGGATACCGGGATCCTGACGGTCGCCAACCCAGAGACGTCCGAATTCGGAAGAATGAGAGAAGGATGGCAGGGAGTCGACGGACAGGGTATCGAGCTGTGCGTCCTCAACATCCCGTACGAACTCGACAGTCAGAATGAATACTGGGTCGACAGATCGACAGGTACTCTGTACGTATACCAGCCCAACGGCGACTACCGCATACCCGGCGGAAAGGGCGAGAAGCTCCTCAGAGGCGATCCGTACGACGCGGGCGACGGGCTGCCCCCGGTTCCCGAATACGTCGTGATCGACGCGCGGAACGTCGGCTATATCACTCTGCTCGGTCTTGATTTTGAAAACGCCGCAGGCGCTTTCATCTTCGGGTTCAAAACGTCCGGCCTGACGATCGACAGATGCTCCTTCAGTTATTCCACCGGAAGAAATCACGCTCTGTTCGAGTATTCGCTCGACGGCGTTCCGATGGATCTCTCCATCATAAACAGCGAGTTCGACTACTCGGTCGGCTGCGGCGTTTATATCATGGACGTGTCGAACGGACCGAACAGATATACCGATATCAGTAACGTAAAAGTCGACAACTGCTATTTCGGGCACACCAACCTCGCGTACGACGTCGAGGGCGCGTGCAATCTCTTCAAGTGCACGAAGGGAGTCATCTCGCACTGCGATTTCGTCGAATGTCACCGTTACGCCGTTCAGTTCGACTATTCCTGCGACGTCGTCGTCGAGTACAACAATTTCGACAGCGCGATGACTAACTCCGAGGACGGAGGAGTCATCCGCACCGCGCTCGGTATGGACAGCAACGCGATAATCAGATATAATCTCGTCAACACGGTCCCCGACGGCTCAGTGGGAAGATTCGCGCAATACTCCGATCTCGTAGACTGCGGATCGACGGACTGCAACAACCTGTTCTACGACGCGGGTCCTATCGTATACGCAGACGGAGGACGTGACAACGCCGCGATCGACAACGTGTTCATCGGCGGCGGTATCGACGTAGGCTCGCTCGTCCCGGGTATACTCGAAGCCGGAGATGCGGCGCGGGGCGAGTTCCCGATCAACATGCATCTCGGCAACTGGTCGCGGATACTTAACTACTGCGACACCGTCCCGGGCTACCGCGAGGAGCTTGAAAAACGCAGACCCGGAGCGTCGACGTTCAGTTTCGATTTCAACAATCCCGATGATCCGAACTTCTTCCTCGCCCCGGTCACCACGGTCAGGGGCAACGCCTTCATCAACAGCGACGGTACGGTAAGGGCGGGCGCAAAGAGTCCCGAATTTCTGATATTGGAAGGCAACACGGCTTACGGATACGACGAAAATCCGTTCTTCGTCAATCCTACGATCGGCGACTACCGCGTCCGCGAAGGAGTCGATCTTGATCTCCCGTTCGAACTTATCGGTCGTTATTGATCACAAAAAGCCTTCCCCTTGAGGGTAGCGAAGCGCACGGCGCGGTAGTGAATGACAGCCCGGCGGGCTGTCAGAGCCGCGCCCGACCGACCCCGCAGGGGAGACAAGGTGGCGAGCGATCGTGTTGCAAAGCAACACAGCGAGCCGGATGAGGTGATGCGCAATTCAAGAACGTTTTGATTTTATCATCTCTTCAGTCAATTTTTCCTCAAGGAGAAACCGAAAAGCAAAGGCTGTATACCATGGACAATGACAACAAACCCATCGCAGAGCGGCTCGCGGAATACGCGGAGGCGGACGTTCTGCCGATGCATATGCCGGGCCACAAGAGAAATACCGCCGGAGCGGATTATCTCTCCGTTCCCGCAGGATCGGTCGATATAACGGAGATCGACGGGTTCGACGATCTGGGCGACCCGCGCGGGATTATCGCGGAGTCGGAGCGGCTCGCCGCGTCCCTTCTTGGGGCGGACGAAGTCCTCTATTCCGTGAACGGAAGCACCTCGTGCGCGCTCGCCGCCGTCACCGCGCTCTGCCGCGAAGGCAGACCCACCGTCGTCGCGAGGAACTGTCACAAATCGGTCTTTCACGCGCTTGAGATCGCGGGAGCGGACCCCGTCTTCATCGCTCCGCCGAAAACGGAGTTCGGTCTTTGGGGCTCCGTCACCCCCGAGTCGGTCCGGAACGCGCTTGCGCGAAACCCGGACGCCTCCGCCGTCATTCTCACCTCGCCGACCTACGAGGGCGTTATCTCCGATATCCGCGGGATCTGCGCCGCGGCGCACGAACGCGGCGTTCCCGTGATCGTCGACGAGGCTCACGGCGCGCATCTCGGGCTTTTCGGGGTATTCCCGGAGGGAGCGGTAAGATGCGGCGCGGACGTCGCGATCCATTCTCTTCACAAAACGCTCCGCTCGCTCACGCAGACCGCGGCGCTGTCCGTGTCGGGAGACCTCGCCGACCGCGCGGAGATCCGCCGGCGCATGGCGATGTTCGGGACAAGCTCGCCGTCGTATCTCCTCATCTCTTCGATCGACGGAGAGGTGCGGTCGCTCCTCGACGGTCGGGGTTCTTCCCTGTCGCGCTGGCTCGGGGCGGTGACGGAAACGAGAAAAAAACTCGGCGCGACCGAAAAGTTGACCGTTCCCGATCTTGCGAAGGATCCCGCCGTTTTCGCCGCCGATCCGTCGAAGATATATATCGACTCGCACGGAGCGGGGATCCGCGGCGCGGTGATCACAAAAGTTCTGCGCGATCTGCGCGTGGAAGTCGAGGCGGTCTACCCGTACGGCGTCCTCGCCATGACGGGCGAGGGAGACGATGAAAAGACGCTCCGCAGGTTTTCGGACGCACTTTTCGAGGTCGACCGGAAGATCGAAAAAAGAGAGCCGGCCGTCCCGGACAAGACCGTCTTCATCCCCGAGCGCGTGATGAACGCGCGCGAGGCGCTGGCGGGAAAACGCGTCCGCACCCCGCTCGACGGCGCGGAGGGGGAGGTTTCCGCGGGATATATCTTCGCCTACCCGCCGGGGGTTCCGATAGTGATACCCGGCGAGAGGATCGCCCGCGAGTCGGTCCTTGAGATCCGCGAAGCGCTTGATTCCGGCATTCGGGTCGTGGGACTCGAAGAGGACTCCGTCCTCACGGTCGAAAATTGACCCGCGTCTATTGACAAGTATTCTGCGCGTATGATATAATTTTTGAGTAAGAAAAGTGCGGCGTCGCCGCATTCGGAGAGGAGACGGTTACTATGAAAAGAATAAAGACTGTTGCCACGAGAGATCTCAAGAAGAGCGTTAAGTGCGGAGGATGCGGCGAGTGCCAGACCTCCTGCCAGTCCGCCTGCAAGACCTCCTGCGGCGTCGCAAATCAGAAATGCGAGAACAGCAACAAGTAAAAACGAAAAAACCCGAAATCGCCGCCGGTCGATCTCTGATCGCTCGGCGGCGGTTTGTACGGAGGGCAAATGGTACATCTGTTCTGTAACAACGGATATTATATCGCGGTCGATCCCGCGTCGGGGTCGGTCCACTCGCTCGACGAGGTCGCTTACGACGTGATCTCCCTTTTTGAAGAAAAAACGGAGGGCGAGATCGTCGCGGAACTTCTCGGAAAGTACGGCGGGCGCCCCGACGTGACGGAGGACGAGATCCGCGAGTGCATCGCGGACGTCGAGGAGCTGAAAGCCGCGGGGACTCTCTTCTCGGAGGACGAG
>JAFWPR010000064.1 GCA_017545225.1 Clostridia bacterium
CAAATTCTCCGTTCGACTGGCGGCCGGCGCTCCAGATTATCCCCCTCGGGCATTTCTCGACGCAGTTTCCGCAGTCCACGCACTTCGAGTAGTCGATCGAGGCGACGTTGTCGCCGACGGTGATCGCTCCTGCTTCGCATCCTTTTTCGCAGAGCTTGCAGGCGATGCAGCCGACGTCGCAGTACGCTCTGACGTCCTTGCCCTTATCGCGGCTCATACAGCCGACCCAGTGAGCGGAATCGAACGGGATCAGTTTTATGATGCCCTTCGGACAGTGCGCGACGCAGACGCCGCAGCCCATGCACTTTTCGTGGTCGACGACGGCCACGCCGTCGCGGATGAAGATCGCGCCGAACGGACAGTGGGCAGCGCACGTTCCGAGACCGATACAGCCGTCGGGACAGAGTTTGTTTCCTCCGCCTATGGCGGCAGCCTGTGCGCAGTCCTCCGCGCCCTCGTAAACGTATTTCTTCCGGGCCGCTTCGACCGTACCGGAGCACATCACCTGCGCCCTCATACGGACGACCTCGCCCACCTCGACGCCCATGATCTCTCCGATCTGACGGGCGACGTCGGCGCCTCCGACGGTGCAGGCCGTGACTGGCGCCTCTCCCTTCTCTATCGCCTCCGCCGCGCCGTCGCATCCGGAATAGCCGCACCCGCCGCAGTTGGCGCCGGGCAGACACGCGCGGATAGCGGAAACGCGCTCGTTGACGGGAACGTGGAAGAGCTTAGCCGATACGGCGAGCAGAACGCCCATGAGCGCTCCGAGACCGAGGAAAACGGCTACCGTGATCACTATTTCCATAAAGTCACACCTCCCGCCGTCAGCTGAAGCTCATGCCGGAGAATCCGGCGAAAGCCATCGCCGCGAGAGACGCGGCTATCAGAAGGATCGGGAAACCCCTGAACGCCTTCGGCGGATTCGCGATGTCGAGGCGCTGTCTGACTCCGGCGAAGATCAGGATCGCCATCGTGAAGCCGAGCGCGGACGAGAGACCGAAGACCACGCTCTCGCCGAATCCGTAACCCTTCTGGATGTTGAGGAGGGCGGATCCGAGAACGGCGCAGTTGGTCGTGATAAGGGGCAGATAGATGCCGAGCGCTCCGTAAAGCGCGGGAACGTATTTGCGAAGGAACATCTCGATAAACTGGACGAGCGTAGCGATAACGAGGATGAACGCGATCGTCTTGAGGTATTCGAGATGAAGCGGTTCGAGGATGAGGTGGTATACCGCCCACGTCGCAGCGGACGACACCGTCATGACGAACGTGACCGCCATTCCCATTCCGAACGCCGTCGAGGGCTTGTTAGAGACGCCGAGGAACGGGCAGATGCCGAGGAACCGGCTGAAAATGAAGTTTTCGGTCAGGATCGCGGCGAACATTATGAGAAAGATATTACCCAACGTTCTCCACCTCCTGTTCGGGAGCCGTTCCGCCGGCGGACGCCGGTCCGAACGCCTCGTCAAGGTGCGCTTTGAGTTCCTTCCTGTGGTTCCTCTGTTCCGCCCTGTCGCCTATCTTGCGGACGATCGCGAGGATGAAGCCGAGCGTCAGGAACGCGCCGGCGGGGAGAAGGAAGATCGTCGCGGGAGAGTACCAGTTTCCGAGCAGGGTGATCCCGCCCGTACCGTCGGACGCGGCGAATATCTTACCGGTCCCGAGAAGGTCTCTCACAAACGCGATGCAGGTGAGCGCGAACGTGAATCCGATACCGGACGAGATACCGTCGATGACGGACATCAGGGGGCCGTTCTTGGACGCGAACGCCTCTGCCCTCGCGAGAATGATGCAGTTGACGACGATCAGCGGTATGAAGATACCGAGCGACGCGTCGATCGCGGGGAAGAAAGCCTTGATGATCAGTTCCACCGCGGTCACGAAGCCGGAAATTATGACTATGTACGACGCTATGCGTATTTCCTTGGGGATTATCTTCCTGACGAGCGAGATGAACAGGTTCGAGAACGTCAGGACGGCGATTACGGCGACTCCCATCCCGAGAGCGTTTATGACGGACGTAGTCGTCGCGAGAGTGGGACACATTCCGAGAAGCTGGACGAAGGTCGGGTTGTTCGTTACGATGCCTTCCTTCATCTGCTTCAAGACGGAGTTATTCATCTTTCAGACGCTCCTTTCTCTCGGGATCACGGCTCGGAGGGCGAATCATCGCCCGGATCGTCCGTGTCGGTGTCGATCGGTTCCGGTTCGGTATCGTCAGGTTCCGATTCCGTGTCGATCGGTTCGGTGTCGGGTTCGCTCTCGGACTCCGTCGACGAAGGCTCGGGCTCCGCCGTATCGCTCGTCGCCGGAGGCGTCGGCGGAGGCGGGGTGGGCGTCTGAGTCGCCGACGTCGGTTCGGTGGCAGGCGGAGCTGACGTCGTTTCGTCCGTCTCCTCGAGCATCGATTCGTACCCTTCCCTATCTATTTCGACCTCGTAGCGGTCGTCAGTCTCTTCGACGTCGACCGGGAGGACTCCGCCGTTTTCGCCTCCGTTTTCATTGAACGGTTCTTCCGATTCGGTCTCGGTTTCGGTAGGTTCTTCGGTCTCGGTCTCGGTTTCGCTGTCGACGGGTTCGGTCTCTGGGACGGGTTCGCTTTCGGACTCGCTGTCCGTCGGTTCGGTCCCGGAGCCGTTCCAGATCGGAACGCCGAGATCATTCGCTATCGCCTGAAGGTCGAGTCCGAGTCCGTGCGCCATACGCACCCCTTCGGTCACGGCCTTTGAAGAAATCGTGGCGCCTGATATCCCGTCGATCCCGTCGCCGACCTTGACGTTTCCGTCCTTACCGCTGAACTGCTTGAGGAATGAATCGCTGTTGGTCTTCGAGCCGACGCCCGGCGTCTCCGACATTGAGATTATGCTGACTCCCGACGTCATTCCGTTGACGTCGACGCCGACCATCATCTCTATCTCCCCGCCGAATCCGGACGGGAGAACGCGCGCGGCGTATCCCGCGAGCGCGCCTTCCCTGAAGACGAGGTAAACGTCGGTATCAAGTCCCTCCGCCTCGTACGGACGGATCTCTTCGGCGCCCGGGAACACTTCGAGGACTGCCGCTTCCTGCGCCTCCGCCTTGTGAGCGGATATCTTGTCCTTCGTCACGGCGTTGACCGTGGCGAGAAGGGCCGCGATGACGACGCATACCGCCGCAAGAACGACGATGAGGCGGACAAGATATTTTCCCGGGACTCCTTTATCCTTCTTTTCGGGAACGGGAGCGGTATTTTCAGTTTCATTTTCCGGCGTTACGCCGGTCTTTTTTTCATCACTCATCCGTAGTACTTCCTTTCCTGCTCTTTCGTCCTGCGGACCTCACGCCTTTTTCTCTTCTTTCTCACGCTCCCGCTTTTTTGCGAGTTCGGATCCGAAACGGCGCGGCATGAAAGCGTTGTCTATGTACCATACGAGGAGATTCATTATCAGTATTGCGAACGACACTCCCTCGGGATAACCGCCGAAGTATCTTATGAGGACCGTGATCGCGCCGCATCCGACGCCGAAAACGATCCGCCCGGTCGGTGAGATCGGGGACGTTGCGTAGTCGGTCGCCATATAGATCGCTCCGAGCATCAGACCCCCGGAAAGGATCTCGTAGAGCATGAAATCGAGCCGTTCGCCCGCCTGCGGGAATATGAAAGTGAGAACGGCGACCGTGCCGATGAACGCGACGGGGATGCGCCACGAGATGATCTTTCTGATCAGCAGGTAGATACCGCCGAGGATCAGAAGCGCCGCGGAGACCTCGCCGATACATCCGCCCGTGTTGCCGGCGAGAAGATCGAGCAGTCCCGTACGCGGGAGAACGCCCTGCTTGAGCGAGGCGAGGGGGGTCGCGGCCGTCACGGCGTCGACGCCGCCCTTGATATTACCGAAGAGCGGGAACTGCGCGCCCGGCGCGGTGTTCTTTGTCATCTGACCCGCCCAGGAGATCATTACGAAGACGCGAGCCGCCATCGCGGGGTTGACTATGTTCTTTCCGATACCGCCGAAGAGCTGCTTCACGACGATTATCGCGAACGCGGAAGCGACGACGGGGATCCACAGCGGAACGCTGACCGGCATATTCATCGCGATAAGCATCCCGGTGAGCGCCGCGGACATATCGGATACGGTTATCCTTCTTTTGAGGATAAGCTGCGTGAGCGCCTCGAATCCGACGCAGCAGCCCACGCTTATGACCGTCAGGGTAAGAGCGCGAAGCCCGAAAACGTAGATGCCCCAGATCAGAGCGGGCGTCAGGGCGATCATGACCTCGATCATTACGGAGCGCGTCGTCTCGGCGCTCTTGAGGTGGGGAGAAGGCGACACGGTCAGAAGTTTCGGGAAAGACGCTTTCGATTTTTTCTTTACCCTCTTTTTCGGTTTCTCCGCCGGCGCTTCCGCCGGTTTCTCCGCCGACTCGGCAACTACGAACTCGAGTTCAGCCGTCTTGTCGTTTTCATTCATCGTGATCAACCTCGATTTATGAATCTTTCTTCTCCGCGCGCAGAGCGGCGAGGCGGCGTTCTTCCGCCTTGATATTGTTCTTTGCGCTTCTTATGTACTGGACTATCTCTATTTTCGCGGGGCAGTTGTACGAGCACGTTCCGCACTCGACGCAGCTCATCGCGCCGAACTTCTTCGCCATCTCCATATCGCCGAGACGGGAGTACTGCGCTATGTACGCGGGCATGAGCTTCATCGGGCAGTTGGATACGCACTTGCCGCATCTGATGCACTCGGGATCGGGGACCGGTTTCGTGTCGAACGATTTCGAGAGCAGCAGGATCGCGGACGTTCCCTTTTTCACGGGAGTGTCGAGGGAGAACTCTGCCTTGCCCATCATCGGGCCGCCGAATACCGCCTTGACCGGCTCTTTGATAAGACCGCCGCATTTTTCGACGACGTCGGAGACCTTCATACCGATCGGGATCACGTAGTTTCCGGGGCGGTCGACGCAGTCGCCGGTCACGGTGACGATCCTCTTCACTACCGGCATACCGGTCGCGAACGCGTCGTAGATCGCGGCGCAGGTGCCCGCGTTGAAGATGACGCATCCCGCGTCCATCGGGAGCATACCCATCGGGAGTTCCGTACCGGTGAGGGCGTAGATGAGCTGACGCTCGTCGCCCTGCGGGTATTTCGTCTTCATCAGGCAGACGGTGATCATATCGCTGTCCGCCACTTTTTCGCGGAGCAGACGCGCTGCGTTCTTCTTGTTGTCCTCAACCGCGATGAACGCCTGCTTGACGCCGAGAGCGATCATTATCGTCTTGAGCCCGCCTATTACTTTTTCGGGGTGTTCGAGAAGCAGGCGGTGGTCCGCCGTTATGAACGGCTCGCACTCGGCGCAGTTGACGATCACGCGGTCGACGTTTCCCGCCGCGGAGTTGATCTTCGCGTAAGCCGGGAACGACGCTCCGCCCATTCCGGTGATACCGGCGGCGCGGACGACGGCGGCGATCTCTTCCTTCGTCATATCGGTGATCTTCTTCTCCGGAGGCGCGATATCGGGACTTACCGTCCCCTTGAAATCGTTTTCGATCACCACGCACGTCTCGCGGTTGCCCGACGATCCGCTGATGATCTCGGTGCCGGCCACCTTGCCCGATACGGACGCGTGAACGGGGCAGCCGAGAGCTCCGTCGTCGACTTTTCCTATGATCTGACCGACGAGGACCTCTTCGCCCGCCTCGACGCACGGCGTGCACGGCGCGCCGATGTGCTGACTCATCGAGATCGCGACGCGGTCAGGCGCCTCGATCTCTTCGAGCGCGTAATCCTTCGTCAGTTTATATTCGTTGATATGTGTTCCGCCCTTGAACGTGTACAAAAGTTCATCACTCCCAACATTATTCGGTGCGTTTATTCACTCTTTTAATTATATAATATATTCAAATAAAAAGCAAGACGCGCGGGGCCTTATCCGTCCTTTTCAAACAGAGAAAGAAACGGGATATGTTCCGGGTCCGCGGGTATCGAGAACGTTCTTCCCTTCAGATACGAAAGCTCCGGCAGATCCGACTCAAAGACCGTTTTGTACGAGCAGAGCGCCTGATATCGGAAGCCCGCCTTTCTGTCTTCTTTGTTGACTCCGTATTTGCCCTCTCCGACGAGCGGGTAACCGAGGTGATCGAGATGCGCGCGGATCTGATGGGTGCGCCCCGTTCCGAGCTCGACCTCGAGCAGGGACAGGTCATTTTCATCGTCCGTTTTCAGCACGCGGTAAGAGGTGACGATC
>JAFWPR010000065.1 GCA_017545225.1 Clostridia bacterium
GAGATGGTGAACGTGTAGATGCCGTCGGCTGAGGTGCCGGTGGTGGGCCTGTCGTTTACTGTGACGTTCTTCCTGATCTTCAGGCTGCCGGAGTCGGTTTTGGAGTTTGTGAAAACGACCACTTCGCTTTGCTGCGTAAGCACTCCGGTGTGCGAAGTACCGGAGGCAGTCACAGTTTCGACGACGTTTCCGTCTTCGTCAAAGACACTGTACGTAACGGCCGTGGCAAATCCTTCAGCGTCGATCTCTTCGACCAAATACCTTGTTCCTTTCAGGAAGCCCCAGAACATTTTTTGTTCGTCAGCTTTTATCTGGAACTCGGTAACACCGTTAACGAACAAATCGTCGCCGTTTTTCTCGTTATAATCTGTGTTGACGGTACCGTCTTCGTTCAGGATCGACACTCTGAACGTGTAGTATCTGTCTAAATCATCTTCATCGTCACTGTGAACCTGCTTTTCAACGACAAGCCCTTCCAGAGGCCAGTTCTTGATCTGCATGGTGTCTGAGTAGTAGTAGATGTAATGACCGTAATCTACCAGCGCCATGTCGTTGGTCAGCGTCACTAGGTAATCGAAACCGATCGTTCCGTAGTTTTCAGGCGGTTCTATTTCCCGAACGTGATAGGTCTCGTTGAAATAGAAGATATAATCCTCACCGTCAAGGATGATCTCGCCGTTTTCGTCGGTCGGGAGGATCAATTCTTTTATCGGCTGACCGTTATTGTCGAGACCGAAATCAAGGTCAGGGTTTTCCGCAAAAATCCTGAATCTTACTCCGGAAAGCTTTTTGTTGGCGTCATATCCGTCTACCTTGACGATCTTGAAAGAAGCGACCGCACCTTCGCCTTCATCAGCGTCGCCGAACTCATCATGGGTTTCTTCTGTTTTCGAATACCCGTTTACCGTGACCTTGTTGACGATCTTCTGGGATCCGTTGCCTCGAACCTCGGCGTTATACGTAACCACTACCTTTGTGGCATCAGGTATGATAAACGTAGCTACGGTCGTTCCATCGGGAACACCGTTATCGTCCTTGCCGCCTTTGAGCGAATAAGGGACGCTCACCCCCTCTGGATCGGTTACGATCCGGATTGAGCTGTAGTCTACGCTCAAATTTGAACTGAGTACGTCCACCATCTCCATAGGCTCACCCTCATTGAGTGTCGCCTTGGCTGTATTGAAAGTGATCCTGTACTGCGCGGTACGATTCCTGTCGCCTAATTCTCCCGCGTTAAGCAGCTCTTTGTCAAGCGCGTCGTACACGACTTTGTACGTGCATTCCGTATCATGATCCGCCCATAAGGCGTTATTTACGACGTCGTATTCGCCTCCGTTTGCGATCGCGAACTGTTCAAGATCGACTCCTTCTTTAAGTTTCAGATAATAGTCGATCCTGTAGTAGGAATAGTATTGACCGCTGGCGTCCTTGGGGATGGAGTTGGCTGTGATGATGATACCGTTTTCCGTATCCGTATAGCTGACCGGAGCTCCTCCGAAGGGGAATGTCTGAGACCACTGCGTTCCTCCGTATATACGCATATGATCAAATTCTCCGATTTTACTTGTATCCACCTCCAGCAGAGCGGTATCAAACGTGTCTGTAATGGTGATCGAATCCTGCTTAAGCCCCTTGATGAAGATCGAATATTTGAATACCTTCTGATAATCCGGATCATCCGGATCGGGAGTTTCTACCGTTTTTTCAAGGCCGGGCTTGCCGTAAATGACCTGAGCGGTATCAAATTTTCCGTTGAGGTTGATCGAGTTGGTATGCCCCTGTTCATACCCTCCGGTCTCATAACCTATCTGCAGCCAGTCCTGGTTGGTCAGCGTCGTCAGACGCACGTTGACGTTGCGTCCGCCGGGGAAAGGCTGAAGGCCTTCCTGATTATGTCCCTCGTCCTTGAAAAACTTTATGACGACGGAGCCCGTGCCGTAAGTGACTTCGTAACTCTCGCCGGGCAGAAGCCCCGTTATCTCAAGAGTGCCTTCTTTAAGTAAATCGTAATAGTTACCGCTTTCAAGAAAGATGCGCGGCAGATAATCCGTTACCACCGCCTCTGTAAGACCGTCCTGAGGTATCGAAAACGTGGTGTTCCAGGTGATCTCTTCGGTGGTGTAGGATTCCACTTCCTTGTTTACTTCTATCTCGTTATCCGGAGCTACGTGAATCGCGCCGTGATCGCCGTTGGCGGTATTGTCGATATCGACGCCCACGCCGTGACCTGCGACCGCAGCCATATCTACGACAGTTTGATATCTTATCACGTAGCTGTAAGGTGTGGTATCGGTCGCCGGGATCGTGTAGGTCCAGGTGCTGTCTGAATAATTTGTCAGATCACTGTAATTTACGTTTCTGCTCTCAACGAGATTGCCCGCTTTGTCGTATACGTCTACGGTGATCCCGCTGCCGTAATATTTCATAAAAGCGGTGGACGTGCCGGATATGGCGTCGGTGACGGTATCTCCGCCTACGGCGACGAGCGCGAGAGGATTGTATTCGATCTCCCAGTCGATGATCTTATCGCCCTGCGTTGTGACGCCGGCTTCCGTACCGTCCTTTTTGACAGTATACTTATAAGTGATCTCTCTGGAATAATCCGAGTTGTGCGGATCGCCGGGTTCGGAATCTATGGATACGCTGTTTTTGGTCTGATCGGCTGTGATCTTGCCGTCGCCGTCGGTATCTTCCGAAAAGTCGATCGCGGCGTCGTATTTGATCGTAATGACTTCGCCTTCATTCATCGACGCAAACGTATATTCGAATCCGCCGGCGCTCATGCCGCCCGTATAAGAAGAGGAGTTGCCGGTTATCACCACTGAAGCCGGGTCGACGATAAGCGCGTTGCCGAGCACGGTATCTTTTACAAGTACGTCGGTGACGTCACCGGTCGCGGTCACGGTGATGGTGTAGTGGAACGTACCGGTGGTCTCATCATAAACCGCGGATTTTTCCGCGTAGGTCTGACCGGGATCCGGATCGTTAAATATGATGTCGCGCTCAATATCCTCGGAGAAGCGAATCACGGTGTTCTCACCGTCAAACTCGGCGTAAAACCTGTATCTGAAGCTTACGTTGGTAGATTCACAAAGTCTCGGAAAGTCAGGGTCCGTCTGGTCAAACGTTACGCTCAGCACGCCGTTCGTGGTCAGATCATAAGTTGCATCGACCTGGTAGGTCCTGCCTTGGTATACGATATTTATCTTCAAAGAGCCGGTCTGTTCTTCGGTGATAATCAGACCTTCGGGTATTTGGTATGTAAGGGTGGAGTAGTTGGCGAACTGACACGTCGAATCCTCGGCAAATGAAAGGATGAGGGAGTATTCTTTCCCGGGTTCTATTTCATAGGACCCGTCTTCGTCTTGTGTTGCACCGACAACAACGGCGTTCACAAGAAAATCCGCAAGATCGTCGCTTTCCCGGACGTCGGTGACCTTAATCTCGATCACAGTTCCGTCCTTCAGGGTAATGATAAGCTTTTCTTCGCTGGAGAACGGCGCGTTCGATTTGAGAATCCAGCCGTTTTCAGGCGTATAAAGGACACTCACAAGACTTTCGTTACTGAAAGTTACGTTTACGACGCTCGAAATGAACACATCCGCGTCTTCAGCTGTCGTAAGGCCGAGCAAGATCGCAAGATCCCTGAGACTTATCGATCCTGCGCCCTCAAGGTTGTATTTGAGCACATTTCCCGTGGAAGGATCGGTGTACTCGAAGTCGACCGTATAAGCGAAAACAGAGAATCCGCTTGTCTCAAACGTTACCGTTTCTTCGGCGACGTCCACCTGCAGATTGTTCTCCCCGGCGGTCAGTTTTTCCACGTCGAGGTTACCGGCGTCTATGTCGCTCGCGTCGGCCGTGGTGTCATAATCATCCCTGATCTCGTCGGAAAGAGAGAGGTGGACGACGTTAACGTCCGCAACGTTATTCTCTCCGATCAGATCTGCAAGCTGATTATCCAGAAATTCGAAAGTGACGGAAACGCTTCCCAAAGCAGGCTGGAACTCGATACCGTCTTTTATGAATGCAACGTCGAAAAGAAGAGTGTTGCTTTCGTCGTAATCGGAGTCAAAGCCGGCGTTCAGCGCTTCCAGATAAGCATCGTAGTCGTAGTCAACGGACGTGCTGTCAACAGGACTCACGATGAGCTCGGCGTCGACAGGTATTGCCCCCTCATCGGAGAGGACGGCCGTGACTCTGACTTTTCCGTCGTCCCAGACGTACCTTGTCCCGTCGGCAGACCCGTCCCCGGCTTCATCTCCCGTTCCGCTCCGGACGGGATCCTCCGCAGGCGGCGTACCGTTTTCTTGCGTTTCGGCCGTCTGCTCAAGTCCGTAATCGTCAGCAAGCACCATCGAGGCGTTGCTGAAAACCGATGAGAAAATGAACAGAAGAACAAGCCAAAAGGCTACGAAACCTCTCAAAATTTTTCTTGTCTTCATTTGCATTTCCATACCCTTCCCATGAATATCGAATGACCGCTGCGACAAAAATCGCCGTGGACTTATAGTAAACACTTTTCAAAACTGCCTTCTTCTTGATATAAAAAAGGGGTTTTTTTATTGTATCGCTGACAGCGGTGTAAGAGTCAACACTATCTCCGGTTTTTTTGCATATTTTTAAGATTTTTTTGTTCCGTCGATGCTTTCTTTTTCATTTTTTGCTGATTTCCTAGTTCAAAGTTGACATTATGATAATTATTATGTAAAATAATTAAATAAATATAAGCAGGAGTTTTGTATTTACGGAGCGGATAATTATGAATGGCACCGAAAAGAAACATAACTTGCTTCCCATCGGAACCGTGGCAAAAAGTTACGGGATAAGCGATAACTGCATCAGGAGGATGGAAGCGGCCGGTCTGCTTAAACCCGCGTATACTTCCCCCGAAACCGGTTACCGCTACTATGATTCAGCAAACGTTTCCCGAATCGGACTCATACTCACCCTGAGATCTTTCGGTTTTGTAAACGAAGATATAAAGGCGCATCTCAACTCCTCGGGAGATTATTCCGTCCTATATGGCAAACTGTTGAAAAGACAAGACGCTTTGAATCAGTTAGTCGACAGAATGAGCCGTCTGACAAAGAATAACGGAGTTTATCACTGTGAAATCACGGAATACAGTTCCACGTACTGTTACACAAAAAAAGTTCGCATCGTCCCTTCGCTTGCAACTCTCTCGAATCTGACACACGAAATGCTGTACGAGGCGATAAAATCGAGACTTCCCGTAAGCTACAACCGCGCCGTTCTGCTCAAAACAGACTGCATGGATTACAGGGAATTCAGAACTGATATCGCTCAGGATCTTACGATTTGTCTTCCGCTCAGAGAACGGGTCGAAGGACCGGAAATCGACCTGATCCCTGCAGAAAAAGTTGTTTCAGTCAGCTGGAGTTTTCCCGGACCGAGCTATCGTGAAATAATACGGCTGATCGATGAACTTTTCATAGCAAAAGGACTGACTCAGACTGACACTTTACGCGCATCTTATGACACTGGCGGACACATGGCCAACGAGTCCTCCTCTGAGGACGCGATAATGCATCTTTTTGTTCCGATTGGATAATTTATGACGATTATTCACAAATATTGTGCTTTAATATTGTTAGATTTCTGTGTTATTACCAATTTGTTGAATCCCTAAGAATGCTCCTGTAACCAAGAAGTATCCCTCGCGTTGCTCGGAATACTTTACCTACAGTTCTCTCCGCTAACGCCGTACGAACGGCGTTAGCGGGTCAAATATTGTCCTGCCATTCTGTCCGGACAATATTTGCCGTCCTCTTTTTTTATAGGAAGATGAAAAAGGTCCACCGGCGAATGCCGATGGACCTTTTTCATCGCCCACTGTAGGACTCGAACCTACGACCCTGCGGTTAACAGCCGCATGCTCTACCGATTGAGCTAAGTGGGCTCATTGAACCGGTATCTTCATGGGATACGGTTCTTAAAAGACCGCGGCGGAGACAATGCTGAGACTGTCTCCGCCGGGCTTTGAGTGTTGACGTTTACCTATCTTCCCGGCACGTCGCCATGCAAGTATTGTCGGCACGACAGAGCTTAACTTCTGTGTTCGGAATGGGAACAGGTGGACCCTCTGCGTCAACAACGTCAACTCGTGCACCTTCAGGGAC
>JAFWPR010000066.1 GCA_017545225.1 Clostridia bacterium
CTTGCCGTGTCAAAACTCCTCGGCGAAAGGCTCGAGGATCTCGGTTATTCGGTTGTTTTCACTCATCAAGATGAATCTTATCCGGAGATCGAACAGTACCTCACCGATAATTATTTTGACCCGAACGAAAGGGTAGCTCTCGTTAATTCAAAAACGTGCGATTATTTTATCTCACTTCATTGCAACATTTTTGACGATCCCGACGCTGACGGTACAAAACTGTATATTTTTGATAATCCGATCAAGACCAATCATGATTCTGAGCAGATCGCTCTTCTGATTGCCGACAAGATCGATACCGCGTTTCCGGACGCGAGGAAATGCACGATCGACACACAGAGTCTTGCCGTCATCAGAGAGGTTACGGTTGCGTCGTGCTTGATCGAAATGGGGTTTATTTCAAGTCCTTCCGATGCTGAAAAACTTGTTGATCCGGATTGGCAGGCAACGTTTGCATCGGCGGTCGCGGACGGCATTAATGCTTATTTCTTCCCGACCGATACCGACGATACTGCAGAAACCGAACAGGAACCGTAAAACAGACTATTATGCCGCGAAATAGCGGCGGAACGGAGAAATCAATGATCAACCTTGAAAAAGAGATAAGAGAACAACCCGCGGCGATTAAGAACGCCCTCGAGGGGAACAGACAACAGATCAAAGCCTTGGTTGCCGAGGCGAAGTCCCGCGGCATAAAAAGCGTATATTTCTGTGCGAGAGGCACGTCGGATCACGCGTGTATCGCCGCTCAATACGTTTTCGGAATAGTTGCCGGTATCCCGTGCGCTCTCGGAACGCCGTCCGTTTTCACAAAATACGGTGCGAAGATCGACCTCTCGGAACAGCTCGTCATAGGCGTATCACAGTCGGGCAAAGCCGAGGACGTCTTGGCGGTTTTGAGATCCGCGAAAGAGGACGGCGCGATAACAGTCGCCGTGACGAACGATGAAACTTCGCCTATGGCGAAAGAAGCCGGGTACAGTTTGTTCTGCGGAGCCGGACCTGAAGTATCTATCGCGGCAACGAAGACTTTCACGAGTCAGATGGCAATTCTTTTCTCAATCGCCGCAGAATGGGCGAAAGACGAAAAGTTTTCAGATATTCTTGCGACGCTTCCCGAACGGGTAAAAGAGAATATTGATCATCTCGTCCCTCAGATAGACAGGATGGCAAACAAGTATCGCGATATAAAAGGTGCGATAATTCTCGGCCGCGGAATGGCGTATCCGATCGCTCTCGAAGGAGCCCTTAAGATGCTCGAGACGAATAAAATATCGATGAAAGGATACGCGATCTCGGATTTTCACCACGGTCCTATCGCCCAGGTCAAACCGGGCGATCCCGTGTTCGTCATAGTTCCTTCCGGTAAGACTGTAGAGGACTCTCACGCGATTATCGAAAAGTTACGCGGCGTCTCTGCCGACATAATCGTTGTGACGGATGACATGTCGCTCGTTCCCGCCGACTGTGAGAAGATCGTTACCGCTCCGTCGGGCAGTGAACTCATATCCCCGTTTTTGACGGTTGCGGTTTTTCAGCTTCTTGCGTGCAGGCTGACGGAGGTCAGGGGCATCGACCCCGAGATTGCGGGTGTTATAAATAAAATCACGATCACAAAGTAATACGCAGAACTGAAATTAAGTCGGGACGTGAATATTCACACGTCTCGACTTTTTATTTATATATGATTATATTGACAAAAGAATATAGTAAATGTATAATATACATAGTTTTGAATATGATACGAACATCGAGGTCGGATCTCTATGAAGACGAATAAAAAAACGAGACGCGAGGAACGAAAGACCGTAATGGAACTTTTGTTTTCCGCGTCTTTCCGCAAGGATGAATCTACAAACGATATTCTTCTGATCGCCGAAGAAGAAGAGACATATTCTCCGTATATCAGAAATACGTTTCTCGGCGCTTCCGCCTTCATTCCCGAGGCCGATAAACTCATAGAAATAGATTCAAAAAACTGGAAGGTCTCCCGTCTCTCTCCCGTTACTTCCGCTATTCTTCATTTCGCGGTATACGAGATGCTCGGCACCGACGTTCCTCCGAAGGTCGTTATAAACGAGGCAGTCGAACTTGCAAAGGAATACGATGACGAGTCCGCGCCTTCGTTTATTAACGGTATACTCAACAGGATCGGGCGTGAAAGCGGCGTGATCGGAGGCGAGTCCGCCTCACGCGGGGAGGATTGAAGTGGGGGGCCTCTTTTTAGGATTCGACACAAGTAACTATACTACTTCTGCTGCGATCTTCTCAGAAGATACGGGCGACTTTATTCTGAATTATAAAAAACTCCTTCCGGTTGCGGAAGGCGAACGCGGTCTCAGACAAAGCGAGGCCGTTTTCTCACACATAAAGGCGACGGGCGACGCATCGGAGGCGATAAGAGCCGCTCTTAATATAGCCGGCGGTTCTTCCGGTATCCGCGCCGTTGCTTGTTCATCTTCACCCCGTTCCGCAGACGGATCGTATATGCCATGCTTTCTTGTCGGTGAAGCGCTTGCTTCATCCGTATCCGGAACGCTCGGCGCGCCTCTTTATAAAGTCTCGCATCAGGACGGACACGTAGCGGCGGCTGTTTATTCAGCTTCTCGAATCTATTCGTTTGATGCGGATGGCTTTTTCTCGCATCCGTTTATTTCATTCCACGTTTCGGGAGGCACTTTCGATGTCTTAAAAGTTTCCCCCTCGCTTTCCTCAAAACGTATATTTGACGTGTCACGTATAGGCGGCACTCTCGACGCTTCCGCAGGGCAGATAATCGACAGAGTCGGCGTCAGAATGGGTCTTCGTTTCCCCTGCGGGGCACAGATCGATTCGCTCGCCCTCTCGTTTGACGGTTCGCCTCGAAAAGACGGTTTGTCAGTTCACGGAACGGACTGCAATATGTCAGGGCTTGAAAACAGAGCTCTCAGGTTGATTGATTCCGGCGCTGACCGCGCTGAAGTTTCTGCTTATCTTTTGAGCTTTATCGCTGATGTTGTTGAGGAACTGACCGAAAACGCGACTTGTTCGGAGGGCCTTCCCGTTATTTATGCAGGAGGTGTTATGAGTTCGTCATATA
>JAFWPR010000067.1 GCA_017545225.1 Clostridia bacterium
AAATTTTTTAAGAATTTGGATGAAAATATAAATGAATTAAAAATAAAATCTTATAATGTATCAATGCCTACACTAGAAGATGTTTTTTTAAATGTTGCTACAGAAGAAAATAAAAAAGCTAAAGAAGAAAAAGAAAAAGAATTATTAATACAAATTGAAACATTTTCATCGTCCGTTTTCAGCACGCGGTAAGAGGTGACGATCTTTTTAGCGCCGTCCCTCGGCGAGTCGAAAACTGCGACTTTTTTCGTCTTTTCGTCTTTTATCAGGTACGCGGTCGCGGTCGCTTCCCTCTTATCGGGTATCCCGTGGACGGCGCAGAGGTAGAATTTCTTTATATCCCGCCGCTTTATCGCCTCGTTTACGGCGCGGAGCGTCGCTGCGTTCTTTGCGGCGATCACGATGCCGCCTGTGTTCCGATCGATCCGGTTGCAGAGAGCGGGAGCGAACGAATTCTCGCGGTCCGGATCGTACTCACCCTTTTCGTAAAGATACGATTTGACGGCGAAGACGAGCGTCGAACGCTCCGCCTCGCCGGACTGCGCGGCTCCCCTTTCGTCGCCGGTGTGGGAGAGAACGCCCGGCCTTTTATTGACGAGGAGAACGTTTTCGTCCTCCCATACGACGTCGAGAGGCGCGGAAGAACGTGAATATTCGCGCGGGGAGGACTCTTTTTCAAAAAATTCGTCGGGGACGTACATCTCGACGACGTCGCCGGGAGAAAGGCGGTCGGACGCCTCGCAGCGTCTGCCGTTGACCTTGATCCTTTTCTTCCGTATATACTTATAAAGGAGCGAGGAAGGCATTCCCGCCGTCGCCTTGGTCACGAATTTGTCGAGCCGCTGGCCCGCGTCGTTTTCGTTGATCACGAAGCGTTTCAATCCGCCTTCCTCCTTTCAATATTTCTTCGATTTTATTATACTTCATTGCCGCGGAAAAGACAAGAGCGAAGAAGTCAAAAAAGGTATGAACAAAGGGAAAACACTCGCCTTCGCGTATTGACCGCGATACGGTTTTGTGATAGAATAAATTGAATCAGTATGTCCGCTCGGAAGGAGGTGTTCGTCACGGGAACTATCTTCAATATCCAAAAGTTTTGTCTGCACGACGGGGACGGGATCAGGACGAACGTTTTCCTCAAGGGATGCCCTCTCAAATGCATCTGGTGTCACAACCCGGAGGGGTTGTTCCGGACCGTGTCGCTTTCGTTCACCGCTTCGAGATGCACTCTCTGCGGGCGGTGCCTCCGAGTCTGTCCGGCAAGGAGGATCGAAGACGGGGCGCTCATAATCGACCGCGAGCAGTGCACTCACTGCGGACGGTGCGTCGACGTCTGCCTCAACGACGCGAACGAGCTTCTCGGGAAAGAGGTCTCCGCAGACGAGGTAATGAGCGACGTGCTGAAGGACAGAATGTTCTATGAAAGATCCGGGGGCGGACTGACCGTCTCGGAGGCGAGCCCTCTTATCAGCCCGAGTTCACGCTCGAACTTCTAAAGCGCGCGAAAGCGGAGAATATCGGCATCGCGATCGAAACGTGCGGCGCCGGACCGCGGTGGTTTTTCGAAAAAGCCGCGGATCTCGGAACAACGTTCCTTTACGATCTGAAATGTATGGACCCCGAACGTCACAGAGAACTGACGGGCGCTGACAACAAAACGATCCTCGATAATCTCGATTACCTTTTCTCCCGCGGCGCGGACGTCGTGATACGACTCCCGATGATCCCGGGAATGAACGACCGGGACGAGGATATCGGCGCGCTCTGTGCGTTTCTCAAAGAGCACGTCGGAAAATATCGGTACGCCGAGATCATGCCTTACCACACGCTCGGGACCGGAAAAGACAGAAAACTCGGCAACGAACCGAGGTACGAGGCGAAAGCCGCGGATGAAGAAGACAAAAAAAGATGGCGCGCGCGCTTTGAAGAGAACGGCGTGCAAGTCAGAATATCGGAATAAGGAGGAACCGAAATGAATATCAGAAAATACTGCAGCGATCCCATGGAGATCAATTATTTTGAGAACGAGGGCCTCGAACGCGCGGAGCGCGTCGGTCTCGCCCTGAAAGAAGGAGCCAAAAGCTTTGAGATCACGTTCGGCGATCATATACTCCCGCAGGTTTTCGCCTGTCCGCATGGAGACGGGGCGGGCTTCGGCTTCTCCGACGGCCTCACGTTCCGCCACGACGACGATTACTACGACGAACATCCGGAGGAGCGTCCGCGTCTCGACGCGGCGCGCGAGATGACTCTTCCCTACCGTCAGACGGCGCAGACTCTTTTCCGCACGCGCGAATACACCGCGCTGAACGATTCTGGAGTCCTCTGGGGCGGCGGATGGGGAGGCCATTCCAACCCCGATTTCGGAAGGATAATCAATCTCGGGACAGACGGGATACGCGAGATAATCAACAAATATAAAGAGATCAACAAAGAAGACGCGGACTGGTTCTACCGCGCGTGCGGATACGCGCTCGACGCGATCGACATTCTGGGCGACAGATTCCGCGAACTCGCGGAAAAACTCGCCGCGGAGTGCGACGACCCCGCTGATAAAAAACGTTACGAAAAAGCGGCGGAGGCATTTTCCGTCGTACCGAGAAAGCCCGCTTACGATTTCACTTCCGCCTGCCACGTTTTCTGGATGATCTTCACGTTCGACGGCATCGACTCTCCCGGCCGTTTCGACCAGTTCATGAAGCGCGCATACGAGATCGAACAGCCGCGAGAGGACGTGCTCGACGTGCTCGAAAGACTGTGGGAAGTTTTTCACGACACGCGTACGTGGAACCTTTGCCTCTCCGGTTCGGACGAAAACTGGAACGACGATACGAACGGTCTGACGTACGATATTCTCGCCATGGCTCGCGAGAAAAAATATCAGACGCCCAACATAACGCTCCGCGTTCACCGCAACACCCCCGAGGAGCTGTGGGACGCGATTGCGGACACTCTTGCGACCGGGATCGGTATGCCCGCGCTCTACAACGACGAGGTAATGTGTCCTGCGCTTGAAAAAATCGGCATCCCTCCGTGCGACAGCCATCTGTACTGTATGAACGGATGCAATCAGGTCGATATCATGGGCAAGAGCCACATGGGACTCGAGGACGGCGAGGTCGTCTTCGGGAAGTGCCTCGAATTGGCGCTTCACAACGGATACAACGCAATGGACGGCAAAGAGATCTCCATCAGGACCGGAGACGCGAGAAAATTCGAAACGTACGAGGAAGTCGAAAACGCTTTCAACGAACAGCTCGAATACGCGACCTTCCACTCGTGTTTCGCCGCCAACAGCGCGCAGCACGTCAGAGCTGCGTTCCAGCCCAATCCCTTCCGTTCCTGTCTGATCGAAGGTTGCCTTGAAAAGGGCGTCGACTACAGAAACGGCGGTCCGCTCTACAATCACGGTCAGATCCTCGCCGAGGCGATCGCTGACGCGGGAGACTCGCTTTGGGCGATAAAGAAGCTCGTATTCGACGAGAAAAAGTATACGATGGCACAGCTCATCGACGCGCTCGACGCCAATTTCGAGGGGTACGACGAACTGTACTACGACTTCTCGCACTGCGAAAAATTCGGAAACGACTCCGAGGGCGTCGACGAGATCACTTCGCGCATCCTCAACAGATTCTTCACCATCCTGAAACGGCACCACACTTACCGCGGCGGCGTTTTCACCGGGGGCTGCTCTCCGTTCTCCCGCGCCGCGGGCTACGGCATACAGATAGCCGCCCTGCCCAACGGAAAGAAGAAGGGCGACTCGCTGATAGCGGACAGTATCGCAGCCGTTCCGGGATGCGACTTCCGCGGACCGACGGCGCATATCAAATCCGTACTCAACTACAACCACGTCGACTCGTGCTCCGGCTTCATTTTCCAGACGAAGTTCGACAAGAAGGTGTTCAATACGCCGAAAGGCAAAGAGGCGTTCAAAACGCTCGCCAAAGCGTTCTTCGGCGGAGGCGGTCAGCAGTACACGGTCAACGTCGTCAATCCGGAGGATCTGCTCGACGCCAAGATCCATCCGGAGCGTCACCGCGACCTCATCGTCCGCGTCGGCGGATACAGCGACTATTTCGTCAATCTCGACGAGGGACTTCAGGACAACGTCATTGCGCGTACCGTCACCGATATGGGAGTATGAACGTATCCCCGGAATGAGATTCACACGGCCGTGAAAAGCGGTCCGTCAGCGATGAAGGGACCGCTTTGAGTTAATATTGGAGGATAATATGGATTACCGGGAACTGGATCCGTTCGCGGATGGTTTTTTCGAGAATGAGGACGCGGAGATCGCGGAACGCATAGGCCTTTCCCTTCTGCGCGCAGCGCCGTATATAAATATAAGTTTCGACCGGAATATCATGCCGGTCGTCGACGCGCGTTCGCACGGCTTCGGCGGAGGGTTCAGCTACGGTATGGGCTTCAATTACGAGGGGGACGGCCGGGACGACGCCGTCGCCGCTCATCCGGAGTTCAAAGACCGGATCATGGAGAACGACAGCAAGTATAACCGTTACAAAGCGGCTGCCCACGATCTGCCGAGATACGAGAAGTATTCAGCTCTCGAATCCGGGCACGCACTCTGGGGCGGCGGATGGCCAGGCCACTCCAATCCCGATTTCGGACGCGTCGTCAACCTCGGGACGGACGGGATAAGAGAGATCATCAATAAGTACAAAAGTATAAATATCGAAGATTCAGACTGGTTTTACCGCGGGTGCTCCTATACGCTCGACGCGATCGACATACTCGGGGAAAGGTTCCGCGCTCTCGCGGAAAAGCTCGCCGCGGAGTGCGGAGATCCCGACGATAAAAAGAGATATGAGGACGCCGCGCGGGCGTTTTCAGTCGTGCCTAAAAAGCCCGCGTACGATTTCACTTCCGCGTGTCTCTGCTTCTGGATGATCTTTACGTTTGACGGGACCGACTCGCCGGGCCGTTTCGACCAGTATATGCTCCGCGCATACGAGGCGACGGACGACCGCGACGCGATCCTTGACGTTCTGTCCCGCCTGTGGGAATGCTTCCACGACACGAGGACGTGGAACCTGTGTATCTCGGGTTCCGACGAAAACTGGAACGATATGACGAACGGGTTGTCATACGATATACTAAGGATCGCCCGGGAAAGGAAATACGAGACGCCTAACCTCACGATGAGAGTCCATCGGAACACGCCGGAAAAGCTCTGGGACGAAGCGGCGGAAACGCTGGCGTCCGGGATCGGCATGCCCGCGATCTACAACGACGAGGTCGTATGTCCCGCCCTTGAGAAGATCGGAATACCGCCGTGCGACAGTCATCTTTACTGTATGAACGGTTGCAATCAGATCGATATCATGGGCAAGAGCCACATGGGACTTGAAGACGGCGAGGTCGTACTCGCAAAATGTCTCGAGTACGCGCTGTGGGACGGATTCAACGACGTGACGCAAAGATTCGAGTCGATACCGACGGGAGACGCTTCGACCTTCACGTCTTACGAACAGATGGAGCGGGCGTTCATGAGGCAGCTCGACTATATCACGTATATGGCGTGCGAGGCGGCGAATATGTGTCAGCAAACGCGCGGGCTGTACCAGCCGAATCCGCTCCGCTCTTGTCTGATCGAAGGATGCCTTGAAAGGGGCGTCGACTACAGAAACGGCGGACCGCTTTACAATCACGGTCAGATCCTCGCCGAGGCGATCGCCGACACGGGGGACTCGCTGTGGGCGATAAAGAAGCTCGTATTCACCGAGAAAAAATACACGATGGCGCAGCTTCTCACCGCGCTCAAGGCGAACTTTGAGGGATACGACGAGCTTTATCACGATTTCTCTCATTGCGAGAAATTCGGCAACGACTCAGAGGGTGTCGACCGCATCACGTCCGGGATAGTCAACCGGTTTTTCAAAGTTCTCAAAAGGAATCACACGTACCGCGGCGGCGTTTACACGGGAGGCTGTTCTCCCGACGACAGGGCCGCGGACCACGGAGCGAACATAGCGGCGCTCCCGAACGGCAAAAAGAAATGCGAACCGCTGATAGCGGACAGTATTGCGGCGGTCCCCGGGTGCGATACGTGCGGTCCGACGTCGCATATCAATTCCGCGCTTAGATACGATCATAAAAACTGCTGTTCGGGATTCATCTTCCAGATGAAATTCGACAAAAAGGTCTTCTGCACGCCGAAAGGGAAAGAGGCGTTCAAAGACCTCGCAAAAACATATTTTGCGGGAGGCGGTCAGCAGTACACCGCAACTGTCGTCTCACCGGAGGATCTGCTCGACGCGAAGGTACACCCGGAAAAGCACAAGGATCTGATAGTCCGCGTGGGCGGGTTCTCGGGATATTTCGTCGACCTCGACGAGGGTCTTCAAGACAACGTAATAGCGAGATCGTTTATAGATATGGGAGTATAAATGATATACCCGCCCCTTTTCGGGGCGGGTATTTTTGTGCATTATAAGAGAAAAGGCGCGGCGAAGAATCGCCGCGCCTTTTTCAATTGAGTTGAGATATCAGTCAGCAAAGTAATTGATCGCAGCCGTGCTGTAGCGGTAAAGCGCTCTGCAAACGTCAGCATAGTCAGTATTACCGGCTACAAGAGCCTTTGCGCATGCCATGGGAGAATACTCAACGGAAGCTTCCGCGCAGACGAGTTCGATCGGAGACTGCAGATCGACGGCGCGGAGACCTTTGATGATCACGCGGCTCTTCTTCGCCGAAGCCGGTACGACTTCGTAATTATCCCAAGCCTCGCCTCCGACGGTGATGGCAACGTCGTGCAGTTCGCTGACGCCTTTGACGAAGATGCTGAGTTCGGTCTTGGACTTGAGTGCGAGCGACGCGCTGATCCCGGTAACGGGGTCTCCGTAAATCGCTTCGGACTGATAAGTACCCATTCTCTCGGGACGAAGTCCCGTAACGGCGACGATAGCGTCACCGTACAGTTCGGTGTAATCCGCCGAAGGAGCGCCGAGGAAGATGGAATCCGCATAGTAAGCGTACGCCATGAGAGCGGAGCAAAGATCCTTCAGACCCTGAGCCGCATTGGGATCGGTGACAACGGTGTCGCAGTAGTCTTTCGCGCTGTATTCAAAACCGTCGACGTATTCGCCGCTGGCGTCAAAGATGCTGAAGTAAACGGGATCCGCAAGATGGATGGCGTCGCAGGAAGCGACCGTGAACTTGTACTTGCCGTCCTCTACGAGGTGAGCGGCGTCAAAGTAAGCGGTGTGCTCTTCTTCGTCGGATCTGTTGTAGACCACGTAGCCGCCGTTTGCCAGCTCAGCGGAAACGCCGTTGACAGCGACGTTGATCTCAACGTCGTCGTTAAGGGTGAGCGAACCGGTGCAGGCGAGTTCTTCGGGTTCCTCGCCGCCCTCGGGAGCCGTGGTGTTGAAGATCGCGACCATCGGGAGGTTGCCCGAGGTCTTCTTCGTTATCTGCTCGTCGGTGACAGGGTCGAAGACCTTCTGAGTCTTCGTTCTCGTCGGCTTCGCTGCGAGCGACTGGAAACCCGCGTTGTTTCCGAGCAGGATGGCAGCGTTGTTAACAAG
>JAFWPR010000068.1 GCA_017545225.1 Clostridia bacterium
GACGTTGTTTCATCCCCAATGAGAAGGCGCCCGCTTTTTTCTTTCCCACGCCGGCGAGTCCGACTTTGCTGAGAAGCCTTTCGGCTTCATCCTCGTCTCCGGACCCGATCATCTTCATTTTGACAAGAAGATTGTCGCGCGCGTCAAGGTGTGTGAAAAGGCCGGGGTTCTCGATAAGCACCCCTACCGTTTTTTTCGTTCCGACCGTTACCGCCCCGGCAGTAGGGGACGCGAGCCCGCCGATCATTTTCAGAAGCGTCGTCTTACCCGCGCCGTTTTTTCCAATGAGACCGTAGATCATAGGTCCCGTTATGCGAGTCGTAACGTCGTTCACGGCCGTGCATTTCTTATACCGTTTCGTAACGTGTTCGAGTATTACCGTGTGTTCCAAAGGAATTCCTCCTTTTTAAGTCAGATCACGAGATGGATCGGGAGGCCGTCCTTGTACGCGGGAGCGACCTCGCCTGCGATGAGCGGTCTGATATAGTCAAGGCATGCCGGCGTGACGCCGTTGCCCCGTTCGTTTATATATTCGTCGGGAACCGTGCGGATCTCGTTGGCGATACCCGAAATGTCGGAAGCGTCGAACGATATCAAATAACCGGGTCCCGGCGATCTTTTCGCCGTGACCATTACGCCCGTCTTGCCGTCGATCGCGGCCCGAACGCCCTCGGAACCGGTCGCGACAGACTCGTTGATATCGGTGAGTGAGGCAAGATGAGAAGCGCATCTCTGCGGCAGATTCAGTTCGATGGAACGGACCTTGCACCCGAGTTTCTCTTTGATGAAGAGTTCGAGCGCTTTCGCCGTGCCGGCAAGATATTTGTGGCCGAAAACGTCGGCGGCGCCGCTCTGCGTACCTTCCCCCACGTACCGTCCGTCGGCGAACCTGAGTCCTTCCGAAACGGCGACGACGACGGCGGGTTTTCTCGAGTGTACTTCCTTTACGTCCTCGAGGAACGCGTCGAGAGAGAACGGGCGCTCCGGCAGATAGATCAGGTCGGGACCCGCGCCGGGAACGTCGCACGGCAGACCCGACGCGGCGGTGAGCCATCCCGCGTCGCGGCCCATTATCTCGACGACGGTGACGGCGGGGACGGTATAGACCGAGCAGTCGCGCACTATCTCTTTGAGAGTAACGGCGATATATTTTGCGGCAGAACCGAATCCGGGTGTATGATCGGTCCCCGCCAGATCGTTATCGATGGTCTTGGGGATACCGACGCAACGCATCTCATAATCCGAAGTCCTGAGGTATTTTGAAAGTTTCAGAACCGTGTCCATCGAGTCGTTGCCGCCGATATAGAAGAAATATCTGACGTCATATTTACGGAAGATCTCGATAAGACCGTTGAAGAACCCGCGGTCTTTATCGGGGTCGGGCAGCTTTTTTCGGCAGGAACCGAGCGCCGCGGCGGGCGTTCCCTCAAGCAGTGAAAGCTTATCTTCGTCCGGTCCTCCGTCTTTCGTGAAAGCGGCAGTCAGATCGACGAGGTCGTCCCTGAGAAGGCCCTCGATACCGTTTCTCATTCCGAGAAGCGACGTGACGTTTTCTCCGTTGTCGTTGATGACGGCCTTGATAACGCCCGAGAGAGTTGCGTTGATCGCCGCCGTGGGTCCGCCGGACTGACCGACGACTGCAGCGCCTTTAAGTAAAGTCATTTCCTTATCTTCCTTTCGATCAAACAAATATCATATTCGGATAGAAAAACGCCATTACGCCGTCGTTGAATACCCGATCGAGCATTCTGCCGAACGCGCCCAGATCGTGCGCCGTACCGTTCAGGCGCGCGCTCCAGCGAAGCAGAGCGACGATCGAAACTGCGCCGAAGAACGCCATAACGACGAATAAAATGACAGTGAGCGGTTTACCGGGCTTTTCCGGTATTTTCAGAATGGCAAGATCGAGCAGCGGTCTGAAAAACAATACCCAGCCCACCGTGAGTATTCCCCAGTACAAAGCGAATTCAAGACAGATACGGTTGCCGATCCGGAAGGTAGCGTAACTGTAATCCCATGATACGGAACCGATAAACTTCTCCTGCAAAATCGAGATAACGAACTCAAGAGCCGAGCCTGAGATCGCGCCGATAACGAACGAAAGAAAAAGTGTCAGAAAGTTTTTCTTTTTGATATTGAAAAGAAATACGTAAAGCAGAACGGCGCACAGTCCGTAAACCGGATTGAGCGGTATGAGAATGATACCGGATCTCCACTCGAAATGAAAATGGCCGGGCGTTACGAAAAGGCTCCAGAAAGTTTCAACGATTATTCCGATCAGTGAACCGGTAAAGAAGACCCAGAACAGTTTGTAAAAATTTCTGCCTCGGGCAAAATGTTCTGCGTCAAGCCCTTCTCTGCCGATTCTGTCGCCCTTTTTAATTACGGCGACGAGTTTTCCGAGCATTCTGTTCCCTCCTTTACCGGAGTGATCGCATCCGGGATTCAGTCGGCCTGCGAAGCGACGTCCCAGGCGGTGATGATCCCCAGAAGTTCGCCGTCTCTCCGCCCGTTTTTCGTGACGAAGATCATACCGACCCTGTCTCCCTTCACGGTAGCCGATTCGAACGTGTCTATTATAGACGAAACGCGTTCGTAACCGGAAATGAAGCGGTACGATTCGGCTTCGGAAACGTCAAAAGCAAGGTATTTCTTTATATCGGAAAAAGTCGTAGTCTCGCCGAACGGAGCGACTCCGTCGACAAGGCACGTCAGGACGGAATTCTCGCTGAACACGCCTGTTACGACACCGTTTTCAATTATCGGAACGTGAGAATAAAACAGTTCCCTCATCTTTCTCAAGACGGGCATGACGAGTCCGTTATCCGAAACGCAAAGGATCTTCTCGAGGGGAACGCAGACGTCGCGCGCAACGGCGGGCGATTTGACGGCGCTGATCGTTTTGTCGAGAAAATCAAGAAGCGCGTCGTCCGGAACGACGCCGTATCTGCCGTCCACGGTCGTGTTATGCGACAGAAGGTTACGGACGTCGCGGCAGAGATCGAGCATAGCTCGGGACGATCTGAATTCGGGGCTGCGCGACAGGATCAGAACGGGAGATCTGTCGTCGTCGCGCGCGTCGGAATATTCAGCCCTTATCGCAGCCTCTAGCTCTTTATACTTTTTGAGGAAAAGTTCCGCTTTATCCATAAACAGTACCCTCCGTCGATCGTCGACATAATTATACCTCACGGGACGATTTTGTGTCAAGATTCAGAGCGCCGAACGGTACGTGGAGTTTACAAAAATGTGTTTGAGTGGTAAAATAAAAAAAAGACCTCGAGGGTATTCAAAATGAAAACGATTTTCAAAATATTCGACTGGCTCGTAATTTCGGCCGCGGCGTGCCTTTACGGGATCGTTTATTTCCTACCCGGAGCTTGGGTTTTGATTCCCGCAATTGCAGCGCTTTTCGTAATCGTCAACGTTATTCCGTCACCCACGAATTTCCGAATAAAAAGGTTCAGGTTGAGAGTGCTCGCCGACGGCTCCGATCTGTTGTTTGCGTTCGCGGTCAGCGCGATCATAACGGTTTGCTTCCACCTTGCCGCGGCGTTTTTCATCATTAAGGACAACAAAGCGGCATTCTTTATAAGCGGCGGATTCGCCGCGGCGGTACTTGCCGTCGTATTTTGGAACGGAATAATCAGAGTTTATCTGACGTCGGTCCAACTCGGTATAAAACGCAGAGTGATCGGTATCCTTGTCGGGTGGATTCCGTTCCTCCATATTTTCGCTCTGCACCAGATCGTTTCGGTTTGTTATGAGGAAGTCAGATTTGAAAACGAAAAGGCGATAATCAACGAAAAAAGAAAAGACGAGAAGGTTTGCGATACAAAGTACCCGCTTCTCCTCGTTCACGGCGTGTTTTTCAGGGATTTCAAGCACGTTAATTACTGGGGCAGGATCCCGAAAGAACTTGAGTCAAACGGCGCGAAGATCTTTTACGGAGAGCACCAGTCGGCCCTGTCGGTCACCGAAAGCGGACGAGAAATCGCCGAAAGAGTAAAACATATCGTCGAAGAAACCGGATGCGAAAAAGTAAACGTGATAGCACACTCAAAAGGAGGGCTCGACTGCCGCTCTGCGATCTCGTCATTCGGAGCTGGTGAATATATCGCTTCGTTGACGACGATAAACACTCCGCACAAAGGGTGTGTTTTCGCAGATTATCTGCTGAACAAGGCGCCGGAGGCATTGAAGAACGGCGTTGCGAAGACGTACAACGCGGCACTGAAGAAACTCGGAGACGAAAATCCGGATTTTCTGTCTGCCGTGTACGATCTGACAGCGTCTCGGTGCGAGATACTTGATAACGAGTTGAAAGATGATCCTCGCGTTTTAGGTCGAAGCGTCGGTTCAAAGTTGAACAGGGCGACAAGCGGAAAATTCCCGCTTAATTTTACGTATCATCTGGCAAAGTATTTTGACGGACCGAACGACGGCCTCGTCGCTGAGAGTTCCTTCAAGTGGGGAGAAAACTACGTATTCCTCACTACTGACGGTCCGCGCGGGATATCCCACGGGGATATGGTCGATATGAACCGTGAGAATATCAATGGCTTCGACGTCAGGGAATTCTACGTGAAACTTGTGAAGGAACTGAAAGATAAAGGACTATAATTATCATATTATATACGAGGACCGCCAGGTCGATTCGACCGAGGCGGTCCTTATGATTCGCTTATTCTAATGTTTTATTAAGCTGCCGACTGAACAATTCATCGAGAATTAAATCGAATTTATCGTCGATAACGTATACCGGACCATAGTCGTAATAATAATACTTGTAAAAATCTTTACCCGTAGAATATGTGAAACTCCAGTAATACTCGCCCCCTTTTCGAAACAGCATTCCGATGTTTTTGTGAAACGGGTTGTCTTTCTGCTTTTTAAAGACTTCTACCGTCTCATCGCCTCGGGAACGCATGGTGAATGAATCAACAGAATCGGTAACGTCGTCAACTGTCAGATTATCTATATACTCAGATAAATCCGGGTTAAGTTCCACGGTAAAACTCTTGCCGTCTTGAGTGATCATTTCGGCAACATAATCGGTAAACTCGCACGTCTCCAAAACGTCAAGGTAATGTTCAACTTTGTCCTCGGCGATGAAAACGTCCGATTTATTTTCATCATAGTCTGTTGAAAGATAGATAATATCGTAATTTTCACACCCTATTACGGGATAAACCTTGTCGGCGTAAAAAAGAGAAGAAACAGGACCGGTCCCCTTATTGTATGCAGAACAAATCTTCTCGTTACCCGTCATTACCGACGTCATGCCTATATCGACCGATACGTATCGTTTCCCTTCAAAAGTCAATGAATCGTAATCATCTGCAATATAACATTTTCCGTAGTCAGCATAATAATTAGATATTTGTCCTTTAATATTAAAGGCAATCAATGCTATGTAGATTATAATCAAAATAGAACAGACTCCTGCAACTATAAAACCTGCGACGGCGAGTTTTGAAATACGTTTTTTCTTTATCGTCTCTCCTACATATGCTTTTGCAATTTCGATCTGTACGTTTTTTTCAACTTCAGGCGTCGTGATTTTTTCCGCATAAATAATCTCATTTATCGAAACAGAAAAAAACTCGCTGATCGCAACAAGGCTTGGAATATCCGGATATCCTTTTCCGGTTTCCCAACGAGACACCGCCTTGTCGGAAACACTTAGTTCATCGGCCAGTTCTTTTTGAGTCAAACCTTTCTCGTGTCTGAGATTCGCGATAAACCTACCGGTCTTTCTAACGTCCATATGTTTCACCTTCCTCTTAAACGTCAACTCGATTTTATCAATCGACTGTGTAAAAGTCAACCTACGAATCGTAGAACTGACAAAAAAGGCAAAAGCAATCAGCTTTTGCCTTTTTTTGAGTGTTGACGTTTACCTATCTTCCCGGCACGTCGCCATGCAAGTATTGTCGGCACGACAGAGCTTAACTTCTGTGTTCGGAATGGGAACAGGTGGACCCTCTGCGTCAACAACGTCAACTCGTGCACCTTCAGGGAC
>JAFWPR010000069.1 GCA_017545225.1 Clostridia bacterium
CTTCGTAATGGACCAGCTGAGCGACAAAGACAACACTGACGAAACATGGCTCGAGGACATCGCGCTGAGAGAAGCGATGAAAAAACTGAACGAACGCGAACGCTCGATAATAAGCATGAGATATTACGGCGGAAAGACGCAGGTCCAGATCGCTGAAGAGATCGGCATTTCGCAGGCGCAGGTCTCCCGACTTGAAAAAAGCGCATTCGAAAGAATGAAGAAAAATATGTAAAAAGCAGCCCGACTACGGACTGCTTTTTAAGCTTTATGACCGCCGACCTGAGCGTTCCGATCTCTTGATGTAGCGCCCTCCTCATAGTCGAAACCGCGAAGAATGGCGTTTTTACCGTACTTCTTTTTGATACCGATCAGCGCGTTTTGTTTTTTCTTCTCTTTTTTTGCGGCTGAACGCTCCCGTTCGATCTTCTCTTCCTCCGCGGCGAGGTCGGTAAACATATCGATCTGGGCTCCCCCCGTTTCCGTTTTCAGACGGGATTCGGGAACGACGTTGTCCGCAACGACATTAATGCGTCGGACAGAGAGATCGCGCCTTACGATCCTGTCAAATAGCGACGTGACGGCGTCAAGAATTATTTTCGTCGACGAAGTCGGATCGGGAAGAGGCGCCGTACCGTGTGCTTCCTTCGGTGCGACTCTGCCGTATCTGTCCGACGTCGTTTTGCCCGTGTATGCCGACGAACCGTGTGCCAGATTTTCAGTATCGTAACAGACCGTGAGGATCATTCTGTCGGTGACCAGTCCCCTCTCCACGAGGTCAAGAACGAGAACGTCCGTCATCTCACGGCAGACCAGACGAGCTTTTTCAAAGGGATACGGTTCTTTCAGTACCTGGCCCGAACCCATGCTGTTCTTTTCCGGTCTGTACCGCTTGATCTCGGCGATCTCGCACGGTTCCCATCCCCACGCGTGATCTATGAGAAGCTCCGCGTTGACGCCGAACATCGAGTAGAGTTTTTCCTCCGAGCGAAGGGACGCGCGGGCGACGTCGCCCATAGTGAAAAGTCCCTCTTCTTCGAGTCTTCGGGCGTAGCCGGGACCCACTCGCCAGAAATCGGTGAGCGGCCTGTGCGTCCACAGAAGCCTCCTATAACTCATCTCGTCGAGTTCGGCGATCCTGACGCCGTCCCGGTCGGCCTCCGTGTGTTTTGCGACAATATCCATCGCGACTTTTGCGAGATACAGATTCGTGCCGATCCCTGCGGTAGCCGTGACGCCGGTTTCCTTGAGTACCTCGCGGATCATTTTCACCGTTAGTTCGCGGGCGGTAAGTCCGTAAAGCTTGAGGTATTTCGTCGCGTCGATGAACACCTCGTCTACCGAATAAACGTGAATATCCTCGGGAGAAACGAAACGGAGATATACGGAGTATACCTGCGTGCTGACTTCCATATAACGTCTCATTCTCGGAGGAGCGACGATATACGAGATCTCGAGAGACGGATCGCGTTTCAGTTCTTCTGAATCGTCCGATCTTCCCGAGAACCTTTTGTTCGGAGCAGACAGTTTGCGGAACGCGTTGACTTCGCGCACTTTGGAGACGACCTCGAACAGACGGGGGCGCCCCGAAACGCCGATCGCCTTGAGAGGCGGAGTAACTGCGAGGCAGATAGTCTTTTCCGTTCTGCTCTCGTCGGCGACTACGAGGTTCGTCGTGAGCGGATCACGGCCGCGGGCGACGCATTCGACGGAGGCGTAAAAAGACTTCAGATCGATCGCGATAAAAGTTCTATCCATATCCTACGCCTCCCCGGGACAGTTCCCGTAATCGCAGACGGAAAAAATATCGGATACGGATAGCGTGATCCCGCAGTCAAATGCAACTGTTCCCTTTTCGGGGTCGATCTTTTCAACTTTACCTGAAACGGTCAGGTATCTTCCTCCCGCCTTTTTCCCGTCCTCCGACCAGTACGTAACAATGACTTCCCCGGCATCCGGAAAAAGAGCGGCAAGAGAGGTAAGCCGCGATCCGATCGCCTCTTTTTCATCCTCGTCAAGTTCCGCTTTGCCGTCGGTGAATCTGCCCTCTTCAAAGATGTAATCCTCGTATCCGGTCAAAGCCGCGAACGGGCTGAATTGCGCTGCGCGTGAAAGGGGATCCATCCGTTTCCGAGTTGCGGAAACGCGGTGAGGCAGACCGATGATATCGTCGTACCTGTGTTCGTCTCCGAATCCGTTCACTCAGGATCCCCTCCTTCCGTTATTTCTGTTTTTTCAGAGTATTTCCGCTCCATTGAAGAGCATGAATTCCGGTCCTTCGTATTCTCTGTCCGTCACGACGCGTTCGGAGAGTTTCAGAGAATTTAGCGCGCCGGACAGAGTCGTGCTGAACGAAATACCGGTAACGGGTTCGCGTTTGCCGTCCTTAACTCGGTACGCGAGTCTGATCTCGCCGCCGAGATAATCGGCAAACGGGTCGATCTGAAGACCGGAGAGCGACGCGCACTCGAGATGGTCGGTCTTTCCGAGTTCTTCGTCGGTGAGCGTTCCCGGCTTCAGAGAATAGCAACGAAGCGAGCCGGACGGCTTTTCGACTTTGAGGTACTGGCCGAATCTCGAAGAACCCCACAGTGCAGTGACCTTACCTTTTTCTATAACGGTAACGTCGGTAAGATCCGTTCCGTCTTTATCGAAAAACGAGGAGAGGTCGCATCCCTTTACGGCTGCCCTCATCGTGACGGTAAGGGGATCGCATTCACCTTCTGCCTGTATCTCATCGCCGACTCCCCAGCGATTTGACTCGGTATAAACGTCGGCGTAATTAAGACCGTAAGTCAACTCGTCGATCATAGAGCTGATCTCGTCGGGCCTCAGAACGATCGTGACGTTATCCGAAGGTTCCGCTTTTTTTGCCTGCGCGCGATCTTTGACTTCCTGAGATTTTCGGGCGACCTCTTTTTTCAGGCGGTCGGTATCGAGATCGGTGAAATGCATTCTGTGATAAAGCTCATAAGAGCCGTCAGCGTCCGTGAATGTCGGGATGGACTCGACGTCGGCGCGGGTGATCCGCTGCGTTTTATCAACGCCATTCGAGTTCCTTACCCTCACCGTGTCGCGATAAACAAATATCTCGAGTGCATTGATCGAGCATCCTTCGCCCTGTTCCGCGGAAAAGATCGCGTTTGAGATCTTTTCGGCGCACTCCTTGAGATCGAGTCCGGAAAGATCGTTCTCGATCTCGCCTGCGAATTCGCCGCCCTCGGGCAGTTCGTAAGGTTCGTTGAAAACGAGTTTTGCGCGTGAAGCGGCGGACTCGATCTTAACTCTCGCCTCTTCTTCGCTCATTCCGCGGAACACGGAGAACGAAGAGTCGCCGCGCTTTCCGTCGTGGTCGACATATACCGCGACTTCGGTATCAAGCGTGTCCGTCGTGCGGACGGTTTCGAGTTTGCCGCGAACGAAGAACAGTTCGTGAGACTCGACGCGCTTTTCGGTTATTCTGTATGCGTCTACCGAGTCGTTTTCGTCAAGCAGAGTTTTGATATCAAATTCCGTAATACGAGTTTCACCTTCACTTTCAGATTGGGACCGCCGTCAGAGACTTTGACCCATTCCTTATAACCTTTTCCGCATCCGCCGACACCGATAACTCGCAAATCGCGCGAAACCATTGAAATCGACGCGAGAAGATCGGGAACGTATCCGCTCATAACGACGGGAGAAACGTATCTGTCGGTGAGTTTACCGTTTTCGATCTCGATCCCGTATTCCGCCGTACACTGGATCTGCCAGTTTTTGGGGTCTTCCATACCGTTGTTCGTGTCGAACAGCATATACCCGTGTTCGACCGACGCGATCATCTCTTCGAGAGTCGAATCGCCCGCGTCGAAAAACGTATTCGTCATACGTGAATACGCCTTTCTCTTGAACGACTCGCGTCTTCCGTTGCCTGTCGGTTCGGTACCGAGCTGAGCCGCCGACGCAAGATCGGACAGGCCGGCGACGAGAATTCCGTCCTTGATTATCTGCGTATTATGCGCAAGAACACCGTCGTCGTCGAAGAAATACGAAGCCGCGCTGACCGCCGCCGCAGCGCCGTCTCTCATATTTGTGAGATTCGACGCCACCGGTTTCCCGACGTACTTTTTCGCGAGTGCGCGTTCTTTGACGAACTGATCCATTTCGACGCCGTGGCCGAACGCCTCGTGCGCGATAAGTCCGGATATCGAACTGTCCGTAATGACGTCGTAAACGCCCGGTTTTATCGGCGTGGCACGCGTCAGATGCTCAGCAAGGTCGAGAAGCGGAGAAACCATCTCTCTCATATGCGGTATCATTTCGGCAAGCTTATCCGAATAATCGTACTTGTCGGCAACTACGGTCTTGCCGTCCTTGAAAACGGCTTCGATTATTCCGTTCGCCCAGCCGTAACTCTGCGAGAGTTCTCTGTTCTTTGAAACAAACAGTTTTGATACGGTGAACGGAGCGATGATGACCGTTGCGTTGAGTACCCTTTTGTCCGCCGATACCGTTTTTTCCGAGATCTCGCGGCAAACCGAAAGAAGTTCGGAGTCGGAAAAATCGGCAAAATCGTTCGGACGCTCAAAGTCCTCACGCGCCGGCTCGTCCTTTACCGCCTCCGCGCTGATCGAAAGATCCGAAAGACCCGCGGAGATCTTCGTCGAGTCAACGATCTTCCTGCACAGAGCGGGTACGTCGTCCGGGAGTTCGTCGAAAGAGTATTCGAAGAAGGACGATCCGTCGTGAAGTTTTACGACGAACCCGCACTCTCCGCTCCCTTCGGTGACCGACGAGATATTCTTGTTCGCTCTTACGACGAGGCTGCGGACGTCCGTTCCGAGAACGCTGACGTAAGAAAATTTCCCGCCGAGTTCGGAGACGATCTCCCGAAGGATCGGACGAGAGGAGTCAAGATAGTTTGAAAATGCCAATTACATCATTCCTTTCGTGTGGCAAATAATTTTTGATATTAAGTGAGGGTCAAAGGTCTTTTTCCCACCAAAGGTTGCCGTCCTCGCGTAGAAAACGAAAATCGCATCTTTTCAGGACGTTCTGACTCTTGATATTGTCGGGTCTTGTGTCCGCCAGGACCTTCCTGATACCGAGTTCTTTTCCGAATTCGAGAAACGCGCCGAGCGCCTCCGTCATGTATCCGTGCCCAGTATAGGACGGATTCATACCGTAGCCTACCTCCGTCGCGCCGTCCTTCGGGACGTACTTGAAGTCGATCGACCCGATGACGTGAGAGTTCTCTTTGAGAACGATTAGAAATTCGGTAAAAAAGAGATAGTTTTCCGGGTCGTTCCTGATCTCACCCTCGAGTTTTTTCAGAAACCCCGTGAGAAGATAGTCGAGTTCTTCACCGCGGTAAACTACCCCGTATTCCTCTTCGAACCGCTCAAGATCGCCGTTGAACAGAGCGAGGTTTTCCGCGGTGTACGGGAACAGAACGAGCCGTTCGGTCTCGATGGGAGACGTCATTTTGCTTTTATTCATTATCCTTCCTTTTCTCGGCCTCGCGCAGTCTTTCATAAAGATAATCAGTAAATTCTCTGTATTTAGGCGGGAAATTTTCCGAGCCGTCGGCACGGAGCTTTTCTCCTCCGTTTACGGAGGCGTCAAGCGAAAACATGGTGCCGTCAAGAACGTGAGGCGGATGAGGACCGTGAAACCCGCTCCAATTGCCGATCTCGCATGAATTCAACACTTCGAGCACTTCGGCAGCAGGACGGACTGCGCATACATCAAGTTCACGGTCGTGTCCGCCGGGTCTGTAAACGTATTTGTATGAACAGATAAGAGACTCTTCTCCTTGCGGTGTGATCTCGATATCTTCCGTGAGGCGCATCCCGGAAAGATGAAGTTTGATAAACTCGAACGATTCTATCCTGCCGATTTTCGGTGCGTCGCGATCATATTTCTTTTTTTTGAAAAACACTCCCGTTCCCTTCTTTCCTTTTTATCAGTCCGCAACGCCGGTAAGACAGCGGTATCGGTCAAGAAGTTCGTTTATTCCGTCCTCGGAGAGAACGCCGCGCTTGAGATCGGGCGGCAGAAGACCCGCTTCGTCGGACTGAAAGTCGACCTTCCATTCAAAACTTCCGTAATACGTTTCGAGGCGCCGGATCATCTCACCCGTTTCTAAGTCGGCAGCGGCGCCTGAATCGAGAGAATACGAAACCGATCTCATATCGTCTTCATAACCGGTAATGCGGCGGATCTGCCCTTCTCCGGCGCTCAGCTCATAGGAAGCCGCGAGGATCATCACTTCTTTGGATTTTTTGATATCCGAAAAAAGCTGCCTTTTATATGCAATGCCGACGTGGGAAAAGCAGACCTCCAGTATACAGAGGTAAATGCCGATATCGATCCGGTTGAAATAATCGGTAACGGTCGAAGGCATGAGAAGATTCTTTGCATTTCTGAATATACGGACCGTGCCTTTTTCGAACTCCGCGTACCACGGTTGGGTGTTAACGGCGCTCGGAGCCAGACTGACGGTTTCAGCGATCGAAAGCAAACCGCCGTTCCACGTTTTTTCGACAGGTTTTCTCTTTGCCTGAGACGGCGAAACACGGAACGAGTCCGCAGGAACTTTTGAGATCGCGATCATAATTACGAAATCAAGACCGTTTCTCTTTTTTTCTTTCGTTTTACCGAATCCGTACCACAGCGTGCCGATGCTCTGCGCAGTAAGGGAAAGATCGATCTGTTCGCCGATATATCCGACGTTCCTGAGCCAATCCCCCTTTTTCTCGCTGTAGAAAAGGATACAGTACTCCGCGCCGAGTTTGCAAGACGTTTCGGACGCCGGGACGATCGCAGTCTCCGTTCTTATCGAAGAGTCAAGCGGAACGGCGGCGGAAATCGTTTCCGACACCGATCGCAGTTCGTCATCCGACAGCTTTTCCGTCTCGCGAAACCTGTGCTGCGATCTTCTTCTGTAAATCTGACCGAAAAGATCCATACCGATTACCCCGTGATCTTTGACAGGAATTCCGTTATCGCGTCTTCCGTCATTCCTGCGTTCAAAAGGAAATCTTCTGCGAAGGGTTCGAGAGGTTCGGTCCTGAAATCGACGGTCTTCTCACCGACCAACTCGCCGATCATCGGATCGAGAACGTTTTCGATAATAACATCGTAACGTTCTTTATCTGTTTCCGCGGTGATCCCGTAGTAGTTCTCGTACGTTTTCATATAGTCCGCGACGATCTCTGAATAAGTCGCTCCCGCGAGCGCCTCGATAAGCATGCAGACGAAACCGGTCCTGTCTTTTCCCTCGGTGCAGTGTATCAGGAACGGCCCGTCTTTGGCTGCCATTTCAGTTAAACCGTCGGCGATCTTCATCCTGAACTCGTCGGAACTGAAATTCATATTCAGGCCGATCGGGATCACGTTTCCTTTCTCGTACACAGATAGGAACCAGTCGCACGAAAAGCCCTTGGAAGAGATATACCCGGAAATCTTTTCATCGGTATCCGCAAGGTCGAGGATCGTCTCAATCCCCGCCGCTTCGGCGAGCGAGTTGACGAACGTCGCTCTTTTATGCTGATCGTCGCACGGAGACGCAGACCGGAAGATAAAATCTTTTTTTACGTTTCCTGCGTCGACGCTCCTGAAATTGGCAAACTCCTCGTCAGACGTGAAAAGTTCCCTGTCGTCCTTGTAGCTGATGTCGCGGGCGTTCTGGATCTTCTCGTATTTGCCGCGTTCGTTCAGTTCAATATCGGCGGTATCGTCTTCTTCGAGACCCGCAGCAAGCCACAGATCCGCGCTGTTATTGATTGCTGCTTTGACGTAGTCGTATCCCGGATACGCAATCAGGAGCGGTTCTCCCGTCGCGGTATAGTATCCATTGTAATAAGGAATATCCTCAAGAGTATATCCGTTTGAAAAAGACACATTCACGCTGTCGCCGTATTCGTATCCCTTCGCGTTGAATTCGTCGATCGTCAGTTTGATATAAACTCCGCCGAACTCCGGTTCGTGAATAAGCGAGACTTCTTTAACGGCGGACGGTCTTCCCGCCGCGCATGAAACAAGAACTGCGCCGATCATAACCGCCGTGAGAAGAAGCGCCGTGATCTTTTTTTTCATGTTTTCCTCCTCGGTATCAAATACAAGATATATTATACTAAATATAATAATTAGAGTCAACTTTTCGCAGAACGAACGACCGTAAAAAAACCATCTTTTCGTTACCGAACAAAAAGATGGCTTTTGATCGTTATTCCGTTTTTCTGACAACAGGCTGCCTTAACAGAAGCTCAGAAGATCTGTCCCGGGAGTTTCTTTTTCTCTTTCGGAGGGAACGAACCGTCGAATTCTTCGACGTCGGCGTCGTCGACGTAATAGCCGGCCGGAGTCTGATATACGCCGGTGACTGAATCAAGGTAACCCGAGATAAGTTCTTTACAAAGGAAAAATGAGGAATCGGCGCCCTCGGGAAGATCGTGATAACGGATCCCGAATTTTGAGGCGTAGTCAAATCCGCTCTTGCCGTAGAATAAGATATTGCCCTCGAAAAGGACCGCGCCGAATCCGAGAGATTCCGCTTTTTCCAAAGAATAGTCAAGGAGCTCTTTGCCGTATCCCTTCCGCTTCAGTTCGGGGGCGATACATATCGGTCCCATGGTCAGGACGGGGACGTCCGTTCCGTCGTCGGCGTTGATGACGGTCCTCATAAACATATTCTGCCCGATGATCTCGCCTTCGAGTTCCATGACGAAATCGAGTTCTTTTATGAACGCAGGATCGTCGCGGAGCACGTGGATCACGTAATGCTCGCTGCAACCCGGGCGATAGACGTTCCAAAAGGATTCTCTGACGAGATTTTCGACGGTGCGATAGTCGTCAGGCTTTTCCGGGCGGATGAAGAAGGCGGTTTTGTTCATTGTTGTACCTCGGTGATGATTGAATAGTTTTGGGTCAGATTTTCTCTCGCGAAGGAACGTGTCGCGGAGACTTTGTGAATTTCGCGCTCAAGCGCGAAATTCGAGCGGACAGCGGTAGCGAACGATTACGGAAGCGACATTCTGTCCGCACAGGTCGCTCGGTCAGGGCGCGGGAAAACAGTCCCCCGGACTGTTTTCTTACACGCGCCCGTTCGAATCCCTTTTCAATTCCTCTCCGAAACGAAAGGGGTTTGCAGTGCAAACCCCTTTCGTTTCGGAGAGGGAGGGATTCGAACCCTCGTGTGGTTTCCCACAAACTGATTTCGAGTCAGCCCCGTTATGACCGCTTCGATACCTCTCCGTGAAGACTTAAATATTCTAACACAACAATTTCGTTTTTTCAATACCAAAATCAAAATTCCGAAAAAAACGTCCCGCTCCGTTATCGAACGGAACGGGACGCATCTTATTTCAACCGATTATCTGCCGCTGAGTCTGTTCATAGCGCCCTTGAACTTGAAGATGGTGATGCCGAAGAAGATGTTTGCAAGAGCAGAGAGAAGAGACGAAATACCGCCGAATATTGCAAAACGGGATATAAGCATTTCAACGATATAATAGTCGAGTTTGATCTCGCGGCTGAGGTCATAAAGCGCGTTTCCGAGGAAGGCGGAGAAGAAGAGCAGCATAAGCGCCGAAACTACGGCGGAAATGCCTAAGATAAACAATATCACGGCAACGAATCCGGAAGCTCCGTTGTTCGGCATACCGGTCGCTGCGACCTTCTTTGCCGCGCCGATCGTCTTGAGGATCTTTATTAAGAAGATCAGGACGAGGACAAATGCCGCGATAAGGATCAAGAATGCGATTATCCCGGCGACCAAACCGGGCCCGGAATATCTTCCGCCGTTTACGCCTAGGGCGATCAGTCCTATGATGGCTGCGATAATACCGATGCCGAAACAGATGCAAACGCCTATAAGGCTGATGATTTGAATGACCTTGATGATCGTGAGACCTGCGGTGGACATACGGTCATTATTCTTATTGCCGCCCGCACCGACAGTCAGCCACAGGCCGAGGATGATGAGGAAAGTCGGAATACTCGAAATAACGGCAGAAACGACCGAAGACGCTGTACTCAGCGAAACGGACGAAATGTTTATTCCTTGAGAAGAAAGGAAATCAAGAAGCAAATAGTAAAGCGAAGGAGACGCCACTATGGACATGATGACGCCGAGAACAGCCGATACGGTGAACAGGATCGCACCGATGATAAACGGAGCGGAAGTCGCCGTGCGTTTCAGCGCGAGGATCGGCTGATTCAAGCCTGTCTCTTTTGGAGCCGGTGGCGTAAAGGACTGAGGCGCCTGATACAGAGGTTGAGGCTGAGGCGCGGGGGTAAACTGAGGTTCGGGCTGAACGTTTTCCTGAACCGCCTCGGTGTTCTGTCCGCAGTTGGGGCAGAAAACGTCGGCGTCCTCGAGCTGCTGACCGCAGTTAGGACAGAATTTCATTTACTTTCCCTTCCTTTGTATTTTGAATTTTGTTTATCGCGAAACTAATTAAAAACTCATTCGCCGTCAGCAGGAACGGGATCCTCCGTCGGCTCGGGTTCCTCGACGGGAGCGGGCTCTTCAACGGGAGCGGGTTCTTCGACCGGAGCGAGTTCTTCAACCGGAGCAAGTTCTTCGATCGGAGCAGGCTCTTCGATCGGAGCAGGCTCTTCGACGGGAGCGTTCTTTTTCTCCTCAGCGGCTTCTTTCGCAACTTTAGCACGGAACGCAGCGATCTTCTGAGCCTTTTCATCGGCGAGTTTGTGAAGTTCTTCGGATCTGACTCTGATCGTTCTGTTGGTATTCTCGACGGCAAGGTCGGAGTCGGCGCCGTAATTGATATACATATTGAAAACGCAGTCGCCGCCGACATTGAAAAGCTTGAAGATATAAAGCGGAACGTCTACGTCGAGTTTTCCGGCTTTACCCTTGAACGTTCTCTGTTCGAGCTCAGCGTGGCTGAGATCGGAATATCTGTACGAGACCGATTTCACTTCATTGTGAGACTCGTCGGTCAGGGAGAAATGTCTGGAATATATATATACTTTCTCACTCGTGAAAATGAGGTTGGCGCCCATATAATAATTCGTTCTGTGAGTACCGTCGCGCCCTCTCTTGTAATGAAAATCGGGAAGAGATTCGTCAAAGTCGAATCCGCGGAGATTCAGCGGCTTCATCGTCTTGAGAAAATTCTTTTCGAAGACTTCGTTCTTCTTCATTGAATCTTCTTCAAGGTCTTTGGTGAATTCCACCGCCTGGAATTCGATGTCGGTATCGGTAGCCTTTCCGCCGGAAGTAAAGACGGCGATCCCAAGACCGATGATCAGTGCGATAATACCTATGATCCTGGTGCTGGGGAAGAATATAAGCACGATCGCAACGAGGGTGACCGCAAGGCCGATTATAGTCGCGATCGAGATAGGGGGAGCGATAAAGTAATTAAGATTTCTTTTTGTTTCCATAGAGCGATGGCTTCCCTTTCAAGATTTCGGCCCGTCCCCGCGCGAAATAAGCGCGCGGACCGCCTTAAAATATAATAACATTAACTGTTTTAATTGTCAATAAGAGGACGGCAATTTAAGAGGTTTATTCGGAACCGTTTTTCTTTTCCTTCTTCTTGCCGAAAGAGAGTTTGCCGCCCAGTATCTTGAAGTTCCTGAGGCCGAGGAAATAGCCCCCGGTACATACGAAAAGAGCAGGCAGGATCATAAGGAGGAAGATCACGGGATTATTGGGTGAATAAAGCGATACGAGTCCGTTGTACATCGATTCCCAAATCAGAGCTGCGGACTTCGCGGCAAAGTAAAGATTCCCGCCCCACTCCATCCTGAAAGCACCGGTTTTGTTTCCGAAAATATAACCGATCAAGATGAGGATGAAGAGCAGAAAATTCGGGATATTCGCAAAAAGCGAAATAAACAGTCCCTTCAAAGGTTTGTACTCCGCTCTGCCCCCGTCGATCTTGATTTTCTCCGTTGCGCCTGCCTCCCACATGACCATATAGATCAGACAAAGATAAAACAAAACCGTGACGATGCAGAAAATAAGGGTGAATACGTCTGCCATTTTAGCGGAAACGAAACTCAGAATTATCCCCATGAACGCCGCGGCAAACTGGTAAAGCCAAAGCCTGGTTATCGTTTTGGAGTTTTCTTTCCAAAAAGTTTTCATCGGCTTTTTTGTCCTTTCAAACGTCAAATATATGTAAATATTATTGTATTGTTTTTTTGTCACGAACACAACACCGTACAACCAAAATTTACAAACTATCCATTATTTCATAACAGTTTGAAGTATAATATAAACAGAAATTTTAAAGGCGGGAGGATACGTTATGGGTTCGCCGGATATCTCGGAATTTCCCGTACCTGTGCGGGAATTCGCAATGTACAAGCGGTCGATCCAGGGCTGTTCGCAGAAAACGGTAGACGAGTATCTTCTCGATCTGCGCATGTTCACCCGATTCCTCGTTTTCAGGGAACGCGGAGAAAAGTTTACCGACGGAAAAGCGGAGAAACTCGACATAAAAGAGATCGACCTCGATTTCTACAAACGGGTCACAACGGTCGCAGTATACGACTTCCTTTATTTTCTCGACAACGTCAGGCACGACGGAAACACGACGAAAGCGCGCAAGCTGTCGAGCGTGAAGTCTTTTTACAAATACCTTACCGTGAAGAAGAACTATTTCGAATCGAATCCGTGCGTCAACATAGAAACTCCGAAAAAGAAAAAGCAGCTGCCGAAACATCTTTCTGTCGACGAAAGTCTTGAACTGCTCGACGCCGTGCGAAACGACCGTGAGTCAAAGACCGTAGAGCGCGATTTCGCCATTCTTACCCTCTTTCTTAACTGCGGGATGCGCCTTTCGGAACTCGCGGGGATAGATATCTCCGATATCAGCGACGATTTCAAGTCGCTGAGAGTCGTCGGTAAAGGATCCAAAGAGAGGATCATTTATCTCAACGACGCCTGCCGCGACGCGCTTTCGGCATATCTGCCGAAAAGAGTCGCAATGAAAGAGGCTAAAGACGGGAACGCCCTGTTTTTGTCGGAGCACGGAAGATACAACAGGCTGAGCGTGAAGACGATACAGTGGATCGTGTACAAATATCTCGACCGCGCCGGGCTTGAAAACAAGCATTACTCTACCCACAAGCTGCGCCACACCGCCGCAACGCTGATGTATCAGACCGGTCAGGTGGATATCAGAGTGCTGAAGGAAATACTCGGCCACGAGCAGTTGAACACGACTCAGATCTACACTCACGTCGCGAACAAAAACATGGAAGAAGCGATGGACAAAAATCCGCTTGCGGGAGTTAAAGCAGTCAGGCGGAAAATAAAGAAAAACGAAAACGGGGACGAAGGGACGGAAGACGAATGAGAAACGGCATACTGAAACTGAGAAATCCCGCTGACAACTGGGAAAACGCGTCGCCGCTCGGATGCGGCTCGATCGGTCTTATGGTATACGGCGGAGTCCGCGAAGAGAGACTCTCTTTCAACGAGGAGACGATATGGGCGGGCGGTCCGCGAGAAACTTACGTTCCCGGTTATATGGACAAGCTTCGCACGCTCCGCAAAATGTTCCTTGAAGGCAGACGCCTTGAAGCCGAAAGATGGGCGCACGCCAATTTTGAGGACGCTTTTTTTGAGATCGACTCGTACGAAGCGGCGGGAGAGTTGTTCGTCACCGTTCACGGGGACGTTGAATTTGAGAATTATCACAGGTTTCTCGACCTTGAAAAGGGCGTGCTGAACGTCGGTTATTCGGCAGGAGGAAAAGATTATTCGCGCGAGTACTTCGTTTCGCATCCCTCTAAACTCGTCTGTATGAAGATAGACTGCGACCCGGGAAACCCGGTCTCGTTTGACTTCAAGAGAGAAAACGTCGAAAGCATTACTATCAGCGGAACGGACGACGGAGTCAGAGGCGACGCTTACTGCGCCGTCGCCGTCGGCGATGAAAAGTTCAGGTTTTCTTTCATCGTGAAAACGGACGGAAACCAGAAACCGGGCGAAGACGGTTCTTTCGTTCTTTCAAGCGCAACGTACGCTGAGATATACGTATCCATAGTTACCTCGTTCAGAGATCCCGGTCTTGACACGGACAGGTATCTGGCAAACGCCGAAAAAGGTTACGAAACGCTCAAAAAAGAACATATGGAAGACTTCTCGGCTATCATGGAGCGTTCCGACGTCGAACTCGGAGAGGCGGATCCCGCGCTTGAAGAAATGACTGTCAGCGACCGGCTTGCGCGCCTCTCTGCCGACGAAAGCGCGGAAGATCCCTGTTTGATCTCTCTCTACTTCAATTTCGGAAAGTATCTGCTCGTATCGTCCTCGCGCGAGGATACGTTCCCCGCCAACCTTCAGGGGGTTTGGTCGGACGGCATAAAAGCTCCGTGGAATTCCGACTATCACACCAACATTAATCTGCAGATGAACTACTGGCACGCCGAGGTTGCAAACATTCAGGAATGCTGCGGAGCGCTGTTCACCTATATGAACGAAGTCCTGCTGCCCGGAGGACGAAAGGTTGCCCGTGAAAACTATGAGACGGAAGGTACGGTCGTCCATCACGTCGCGGATATTTACGGTTTCGCCGCCGCCGCGGACGGCCTTTGGGGACTGTGGCCGCTCGGAGGCGCGTGGCTGTGCTATCACATGTGGGAGCATTATTTGTTTACCGGCGACGTAGTCTTCCTCGAAAACGTCGCGTATGAATTTATAAAGGAATCGGCGGAGTTCTTCACCGGAATAATGTTCGAGGGCCCGAACGGCGAAATGATGACCGGTCCGTCGACGTCCCCCGAGAACGCGTACGCCGAGATCGACCCCGAAACGGGAGAAAAATGCTTCGTACACCTGACCGTTTCCCCGACGATGGACGTTCAGATCGTGGGCGGTCTTTTCGATATGTACGTTCAGATCGAGGATATACTCGGACTCGATCCCGTACTGAAAGCAAAAGTCGCGGATATACGAGCAAGGATGCCGAAAATGAAGATCGGCAGGTTCGGTCAGCTGATGGAATGGGTCGAGGATTACGAGGAGTACGAGCCGGGCCACAGACATATCTCTCACGCGTTCGGACTCTACCCCGCCGCGCAGATCACGAGAAAGACGCCCGATCTTTACCGGGCGATCAGAGTTACGATGGACAGAAGGCTGTCGCAGGGCGGCGGTCACACCGGGTGGAGCCGGGCGTGGCTGATCAATCTGTTCGCAAGGCTCAGAGACGGTAAAGGGGTTGGGGACAATCTGAGGGCGCTTCTGACGAACTCTACCCTGCCCAACCTGCTGGATAATCACCCGCCGTTCCAGATAGACGGAAACTTCGGCGGAGCCGCCGCGATCGCGGAAATGCTGATACAAAGCCACGAAGGAATGATCTCAATTCTTCCCGCTCTGCCTCGTGATATTAAAGACGGGTCGTTCAGAGGGTTGAGAGCGAGAGGAAACGTGACGGTCTCGGCAAGCTGGGGAGACGGAAAACTCGAGACTCTGACGCTCGACGGCGAGCGTGGAAAAGAGATAAAGGTCGAGCTGCCCGAGAAGATCGCGGAACTCACGGACGGGGTAAAAAATTATCTTACGGAAACGGGTGAAATCACGCTCGTTTGCGGTAAAACGTACGCCGTTTTATAAGGAATATTTTTCTTGAAAAAACAGTTGACAAAACAATAATCGTATGTTAGAATGTTTAGGCACGCGCGGAAAAGCGTCTTTTCGCGCGTCACGGCGGAATAGCTCAGCTGGCTAGAGCAATCGGTTCATACCCGATAGGTCGTGGGTTCAAGTCCAACTTCCGCTACCACGGGATCGGTCGAACCGATCCCGCATAAGGCCCGTTGGTCAAGCGGCTAAGACACCGCCCTTTCACGGCGGTAA
>JAFWPR010000070.1 GCA_017545225.1 Clostridia bacterium
GAAGATGTATTTTGTCATGTCCGTTCTCCTCTCTGTCAGAGTCTTTCATAAAACAACATAGGTATGATCACATAAAGGAAGCGTCATTCTCCGCTTGCGCCGTAGTTCGACAGCACTCTCGCCGACGGATCGTTCACGTCGCAGCCCTTCCACGCTTTGTTCGGCATCCAGAAATCCGCGATCATCTGCGACTGGCCGGGATAATATTTTTCAAAGATCTCGCGGTACTGCAGCGATTCTTTCGTGAACGGCTGCGCGTGGAAATACTTCTTTCTTTTTACTTCGAATTCTTCATCCGTATATTTCGTTTCCGCGTATTCCTTGAGGTAATCGACCATCGAGTGGCCGACCGCGTCGGAGAACGCCGCTTTTTCGCGCCACAGGATCGGATCGGGCAGCAGGCCCGTCCCCTCGAACGCGTGGCGGAGCAGGTATTTGCCCTTGCCGTAAACGTTCATCTTCATCGCGGGATCGAGCGCCATTACGTACTTCACGAAATCGAGATCGCCGAACGGAACGCGCGCCTCGAGTGAGTTGACGGAGATGCATCTGTCGGCGCGCAGGACGTCGTACATGTGCAGTTCCCTGATCCTTTTTTCCGCCTCGCGCTGGAATTCCTCGGGTGACGGGGCGAAATCGGTGTATTTGTAGCCGAAAAGCTCGTCGGAGATCTCGCCGGTGAGGATGACGCGTACGTCGGACCTCTCGTGTATCGCTTTACAGACAAGGTACATGCCCATGCTTGCGCGGATCGTCGTGATGTCGAACGTGCCGAGCAGTTCAACGACCGTTTCAAGCGACGAGACGACCTCGTCGGGCGTCATGAAGACATCCACGTGGTCCGAGCCGATATGCTCGGCGACCTGACGTGCGTATTTGAGGTCGATCGCGTCCTCGCTCATACCGATCGCGAACGTTTTTATCGGTCCCGCCGACGCCTTCGCCGCTATCGCGCAGACGAGCGACGAATCGAGCCCGCCGGAGAGCAGGAACCCGACCTTCGCGTCGGAGACGAGACGCTTTTCAACGCCCCTCGTCAGTTTTTCGCGGATGTTCCGGCACGCGGTCTCAAGATCGTTCTTAATAACGTCATCGACCTTCGCGGGGTCGCGATATCTGACGAACACGCCGTCTTTATAGTAGCACCCGGGCGGGAACGGCATTATTCTTTCGCATATTCCGACAAGGTTTTTCGCCTCGCTCGCGAACACGATGACGCCGTTTTCGTCGAAGCCGTAATACAGCGGGCGGATCCCGATCGGGTCGCGCGCGGCGATATACGAATCCGTCTTCGAATCGTAGATGACGCACGCGAACTCGGCGTCGAGCTTTGCGAACGTCTCCACGCCGTACTCGCGGTACATCGGGAGGATTATCTCGCAGTCGCTGTCGCTTTTGAACTCGTAGCCGAGCGATCTGAGTCTGTCGCGCTCGGCGGCGAAGCCGTAAAGCTCGCCGTTACAAACGCAGAGGTCTCCGTCGAGGGAAAACGGCTGCATACCCTCGTCGGTCAGCCCCATTATCGACAGACGGTGGAAGCCGAACAACCCGGCGCCCGCAGGGACCGTACGCGTTGCGTCCGGCCCGCGCGATTTCGTTCTCTCAAAGCCCGCGCCGAAAGCGGTTCGGTCGGCGACGGGGCCGCAATAGCCAAATACTGAACACATATTACTCAACGTCCTGAAGAGCGTCGTAACCCTCTTCTCCGGTACGGACCTTTACTACGTTTTCAACGTCATATACGAAGATCTTGCCGTCCCCGATATGACCGGTGTAAAGCACTTTCTTCGCCGTCTCGATGACCGTTCTGACGGGCACCTTGCTGACGACGACGTCGACCTGGATCTTAGGCAGAAGCGTTGCCTCGATCTGGACTCCGCGGTAGTACTCCGGCTGGCCCTTCTGAGCTCCGCATCCGAGAACGTGAGACACCGTCATTCCGGTGATGCCGATCTGCATCATCGCGTCTTTCAGCGCCTCGAAACGGGATTCACGGCAGACGATCTCGACCTTCGTGAACTTCGGGCTGCCGTCGTCGAACGACGGAACTTTCTTCACGGGAACGGCCTCGGCTTCGGGGATCTCTCCCGTCACGGCGAGGGCTTCCTCATATTCGTAAGGCAGGCCCGCGACGGCGGGAGCAAAGTCGGCGTACGCGCTCGGCAGACCGTGTTCCGTCGAGTCGAGGCCTTTGATCTCCTCTTCCCGAGAGACGCGCAGACCGACCGTCTTTTTGATTATGAAGAACGTGAGCGTCATCATCACCGCGGTCCACGCGAGGATCGAGACGATACCGAGCGCCTGGATGCCGAGCAGTTTGAAACTGCCGGTGTAGAACAGGCCGTCAAGATGCGCGGGAGCCGAGGGGTTTGCGAGCAGACCGACCGCGATCGTTCCCCAGACGCCGTTGATGAAATGGACGGCGACGGCGCCGACCGGGTCGTCAATATGACATTTCAGGTCGAGGACTTCGACGGCGACCACGACGAGTATACCGGAAACGATACCGACGATCGCGGAGCCGAGAGCGTCGAGCGCGTCACAGCCCGCAGTGATGCCGACGAGCCCCGCGAGCGAGGCGTTCAGGCACATCGAGACGTCGGGTTTTCCGTTCTTGATCCACGTGAAGAGCAGCGTCGTGCAGGTCGCGACCGCGGGAGCGATCGTCGTCGTCACGAAGATCGAGGCGAGCGATTCGCTGTCCCAAGCGGCGGCTCCGTTGAAGCCGTACCATCCGAACCAGAGGATGAAGCAGCCGAGAGCGCCGAGCGTGATCGCGTGGCCGGGGATAGCGTTTACTTTTTTGACCTTGCCGTTCTTTTCCTTGCTGTATTTGCCGAGTCTCGGCCCGACCATGATCGCGCCGATCAGGGCGGTGATGCCGCCGACCGAGTGGATCGCCGCGGAACCGGCGAAGTCGTGGAATCCGAGTCCCGCGAGCCACCCCTGCGAGTTCCATACCCAACCCGCCTCTATCGGGTAGACGAAGAGGGAGATGACGCCGGAATAGATGCAGTAGGAGAGAAATTTCGTTCTCTCCGCCATCGAACCGGAGACGATCGTCGCCGCGGTGGCGCAGAAGACGAGGTTGAAGACGAACGACGGGGCGTTGCCTCCTTTGAGGAACGCGCCGAAGTCGGTCAGGATGCTGAGGTTCGGCACTCCGATGAATCCGAAGACGTAGTCCTCCGCCATCATCAGGGAGAAGCCGAGAAGAACGAATACGACGGTCCCGATGCAGAAGTCCATCAGGTTCTTCATTATGATGTTGCCGGCGTTCTTCGCTCTCGTAAAGCCGGTCTCGACCATGGCGAAACCCGCCTGCATCAGGAACACGAGCGCGGCTCCGATCAGGAACCATATACCGAACGCTTCTTTTGTAACCGTATCTTGAACGAGTTTTGTAATTTCTTCAATAACCATTGTTATACCTCATTACTTGACGCTGAACAGGATATCCGAGTAGGTCGGGAACGGCCAGTAGGTCCTCGCGGTGAGCGTCTCCGCCTCGTCGCACGCGACGCGCAGCTCGCACATCTTCGAGAGGACGGTGTCGCGGATCTGAGCGCTCTCTGCGATCACGCCGTCCGCTCCGTGGAGGGCGATCACCGCTTCCTCGAGCGCGTCTACCCTCTCGTAGATCGTCTCCGCGAGGGAAGCGAGTCGCGAGGACAGTTTCTTCGCGACGCCGCAGGTCGCGGTGCCGTCGACTGCTCCGATCGCCGAGACGTCGCGCGCGACGTCGGCGGCGCAGCGGAAGACCGCCGGAGCGATCATCGTCTTCGCCATGTCGACCATCGTGTTCGCCTCGATGACGACCGTCTTGCAGTAGTTCTCGAGCATGATCTCGCAGCGGGAGTTCAGCTCCTCAAGGGAGAACACTCCGTGGCTCGTGAGCATATCGACGTTCTTCTTGTCAAGCAGATGCGGCATGCAGTCCGGGGTCGTCCTGTAATTCGTAAGACCCCTCTCCTCCGTCGCCTCTTTGATCCACGCGTCGTCGTAGCCGTTGCCGTTGAAGATGATCCTCTTGTGATCCTTGATCGTCTGTTTTATCATCTCGTGCAGTTCGCTCTCGAAGTCCTTCGCGCCCTCGAGACGGTCAGCGTAGATCTTCAGAGATTCGGCGACCGCCGAGTTGAGCATGATGTTCGCGCAGGCGATGCTGTTCGAGGAGCCGAGCATACGGAACTCGAATTTGTTTCCGGTGAACGCGAACGGCGAGGTCCTGTTGCGGTCCGTCGTGTCGCGGTTGAATTTCGGGAGGACGTCGACGCCGAGTTTCATCTGCGTCTTTTCCGCGCCGAGGTACGGTTTGTCCGTCTCGATCGCCTCGAGAACGGCGTTCAGCTCGTCGCCTAAGAACATCGAAACGACGGCGGGAGGCGCCTCGTTCGCGCCGAGCCGGTGGTCGTTGCCCGCGGTAGCGACCGAGATGCGGAGAAGATCCTGATAATCGTCGACCGCTTTGATCACCGCGCAGAGGAACAGTAAGAACTGCGCGTTCTCATACGGCGTGTCGCCGGGAGAGAGCAGATTCTGTCCCGCGTCGGTCGCTATCGACCAGTTGTTGTGCTTGCCCGAGCCGTTGACTCCGGCGAACGGCTTTTCGTGGAGCAGACAGACGAGACCGTGTCTCGCGGCGACCTTCTGCATGATCTCCATCGTAAGCTGGTTGTGGTCGGTCGCGACGTTCGTCGTCGAGTAGATCGGCGCGAGCTCGTGCTGAGCCGGCGCGACCTCGTTGTGCTCGGTCTTCGCCATGATTCCGAGCTTCCAAAGCTCTTCGTTCAGCTCTTCCATATATGCGGCGACGCGCGGCTTGATGACTCCGAAATAGTGGTCGTCCATCTCCTGACCCTTCGACGGCTTCGCGCCGAACAGCGTCCTGCCGGTGCTCCTGAGGTCCGGACGGGCGTCGTACATCTCTTTTGTGATAAGGAAGTATTCCTGCTCCGGTCCGACCGAGGAGCGCACGCATTTCGCCGTGTCGTTTCCGAACAGACGGAGGATGCGGAGCGCCTGACGGTTCAGCGCCTCCATGGAGCGGAGCAGCGGCGTCTTTTTGTCGAGCGCGTGACCGCCGTAGGAGCAGAACGCCGTCGGGATGCAGAGCGTCTTTCCTTTAATAAACGCGTACGAGGTCGGGTCCCACGCGGTGTACCCTCTCGCCTCGAAGGTGGCGCGCAGGCCGCCCGACGGGAACGAGGAGGCGTCCGGTTCGCCCTTTATCAGTTCTTTGCCGGAGAACTCCATTATCACTCCGCCGTCCGGGGACGGGGAGATGAAACTGTCGTGCTTCTCGGCGGTGATGCCGGTAAGCGGCTGGAACCAGTGGGTAAAGTGGGTCGCACCCTTGCTGACCGCCCACTCCTTCATCGCCTCTGCAACCGCGTTGGCGACGTTCGCGTCGAGCGAGGCGCCCTCGTCGATCGTCATTTTGAGAGACGCGTAGACCTTCGCCGAAAGGCGAGACCTCATCTCTCTGTCGTCGAATACCTGACTTCCGAAATACTCCGCTACCGTTTTCATTTTTGTTTTCTCCTTTTTCGGCATTTGATTTTGTACTTTTCTGAAATTCTTCTTTCAAAAAAGTGACAGGGCGTCTTCCGCGATAAGCACGAAAGACGCCTTTGCCTTTACATAAATATTCGGTTCGTGAAAAGAGAGAAGCGCCTTCAAACCTACGGTTCAAAGACGCCTTTGCCTCATCACGCCCCGTATTATACACCCCGCCATTTGACTTGTCAACCCCTTTTTTTCGATTTTTTCGAGTTTTTTTCAAAAAATCGCAAATTCTATTGACAACGCGAAAAGAGGCGAGTATAATGTGAAAACGATGAGCAAAGGCGTTCATTTTCGAGGGTAGTCCCCGAAAACGGGCGCTTTTTCTTTTTTCGGAAGGAAGTGACGTATTATGAAATACCGTGAGGGCGAAGTGAGGATCCCGTCGGGATGCGCGATCGCCGCGGTCATATCAAAGGAAGGAAAACGGATGACGGCAGAGGCCATCGTCAACTCGATGAAGCCGATGCACGACCGTTCCAACGGTCTGGGCGGAGGATTCGCCGGCTACGGGATCTACCCGGAGTACCGCAATCTTTACGCCTTTCATCTGTTTTTTGACTGCCGCGCGACCAGAAAAGAGGTCGAGGCGTTCCTGAAAGAGGGATTCGAGGTAGTGAAAGGCGAGATCATCCCCACGCGGAAGATCCCCGAGATCACCGACGAACCTATTATATGGAGATATTTCGTAACGCCGCTTCGTTCCGTGCTCGCCGACCTGCAGCTCGACGAAAAGGAATTCGTTGCGCGGACCGTGATGAAGATCAACACGGAAGTCAAGGGCGCGTACGTGTTCTCGAGCGGCAAGAATATGGGAACATTCAAGGCGGTCGGCTTCCCCGAGGACGTCGGCGTCTTCTACCGCCTCGACGAATACGAGGGGTACTCGTGGACGGCGCACGGCAGATATCCGACGAACACGCCGGGCTGGTGGGGCGGCGCTCATCCGTTCACCCTTCTCGACTATTCGGTCGTTCACAACGGCGAGATCTCGTCGTACGACGCGAACCGCCGGTTCATCGAGATGTTCGGCTACAAATGCACGCTGAAGACCGATACCGAGGTCATCACTTACATACTCGACTATCTGATCCGCGTTCAGGGGCTGACGCTGACCGAAGCGGCGAACGTTATCGCGGCTCCGTTCTGGAGCACGATCGGCTCGAAGACGGACGAATACGAAAAGGACAAGCTCACTTACCTGCGCACCGTCTTCCCGTCCCTGCTCGTCACCGGGCCGTTCTCGATCGTCCTCGGCTTCGACGGAGGACTGATGGCGCTGAACGACAGGCTGAAGCTACGCTCGATGGTCGTCGGAGAAAAGGACGACCGCGTGTTCATCGCGAGCGAGGAAGCGGCGATCAGAGTCATGGAACCGGACGCAGAAAAGATATTCGCACCCGCCGGCGGGGAGCCGGTCATCGTAAAAGTCAAAGAGGGGGCGTACTGATATGGGAGTCGAATTCATCCCGCCCGAATTTGAAGTAATAAGAAACGAAAACCGCTGCATCGCGTGCCGCGTTTGCGAGAGGCAGTGCGCGAACGAGGTCCACTCGTTCGACGCGGAGCACGGCGTTATGCTCTCCGACGAGACGAAGTGCGTCGACTGTCAGCGGTGCGTATCGCTCTGCCCGACGCGCGCGCTCAAGATCATAAAGAACGAAAGCACGCTGCGCGAAAACGCGAACTGGCAGAACGACACGATAAAAGAGATATACAAGCAGGCGAACAGCGGCGGCGTTCTTCTGTCCTCGATGGGCAACCCGAAGCCTCTTCCCGTTTACTGGGACAGGATGCTGATAAACGCCTCGCAGGTCACGAACCCGCCTATCGACCCGCTCCGCGAGCCGATGGAAACGAAGGTGTTCCTCGGCAAGAAGCCGAACGCGGTCGAGAGAGACGAAGACGGCAGACTGAAATGCGGTCTTTCCCCGCAAGTCGAACTGGCCATGCCCGTCATGTTCTCCGCGATGAGCTACGGTTCGATCAGCTACAACGCCCACGCCTCGCTCGCGAGAGCGGCGGAGGAGCTCGGCATCCTCTACAACACCGGCGAGGGCGGCCTTCACGAAGACTTTTATAAATACGGAAAGAACACGGTCGTACAAGTCGCGTCGGGGCGTTTCGGCGTCCACGAGGATTACCTCGAGGCGGGCGCGGCGATAGAGATCAAGATGGGTCAGGGCGCGAAGCCCGGTATCGGCGGTCACCTGCCCGGCGCGAAGATCGTCGGCGACGTGTCGCGCACGAGAATGATCCCGGAGGGATCCGACGCGATCTCGCCCGCTCCGCATCACGATATCTATTCGATCGAAGACCTCCGTCAGCTCGTCTTCTCGCTCAAAGAGGCGACGGAATATAAAAAACCGGTCATCGTCAAAGTCGCAGCCGTCCACAACATCGCCGCGATCGCGAGCGGTATCGCCCGCAGCGGCGCGGACATAATCGCGATAGACGGATTCCGCGGAGGCACGGGCGCCGCGCCGACGAGGATCCGCGACAACGTGGGCATCCCGATAGAACTCGCGCTCGCCGCCGTCGATCAGCGGCTCCGCGACGAGGGGATCAGGAACAACGTGTCGCTCGTCGTGGGCGGTTCGATCAGAAGCGCCGCGGACGTCGTCAAAGCCGTCGCGCTCGGCGCGGACGCGTGCTATATCGCGACCGCCGCGCTGCTCGCGCTCGGATGCCACCTCTGCCGCACCTGCCAGAGCGGCAAGTGCAACTGGGGTATCGCGACGCAGAGGCCCGACCTCGTGAAAAGGCTCAACCCCGACATCGGCTCTGCGCGCCTCGTCAATCTCATGACGGCGTGGCGTCACGAGATAATGGAGATCATGGGCGGCATGGGGATCAACTCGATCGAGGCGCTCCGCGGAAACCGCCTGATGCTCCGCGGCGTCGGAATGACGGAAAAAGAACTCGGGATACTCGGTATCTCGCACGCGGGGGAATAAAAGATGAAACGTGTTTACGTAAATGAAGAATGGTGCCTCGGGTGCCATCTGTGCGAATACAACTGCGCGTTCGCCAACTCGAAACTCGACAGGATGGCGGGCCTCAAGGGCAAGAAGATCTTCCCGCGCATCCACGTCGAGGGCGACGACCGGATCACTTTCGCCGTGTCGTGCCGCCACTGCACCGACCCGATATGCGTCAAAAGCTGTATCGCCGGGGCGATCTCGAAAGTGGACGGCGTCGTGAAGATCGACCGCGACAAGTGCGTCGGCTGTCTGACCTGCGTTCTCGTCTGCCCGTACGGCGCGCTCGCGCCCGGAGAGAACGGAACGATGCAGAAATGCGAGCTCTGCCTCTCGAACAGGGCGGGCAAACCCGCATGCGTGACGGGCTGTCCGAACGGCGCGATCGTCTATGAGGAAAGGAGCGAGGAAGAGTGAAAAAGTACGTCGTTATCGGTAACGGAGCGGCGGCGGTCGGCTGTATCGAGGGGATCAGATCGCTCGACGCGGACGGGGAGATCACCGTGATCTCCAAAGAGCCGCGCCACGTTTACTCGCGCCCGCTCATTTCGTATTATCTCGAGGGTAAGACGGACCTTGACCGCATGCTCTACCGCGGCTCGGATTTCTATGAGAAAAACGGATGCCGGGTCCTCTTCGGCGACACGGCGGTAAAGATCGACGCGGAAGGCAAAACCGTACTGACCGAAAAGGGAGAGGCGGTACCGTACGACGCGCTATGCGTCGCGGCGGGTTCTTCCCCGTTCGTCCCGCCGTTCGCGGGGCTCGAAACGGTCGGGAAGAAGTTCGGCTTCATGACGCTCGACGACGCTCTCGACCTTGAAAAGGCGATTTTCGACACTTGCCGAGTATTAATTGTCGGCGCGGGTCTGATCGGACTGAAATGCGCCGAGGGGATCAGAGAAAGAGTGGGCAGGATAACAGTCTGCGACCTCGCGGACCGCGTGCTCTCGAGCATTCTCGACGCGGACTGCGCGGCGATCATACAAAAGCATCTCGAGGACAGCGGGATCGAGTTCCTGCTCTCCGACAGCGCGGAGAGATTTGAGGGCAACAAAGCCGTGATGAAGAGCGGCAAGGAGGTAGAATTCGACGTTCTCGTCCTCGCGGTCGGCGTCCGCGCGAACTCGGGGCTCGTCCGCGACGCGGGCGGCGAGGTGAACCGCGGTATCATCATAGACGGGCGAGGCGCGACTTCCCTGCCGGGCGTTTACGCGGCGGGCGACTGCGCCGAGGGCGACGACGCGATCCTCGGGAGCAAGCGCGTACTCGCGATCATGCCGAACGCGTATATGGGCGGCCGCACGGCGGGCGTCAACATGGCGGGCGGCGACGAGAAGTTTGACCGCGCGATGCCGATGAACTCGATCGGGTTTTTCGGTCTGCATATCATGACGGCGGGCGTCTACGACGGAGAGATGAGCGAAGACCGTGAGGACGGCGCGCTGAAACGCTTCTTCGTCAAGGACGGAGTCCTGCGCGGGTTCATCCTCATCGGTGGGACCGAGCGCGCCGGGATCTACACTTCCCTGATAAGGGAAAAGACGCCGCTCGACACGATCGACTTCGAATCTTCGAAAAAAATAGCCGCAAATACGATTTTTTCACCAGAAATACGTAGAAAAAAATTCGGAGGCGTAGTATAATGACGATTGATGCAAGAGAGATGAGCTATAAAGAGATAAACGAAGCTCTCCGCGGAGGCGAAAAGGAATATACCGTCGCGGGCTGTCTCGGTCAGCGTTTTATAGGCGCGGGGATGGGCGGCCTCGACCTCACGATCGAGGGAGTTCCCGGCAACGCGCTCGGCGCGTATCTCAACGGCGCGAAGATCACCGTTCGCGGAAACGCCCAGGACGCCGTAGGCGACACGATGAACGGCGGGATGATCACCGTTCACGGGAACGTGGGCGACGCCGCGGGCTACGCGATGCGCGGCGGCGTGATCCTCGTCAGGGGCGACGCCGGATACCGCGCGGGCATCCATATGAAAGCGTATAAAGAAAAAGTCCCCGTCATCGTCATCGGCGGGAAAGCCGGAAGCTTTCTCGGCGAGTATCAGGCGGGCGGCGTCATCGTCGTTCTCGGCCTCACTGACAACGACAGGCGCATCGTCGGCAATTTCCCGTGCACCGGAATGCACGGCGGGATGATGATCCTGCGTTCGGACTGCGCGGATATCGCTCTGCCCGATCAGGTGACCGCGAGAGCCGCCGACGCGGACGATCTTGACGAGATCCGCGGGTACGTGGCGAAATACTGCGCCGAATTCGGCGCGGACGAGGCGGACGTCATGGACGCGCCTTTCACCGTTATAACGCCGAACACGGGCAATCCGTACAAGCGGCTGTACGTCGCAAATTAGATCGGAGGTTCCCTATGAAATATTCAAAAGAAGAGGTCATGCAGTACGTCGCCGAGGAGGACGTCAAGTTCATACGGCTTGCGTTCTGCGACGTATTCGGAAAGCAGAAAAACATATCGATCATGCCGGACGAACTGCCCCGGGCGCTCGAGGACGGGATCGCCTTCGACGCGTCCGCGGTAGCGGGCTTCGGGGATGAAAAGAGATCGGACCTGTTCCTCCATCCCCAGACCGACACGCTCGCTCCTCTCCCGTGGAGACCGGAGCACGGGCGGGTCGTCCGCATGCTCTGCGATATCACTTACCCCGACGGCACGCCGTTCGAGTGCGACACGCGAAATCTTCTGAAGAAAGCGGTCGCCGACGCGGAAGCCGCCGGAGTTTCGTTTTCTTTCGGGGCTGAGCAGGAATTCTATCTGTTCGAGCTCGACGAGAACGAAGAAAAGACGGACAAGCCCTACGACACGGCGGGATATATGGATATCGCGCCGGAGGACAAAGGAGAAAATATCCGCCGCGAGATCTGCCTGACGCTCGAGCAGATGGGGATCTCCCCGGAGTCGTCCCACCACGAGGAGGGACCCGGTCAGAACGAGATCGACTTCCGCTATTCGGACGCGCTGGCGGCCGCGGACAACGCGCAGACTTTCCAGACGGTCGTGCGGACCGTGGCGAAGAGGAACGGCCTTTACGCCGACTTCTCGCCCAAGCCGATCGACGGCGCGCCGGGCAACGGATTCCATATCAATATTTCGGTAAAACCGGAGACCGACGGAAAGTTCGAAGCGATGATCGCCGGTATCCTCGATCACGTCCGCTCAATGACGGCGTTTCTCGACCCGACGGACGCCTCGTACAGGCGGCTCGGCGTGATGAAAGCGCCGGGGTACGTTTCGTGGTCGCACGAAAACCGCTCTCAGCTCGTCCGCATCCCCGCCGCGGTCGGCGAGTACAGGCGCGCGGAACTCCGCTCGCCCGATCCCGGGGCAAACCCGTATCTCGCGTTCGCGCTCATGATCAGGGCGGGACTCGACGGCATAAAGCGGGGCCTCACTCTTCCCGAGCCCGCCGATTTCAATCTGTTCCACGCGGGCGCGGAAGTGCTCGACCGGTACAAAAAACTGCCGGGCGACCTCGCCGCGGCGAAGCGCGCCGCTACAAAGAGCGAATTCATAAGGGGCGTCCTGCCCGAGCAGATCATCAGGATCTTCTGCGAGTAATTTTTACCTTTTAATTCCGGACTGAAAGGAGGGGAGCGATATGAGTCTCATGGAGCGGGTGTACAGCGTCCTGCTCGTTTCATCGTCGGATAAACTGAACGGCGTCCTCTACGATATGCTCCCCGCCGCGAAGTATTCTCCGGTCAACACGGTCGGCAACGTCAGCGCCGCGAAGCGCGCGCTCGCCGAGCGCGAATACGATCTCGTCCTCATAAACGCGCCTCTCCCGGACGAGGACGGAGTGCGGTTTTCCGTCGACGCGGGGAGCGCGAAGAACACGGTCGTTCTCATCATGGTCAGGTCGGAACGGTACGACGAGGTCGCCGATATCGTCACCGGCGCGGGCGTCTTTCTGGTCCCGAAGCCGCTGTCGCGGCCGACCGTGACGCTCGCCCTCGGATTCCTCTCGAGCGCGAGAGAGAGGATAAGGGCGACTGAGAAAAAAGTCCTCTCGTTCGAGGAGAAGATGAACGAGATCCGCCTCGTCAACCGCGCGAAGTGGCTGCTCATCAGCGAACTGAAGATGACGGAGCCGGACGCGCACAGGTACGTGGAAAAACAGGCGATGGACCGCTGCGTGCCTAAACGGCAGGTCGCGGAAGAGATAATAAAAACGTACGGATAAAAATATCGGGCTGAGATAAACTCAGCCCGGCTTTTATTATGCTCGCCACTTGACCGATACGGCGGTAAAAATCATTTCGGAAATCAGCAGAGCGATAATCGCGATCTGTACGATTGAAATCCGGTTCGGATCCGTTAACATTATAACGGTCGGGATAATCAAAAGCAGGATTGACAGAACGCCTGATATAAGAACGGCGATCTTGCTCCATTCGCGTCCCCGGATCAAAAGGAAAACGGCGAAACAGAGCGTTGCGAACGATAAAACGGTGAAAGCGGGATACCAAAGCGTCCCCGAACCCCACAAATGACCGAAATCGTAAATGAAAGAATAAGCGGAATAAACCATTTTGCCCCCGTTAACGGCGGACGCCGTGATGATCGCGTTCGGTATGAACTGAAGCAGAACGACAGCCAGTGCGTGAATGAACACCGTTACTCTGAGTCCGGTTTGTTTTTTCATGATCGATTTCTCCTTTTTCAATATCATATAAATCCGAATCACTTTGTTTCCGCGAACGCCCGCTTTCTCTCTTCGACCGCGCGTTTTCTGAACTCTTTCGGCGTCATCCCCGTCGCCTCACCGAACTTGCGGCAGAAGTGGGACGCCGTTTTGAACCCGGTCAGTACCGCGATCTCGCCGACCGGGAGATCGGTGAACTCGAGTTTCTTTTTCGCCGCGGCGATCCGGTAATTGAGAAGATAATTCATCGGGGTGACGCCGAGTTCTTCCCTGAAAAGCAGGTTCAGAGAATTCACGTTCAGCTGCGCCGCCGAGGAGATATCGGAAAGCGTCACGTCCTCACGATAGAGGCTCTCGATATATAAAACCGCGCGCCTCAGCCGACCGTTCACGACCGTTCGGAGCGTCCCGGGTACGTCGTCGAATAATCCGTTGATTCGTTCGAGGATGAGAAGCGCCTCCATAAAGTACGATCTGCTCCGGCATGACCAGTACCAGTCGCGCTGATCCTCGAGTTCGGCTCTCAGATTATCGAAAATGACTCTCACGCTCTCCGTCTGCTCGCCCAAAAGCGGATAGACGAACCGCTCGTGATCGGTAAACGGCTTCATCAGGAACATATCGTGTCTTTCGGCGATATCGGCGTATCCTTCGCCGCGAACGGTTCCGAAAGTCATATTCCGATTGAGGAAGGTGGGATCGAAATATACGGAATCGCACTTCAGTCCCTTTTTGCAGACGAGAACGGGATCCTCGGTCTCGTCGAAGCAGACAAGGCACGGCGCGGCGGCTTCCGCCCGGCACCCGTACGCGCTGAACGTCGCCCGTCCTTTTTTGACGAGGATCATAAGGAAGCATCTGTCCTTTATTTCGATATCGGAAAGATCGTCGTTCCGTCTGAACTCTATCGGTACGACGCGGCCCGCGTCATATTCTCTCCCGACCGTTTGCGGAATCATATAATCACCGTCCTTTTTTCCCGCTTTTACTATAATCGACGTGCTTTTCGCCAGTCAAGCGTTTTTGTGTAAAAATTAAAAACAGACAATTTAAAGTTGAAAACAGACAATTGTGCGGAAGATAAATAAACAGGGCTGACGGCGAACGTCAGCCCGGTTTAGTTTGCTGCATTTTATAGACGGATGGCATACCTCTTTGCCGTTCCGGCAAAGAGAGGGATGCCTCCCTACGGGACTCGTGCCCGAATTATTCCAAAGTGAACTCTGCCGTCTCGCCCTCGGCGAGGGTGAGGACGCCGTCCTTTATCGGGACGGTGGCGGTGAGTTACTCCACGCTGTTCACAACGCCGATGAAGATCGGGATCCGGGTTTCTTTTTCGACTATTAGGAATATGAACGGCCTGTCGAGGCGGACTTCAAGGGGGTTCGGCCAGGAGCCGTTCAATTTATTAAGTTCCGCCGCCGTTCCCGCCGCCGCTCTGACGCCGCTTTCGTTCACGGTAATTGTCGCTTTATGAACGACTCTGCCGAGATAGAGGTCGCCGCGTCCTTCGGCGAGACCGGAAAAGTCCGCTTCGCCGGGTGTGAAAGCGTCTTTCATTCCAAGATCGGCGAGAGCGTCCGACAGTTCCGTGCCATACTCGACGGAGAACTTCGGGATCGACGTTACAACCTGAACCGCTTCCGCACCGTTCAGCATCGCTCTCAGAGACTCGCCGTCGAGTCCGGAAAGGTACTCGGCGGGAGCAGTCCCCACGGGAGGAAGGATCGCCGCGAATTCGTATTTGCATCCCGATTCGAACGCTTTGATAAAACCGACAGCGGAGCCGTCCGTGATATATGACGTTTCCTCACCGCTCATAAACTCGACGGTCTGTTCTGTCCCGTCTGCGCACGTGAATACGCCCTCTTCAACGAAGTTCGCCTCGTAGGGATCGCGCCATTTTGCGTCGAACGACAGAGCGTTCAGAACCGTCAGTACCTCGCCTCCCTCAAAGCCGTCGATGAGGGAGGGGATCATCCCGTCCGTCTTATCCCTGACCCACGCGTTCATATCGCGGACAGTCGAGTCGTCAAACGGCGCTGAGAACGCGTCAGCGCGGTAGAAGTCGGCATTTTTTTGCAAAAAAACATCGTTCACGTTGAAGCCGCTCAAAATCCAGAGCGAGTTTGCAGCTGAGAACGTCTTATCACGCAGATGAAAAAACGAGAAGAAAAACTCGTTCAGATCATCAGTTTTCATACCGAGAACGCGCTCCGTCTGTTCAAGCGTTTCACCCGCCTCGCCACATGCGAGCATCGAAAGCGTACACATAGCGGAAACGGGCGACATAACGACGTTTTCGCCAGTTCCGAGACGTTCTCCGATCAGGCGGAGTGAAAAATCAGCCGCGGCGTCAGCCACTTCTCCCGTAACGGAACGCGGGTAACCTTTCGCGGGTTCGATCCCTTCCATAAGGTCGACCGTCGCCGCCTTCGTTTTCAAGGCGGGCGTCAGAACGAGCGGTATTGCGATCACCGCGACTATCAGCACCGTGAGGACCGACAAGCCGATCCTCACTTTCGATCGTCTTGAGTTCTTAATCGTTTCGGTTCTTTTAATTATTTCGGTTTTGTAATCTTCAATTTCTCTCACTCAGAAAAAACTCCTTTCTCGCCGAGTTTTACGCGGAGTTCCCGTTTCGCACGAAAGATCAGATTGTCGATCTGCTTTTCTTTTTTCTTCATCACCGCCGCCGCTTCCTTGTAGGACATTTCCTCGAAATAGACGAGCCATACCGCGTCGCGCAAATCGGGAGGAAGATCTCTCACCGCTTCGTTCACGGCGCGCCTTTTCTCGTCCGAGAGAACCTTTTCCTCCAGATCCGCGTCGACGTCGGCAGGTCCTCCGTCCTCCGGCAGTTCCTCAAAGACGATCTTCCCACGCCGATTGATATAGTTGAGCGCTCGGCTGCGACCCATCGTGAAAAGATAGGTCTTCAAAGAAACGCCTTCGCGAAGCCGACCGGGTCTCGCGAAAAGTTCCGCGACTGCGTCCATCGCGATATCCTCCGCGGCGTGAACGTCGCGGACGTAACGGTTGATGAAAAATACAAGACCGTAAAACGTGCCGTTCAGAATCTCGTCAAGCGCGTGTTCGTCTCCTTCAAGGAAACGGCTGCAGTTGCGAGCGCCGTTTTCCATTTTGTTCCTCCCTCCGGGCGGTCACGTCTGACTGCCTCTGTTCTTTATACAATCGGGAAAGGGGAAAATCCTTATGTTTTTTGAAAAAAGCGAAAAACCGGTTTTTTCAGTACCATGAAACAAAGATCCTTCGGCTTCGGTCTTCGACCTTCGCTCAGGATGACACTGAATATTGACGCTGTCATCCTGAGTGAAGCGAACGAAGTGAGCGAAATCGAAGGATCTGAAAGCGGAGCGATACAGCGGAACGCCCACTTCATAATAAGAATCGGGGGAGTTATATCGTGAATTCCGCCGTCTCGCCCTCGGCGAGGGTGAGGACGCCGTCGACTATCGGGACGGTCGCGGTTAGGTGAGACAGGTCGTTTTCGACCGTGACCTCAACGGGCGAGGTCGCACGGACCGTAACGCTCACTATCACGCCGTCCTTCATCTCGGCGTCGACGAGGATACCGCCGAAGCCGCGGAAGGATTCAAACGAGGCGTCGCGCCAGCCCGACGGGATCGCCGGGAAGAGGCGCAGTCTGCCCCACTCGCTGAACATCAGCATATCCTGGATCGCGTCCGTCGCGATGAAGTTGCCCTCGAGCGTGAACAGGCGGTATTTCCAGTGATAGTCGGAGCGAAGCATATAGTCGCCGTTGGCGTGGAAGCCGTTCTTCGTGCAGTTGTCGGAGAAGAAGCTTCTGAGGAGCCGCGCCGCGTCGTCTCCCCTGCCCTGCGCGACGTAGAATTCCGCCATCCAGACGACGGAATAGCCGACCCACCACGCCGTCCCGTTGTTCTCGATGTCGCGGACGGTGGCGTCGATGACGCGCCGGTGTTCTTCGGTATCGTAGAGGACCGTCTTGAGCGGGTATATGCTCATGCAGTGGGAGTGGTGGCGGTGCGATTCGGCCGTTTTCTCGTCGGGGCTGATCATGAACACGCCACGCTCGTCGATCGCGACGGGCTCGAGATGCGCGAGCGCGTCTTCCCACTTTTCGCGTTCGTCCTCGTCGTCGGCGACGGCGGAAAGACGGATCATATCCTCGGCGAAGTTGCGCATCAGCGCCTGATCGTAGTTCGAGTTCGGCGTGACCCACGCCTCGGGGAGATTGTCGTGAAGCTCGGGCGAGGACGAAAGCGGCAGTTTCAGAACGCCGTCCTTCTCCTCGAGGATGTCGAGCAGGAACTCGCCGCACTCTTTCATGAACGGATAAATACGGTCGAAATAGACCGGGTCGCGCGTGAAGTAGAAATATCTCGCCATGATCTGGCAGAGCCAGAACTGATTTGCGGGAGCGTATGAATACTGGACCCACCCGCCGAGAGCGTGGCCCTCGATATCCATGATCGACGGCAGGCAGAGGCCTTTACAGTCATAGAAATTGCGGGCGAATTTCCTGCCTACGTCGGAAAGGTCGAGAAGATAGTCGATGAAGCACTCGCCCTGCTCGAGGCGGTTCGCCTTGAGGTAGCTCGTGTAGCTCATCTGCGTGTTGAGGTCGGAGTGATAGTCGCCTTTCCACGGCGGGAGCAGACCGTTGTCGGCAGTCCAGACGCCCTGAAGCGGCATCGGGTAGCAGCCCTTGCGCGAGCATCCGGCAAGGAGGTAGTTGTTGAAATACCACTGGCGTTCGAGCTCGGGATCGGGGATCGAAATCGAGCTCTTGTCCCAGTATTTGCGCCACCAGTCGCGGTGGGAGACGACGGACTCGTCGTATCCCTCGACGACCGCCTCGCCGACGGCGAAAAGCGCGCCGTCGAGGAAGTCCTCTTCCTTGCCGTCCGCGACGGTGAAGGCGAGCAGCGTTTTGCCGTCCTCCTCTTTGCGGGCGGTGATGATCCCGTAAAAGCGGTCGTTCGTCTGCTGGATGAAATATTCGTACAGGATCCCGTCGCGCTCTTCCTTTACGAAGCGGGCGGGAGGATAGTGCAGATTCTTGACGGAGTCGGAGTCCTCTCCGGGGGGGCTCGGCGGATCGCCGGGCTTGCCGAATTCGGGATTCTCGATTTTCACGCCGATCCCCGTTTTGTCGATCTCGATAAGACCGTACGGCGCTTCCGCGTGAAGGAACGCGCGAAGGTAAACGCCCTCCGCTTCGACTTTCGCCTCGGCGGTGATATAGTCGAGGTCGGATACGGCGTTGCCCTTTACGCCGAGATCGAGGATGATCTTCCCGGCGGGGAGCTTCGTCGGAGTCGTTCTGCCGTAGCAGTCCTCAAAGATGCGGGCGACCTCGTCGCGATTGCCCTCGGCGACGAGTTTTTTCAGGTTCGCCCAAGTGAAGCCCTCCTGGTCCTCGGGGGAGTCGGAGCAGTCCCAGATCCCGCCCTTGTCGAGCGAGAAGCGAAGCTTGTCCGGGGAGTTCCAGATAAGGCACCCCATGTCTCCGTTGCCGAGCGGAAGACCGTCGTCCCAGAATTCGATGGTTTCGTCGAAGTGAAGCCGTTTTGTGTCCATTTTGTTCCCCTTATATTTATTTCCCGTGTTTTTCGAGATACGCGGGAAGAAGGTCGAAGAGAAGCTCGTAGCTTGACGCGGGCGCGAACGCCCCGGGATCCGCCGCGAGCGCTTCGTCGAAGAGGGCGCGCGAGGCGTCCTTTTCTCCCTTGCCGTACAGTCCGAGCGCTTTCATGAATATGCAGTGTATGCGGTTCCTGCGCGACAGATCGTCGTCGAGGACGAGCAGATCGGGCAGCGAAACGGCGAAATAGTCGGGCGTCACCGTATCGTCCATATGAAGGTCGGCGAATTTGATAAGCTTGTCGAACCGCGCCGCGGCTCCCTTTTTGTCGCCGAGCGCGAGGCGCGCCATCCCCTGATAAAAGATCGATTCCGGCGGCTGATCGTTATAGTAGATCGCCGAGGCGGGCTCGGAAATGCCGTCGGAGGCGAGTTTGAAACGCTCTTTCGCTTCCGCGCTCTTTCCTTCCGCTTCGAGCATCACTCCGAGGATAAAGTTCTGCCTGTTTTCCTGCGCGCCGTAGAGTTTGCCCTCGCCGAGCGATTCGGGATAATCGAACGACGCGTAAAGCGGCGCGGTGTCGCCCGTCTTCAGGGCGACTGCGATATTCGAGAAGATATACTGCTCGGGCACCTTGCCCTCTCCGCCCTCCCACGGGTGGAAGCGGCGGCCCGTGACGAGCTTCAGCGCCTTTTCGCTGTCGCCGGTCAGATTAAGCAGCGTGATATATTCAAGAAAGAGATCGTCGCGCTTCTTCACCGTTTCGGCGTTCTGTTCGAGAAGCCGGCGGCGGCTCTTAGGCGGGGCGAGAAGGCGGCGGCGAAGCAGGTCCGCTTCGAGCAGGACGCGCGCGTCCGTCTTGCCGAGCGAGAACGCCATATCGAGGGCGCGTTTCGCTCCCTTTTTGTCGCCGAAGTTATTAAAGCGCAGAAGCGCGAGGTTGCGGTAAGGCGTCGCGAAATCCGCTCCGCGCGAGATCGACTCCTCGAACTCGCGTTTCGCGTCCGCGTGACGCTCCCTGTCGTAGTAAAGACAGCCGAGATAGTACGGCGCCTTGAAATCCGACGGATTCTCCGCCTCCGCGAACGAGAGGACGGCGATGTCGGTAAGGCGGTTCGGGAAGCAGAGATACGGGTCCGCCGCCGCGGCGCGGCGAAGGAGGCGTCCGGGGTCGCGACCGAGTTTTTCGGTGAAATACGCCCTGTAATAGTCGGTCAGCGGGAAGCCGCTGTCGTCGTATTTAAGAAGCTTCAGAGCCTCCTCGTAAAAGCCCGGAACCGCGAGCTCGACCGCCAGGTCGATCAGCATATTCGGGTTTACGACGTGGCGTTTGATATTCTCTCCGTTCAGGTACAGGCCGAGGATATCGAGGCGGTCGCCGTCAAGGGACGGCGCGCGCCCCTCGAGCTGCGCCAGCAGATTGTTCGCGGCGAAATTGCGGCCGTTGAAAACGAGCGCTTCGCGGGCGAATTCCTTCGCCTGCTCGCACCTGCCCGCGCGCGAAGCGAGGGCGGCGAGGAAATAGTACGCGGGACCGGCAGAGTCGGCGTTCCAAGTCGCTTTGTAAAAAGCGTCGAACGCGCCCTTCCCGTCGCCGAGATAAAACAGCGCAACGCCGAGACCGTAGTGATACCGCCCCGTCGGGGGATTAGGATTCGAGCGGGTCGCCTTCGCGATCGCCGCTTCGTAATGAGTTTTTGCTTCGTTGAAAAAGCCCTTTTTGAGCAGAAGATCGGCGTACGCGCCGTTTAGCGTCATGTTCGCGGGCTCGCGGCGCAGCCCCTCTAAATAGTAGTCCTCCGCCCTGCGCGTGGCGTGACGGTACTGCTCGACGTGCATGCCGTAGAGGTAAAGGTCCTCGACAGTCTCGCAGTCGGCGGGAAGCGGCGCGGGCTCGGCGGGCGAAGGGATCGGCTGACCGCGGACGCCGCCGTCGAAGGAGATCGCCTCTTTGCCGTCGCGGACGAGCGCGACGCGGACCTCGGAGAACGTCTTGCCGCCCGAGGAGCGGGTGAAAACGGTCGTTTCGCCCGTCTTGAGTTCGACCGTTCCGGCTTTTCTGCCGTTGACCGTGACGTCGTACTCGCCGGACGGACCGGAGCAGTACGCGCTGAGCGTTATTTTGTCGTCGACGTCGAGGCGGATCGCGATATCGCGCGTGGCGTTGTGGACCGTCCCGAGGTCGTGGTAAGGCATGAAATACTGAGTGAAATCGCGCGTCTCGAACGGCTCGATAAACGAGAAATCGGGCTGGTTGTCGGTGAAACAGCCGGTCATCAGCTCAAAGTACGGACCGTCCGAGTCGGTGAGATTGCGGTCCCACGCGCGACCGAAATCGCCGCATCCCCACGTCCACTGCTTTTTGCCGGGGGAGACGTGGTGATCCGCAACGTGAAGCAGACCCGCGCCGACTCCCTCGTCGTAGCCGCCGACGAAGTCGAAATCGCTCTTCGCCGCCATGTACGAGGTTGGAACGGGGAGATTGACGTAGCGCGAGATATCCACCCCGCGCGAGTAGTCGACTTTATAATAAGTGCCGGTCGCAATGGGGAACGTCGACACGTCCCGCTTGCCGTGATCCATGACGGCGGTGACGTCCGGCGGGAAAATACTCCTGTAATTCTCGTTCACCGCGACGGCGGGATTCGCCCACCAGAGGAACGTCTGACGGACGGGAGTGCGGTTGAAGATATGGTTTTTCAGCTCGATATACGCGCAGTCGGGATAGAGCGTGAACTCCGTCTCGCCCTTCGTGTGGAACATGTTTTCGATCTCGGAGACGGTCACGGTCGCCGAGCCGTCCTCTCCCTCGCTGATCGTCCAGTTTACCTCATCGAACGTGGAGGGACGGTGGTGCTGAGGCCAGTTGAACTCGATCCCGCCCGAGATCCACGGGCCGGCGAGCCCGACGAGCGCGGGCTTGATAACGCGGTTGTAGTATATGAAATCGTAGTTTTTGATCTTGTCGAAGGCGCGCGCGACGCGCCCGCCGAGGGACGGCAGGATCATCACTTTTATATAGTCGTTTTCGAGAAAAAGCGCACGATAGGACACGCGTTCCGCCGCGTCCGAGATCCTGTCGGTCACCGGATGCGGGTAAACGCGGCCGCTGCTCCCCTGATATACGCGCTTTTCGAGAAAAAGCGGGTTTCTGTCGGGTTCGCCCGCGCGGTACGTCGGAAAGACGACCTTCTGCTCCCAAACGCGGACTTTTCTCTTCATTTCCATCTTCTTTTGCCCCTTGAGGATCGTTTTGTGGGGAAAATACGTACTTTTTAATATTATACAGTATATTTTGCGGGATAGCAAGAAGGTAAACTCTCCGGGTTTACAAACCGCGGGGGATTTGATATACTGTTCTCGAAAATAAATGTCGGCGGGTGACCCGTATGAAACTTGAAGTCAAAAACATAAAAAAGTCGTTCGGACGTCGCGAAGTGCTGTCCGATATCACGTTCTCGGCGCAGGGCGGCGAGGTGATCGGCATCCTCGGAGAGAACGGGTGCGGCAAGTCGACGCTCCTGTCCGTCATGGCGGGCGTGCTCGAACGCGGAGGCGGGTCGATGACGCTCGACGGCGAGGACCTTTTCGCGTCCGCGAAAAAGCTGCGCGAGGCGACCGGGTACGTGCCTCAGGGGACGACGCTTCTCGAGGAGCTCACCGCGCGGGACAATCTTCGTCTGAGCTGGGGCAAAGAGGCGCTCGAGCGCGAGCTTGAGGACGGAGTCCTCAAGATGCTCGGCGTCGGAACGTTTTTGAAAAAACAGGTGTCGAAGCTGTCGGGCGGTATGAAAAAGCGTCTGTCGATCGCGTGCTGCGTTTCGGCGCGGCCGCCGGTGCTCCTGCTCGACGAGCCGTGCGCGGCGCTCGACCTCTCCTGCAAAACGTCTATCCTCGATTTCATCGACGCGCACCGCAAAAACGGCGGGATCGCCGTTCTGACCTCGCACGACGAGTCGGAGATCGCCGTCTGCGACAGATGGTTCATAATGAAGGACGGGGTCCTCACCCCGTACGACTACGACGGCGACGTGAAAAGGCTGGTGATGAGCCTATGACGACGCCGCGCAGGACCGCCGCCGTATACGCGGGACTGACCGCGAAACGGTATTTCCGGCTCTTCCCCGTCATCGCGGCGCTTACTCTGGCGCTGACGCTCGTTCTCGGGTTCTATCTCGCGAAATCGGTCAGCAAAAGCGTCGAAGCGGAAGACAAAAAGATCGTAAAGATTGCCCTCACGGGGGATCTCGACGATTCGTATCTCAAGATCGCGGTAGCGGCGATCAAGGATTTCGACATGACGAAGTTCTCCGCGGATTTCATCCTGATGAGCGAGGACGAAGCGAAGGCGAAAATGCGCTCGGGCGAGCTCGCCGCGTACCTTTACATGCCCGAAGGATTCATGACAAAGGCGCGGCACGGCGAAGTCGGCGAGATAAAATACGTTACGGCGAGCGGCTCGGTCTCGTTCGGGACGCAGCTGGCGTCCGAGCTGATAAAAGCCGTGTCGACGCTTGTCGTCGACGCGCAGAAAGCGACGTACGGATACGAGGACGTCGCGATGAGCACGGGTCTCACGGTGGACGAAACGCTTGAAAAAGCCGAAGACGCAGTCAAGCGGATCGTGCTCTCTATAGTCAACCGCGGCGAGTTGTTCGACGTCGAAGAAACGGGCTTCGCGGGGGCGCGCACGGAGGAGGAGTCAATCGTTTTCGGCGTCCTCACGGCGTTCCTCTCCCTGTGGGGGATCTGCTGCTGCTCCGTCGCGTCGAAGAAGGATATCCCGCTGTACAGATCGCTCCGCGCGCGCGGCGTGGGCGCCGCGGCGCAGACGGCGGGCGAATGGGGCGCGTATTACGTCTTTATGACGGTGACGGTCTTCCTGCTCGGAGGAGTCGTCGTTCTCGCTTTGGCGATCGCCGGAAAGTGGAACGTCGGGGACTTCCCCGTCGCCCGGTTCGCGGCGGGACTTACTCTGCCTCTCGCGACGATATCCGCGATGCAGTTCTTCATCTATGAGATCACATCCGGCGTCGTCGACGGCGTTATCGCGCAGTTCCTCACCGCCGTCGGACTCGGGTATATTACGGGGTGTCTGTTCCCCTCCGGGTTCTTCCCTGAGTCTGTCCAGCGCGCCTCCGTCTGGCTTCCGACCGGCGCGGTCCGGTCGTATTTCGCCGGGTTCGATCCCTCGGGAGAGGGGTCGGGTCAAGCCGCTCTGATCCTCGCGGGTTACGCGGTTTTGTTCCTGTCTCTGGCGTTCCTGTCGCGCAGATCCAAGATCGTGAAAGATTCGGGAGGCGCGGCATGAAAAAGATAAAAAGATATCTGCTCTGGTTTTTCCTCCTTGAAAAACGGCTGTTCAGAAAGGTCGGATTCATTCTCGTTCTTTTGTCGGTCCCGCTGCTCGTTCTCGTGATCTCGCTGATCTCTTCGCGCGCGGAAGGCGCGATCGAGGTCGTCCTCTTCGCCGAGGAGCCGGAGGACGCGATCGTCGCCGAGATCACGGACAAACTGCTCGCGGACCGTTCGTTTATTACGTTCCGGGAGGTCGGGACGCGGGACGAAGCGATAAACCTCGTGAAATACGGCTCCGCCGACGAGGCGTGGATCCTCGAGAAGGGATTTTTCGGTAAGATCTCCGCCTACGCAAACGGGAAAGACGGAGACGGACCTGCCGTCAGCGTATACGTCAGACAGGACAGCGCGGCGCTGCTCGTCGCGCGCGAAAAGCTGACCGCGGCGGTCTCGCCGGTACTGCTCCGCGAGACGATGAAGGCGGTCGTCAGGCGTGATTTCGACGAGGAGGAGATCCCCGACGAGGAAGGCCTGAACACGGTTTTCGACGGGGCTTTCCGGCACGAGGATATATTCAAATACGCGTATCTTGACGGCGGCGATACCGCCGACAAGGATATCGGGTATCTGCTCTCGCCGATGCGCGGGATCCTCGCGGTCATGACCGTTCTCGGCGGGCTCGCCACGGGCGTGTACTGGCTCCGTGACGTCGAGACGGGCGCGTTCGGACGCTTCCGCGGAGTGAGAAGGATCGTCCTCGCCGCGGGTTATCAGCTGACCGGGGTGCTCCCCGTTGCCGCCGTTTCCCTCATATCGCTCGCCGTGGCGGGCGTCCTCACCGATCCGCTCCGCGAGATACTGAATTCTCTGCTTTTGTGCGCATCCGCGAGCGCTTTCTGCTCCCTCGTCCGCGTGATCTGCGGGAAGTCGGAGCGGCTGAGCGTCGCGACGCCGATCCTGACGATCGCGCTGCTCGCGCTGAGCCCGATCTTCATGGGGATGGACACGATGAGAGCGTTCCACGTGCTGACGCCCGTTTTCTATTATCTGTCCGCAACGCACGACGCGCTTTTCCTGCCGCTTACCGCGGCGTACGCCGCCGCTGCCGCCGCGCTGGCGATACTGCTCGCAAAACTGTCCTGTTTCGTGCGCAAAGCGTAAAGTTGACAACGCACGGGAAATGTGTTAGAATGTTTCCCGTGCCGCGCCGGTGTGATGGAATTGGCAGACGTGACGGACTCAAA
>JAFWPR010000071.1 GCA_017545225.1 Clostridia bacterium
AAGCGGCGCCTTCTTCTTCGCGACATGAGGATCTTCTATAACTCGATCGATCACGCGGTCGAGTCCGTCAGATCGTGCGGATTCGACGTCTCTTCCTCGCGCGTCCGGACGGACGGGGGAGTCGTGATCACGATCACGGTCAGGAACGCCTCAAAGTAATTGTTTCACGTGAAACATTTTCGTTTTTCCCGCCCCCGGCGAAACGCGCCGGGGGTTTTTCGCCGTATTTAATATTAAAAAGAGGTAAACTTTTCGCCAACCCGTTGAACGAACGCGCGAATGGTGGTAAAATAAACTAAAAAGAAGAAAAACTCCGCTTATTTGCGCCGATCGAGCGCCTCGCGGGGGAAAAGAAAGGATTTGACGCCAGATGAACGGAACTCCGTACGTCATCGCGTTCGCCAACCAGAAGGGCGGAGTGGGCAAAACGACTTCTGCGGTGAGTCTCGCATCGTCGGTCGCGGAACTCGGGAAAAGCGTTCTTATGATCGACTGCGACCCGCAGGGAAACACGACAAGCGGACTCGGTATCAACAAAAAAACGCTTCGACACACGACGTACAACGCCCTGACAGACGGCGAAGGGCCCGAAACGTGCGTCGTCAGGACTAAATTCGACCGCCTTTCGGTCGTTCCCGCTACGATCGAACTCGCAGGCGCGGAATTCGAGCTGATCTCCGAGGACAGGCGCGAAAGAAGACTCGCCGATTATATTGCGAAAGTCTCGGGGTTCGATTACGTTATGATCGACTGCCCGCCGTCTCTCGGGATGCTCACCGTGAACGCGCTGACCGCCGCCGATTCGGTCGTGATACCGATGCAGTGCGAATACTACGCGCTCGAGGGATTGACGCAGCTGATGCTCTCAATAAAAAAGGTAAAACAACTGTACAATCCGCGCCTCACGGTCGCCGGGATCCTTATAACGATGTATAACGGACGGCTGAATCTCTCGGCGCAGGTGTTGGCGGAGATAAAGAAATATTACTCCGACAAACTGTTTTCTGTCATAATACCGCGAAACGTGACGGTCTCGGAAGCCCCGGGCTTCGGGACGCCGATCAACCACCACGACCGGTACTCCAAAGGCGCGCGCGCGTATATGGAAGCCGCGGAGGAGCTGATGAAGAGGTGTCCCGTCTGACGGGCGGCGCCGCACTTCACCGTGTTGCGATTTCTCGCATTCGGTTTTACCGAATGCGGCAAAACCGCACGCGGTAAATCGACAACAAGAAATAAATAATAAAGAAAATAATAAATTAAGAGATAAAGAAAAAAAGAAAGGAACCGCTCTATGGCTAAGAACAGAGGGCTCGGAAGAGGGCTTGACGCGATCTTCAGCGACAATTCGATAGAGCAGAACTCCGAGGCGGCGACCAAGCTGAGAATATCTGACATAGAACCGAGAAAAGATCAGCCGAGAAAATCGTTCGACAAGGAGGCGCTGACCGGACTCGCGGAGTCGATCGCCGCGAACGGCGTGCTCCAGCCGATACTCGTCAGGGAAACGGCGGAGGGAACGTACTCCATAATCGCGGGAGAGAGACGATGGAGAGCGTCGAAAATGGCGGGTCTCTCCGAGATCCCGGCGATAATCATGGAGATCGACGAATTCACCGCGTCGAAGATCGCGATGATAGAGAATCTTCAGCGCGAAGACCTCAATCCGTGCGAGGAAGCGCGCGGATACAGCGAACTGATGAGAAAATACGATCTGACGCAGGAGCAGATAGCCGCCGGGATCGGAAAATCCCGCAGCGCGGTCGCAAACTCGCTGCGTCTGCTCGATCTGCCCGACGAGGTGCTCGAAATGGTCGCCGACAAAAAACTCTCGGCGGGCCACGGCAGAGCGCTGCTCGGTCTGCGGGACAAAAAGAGGATCCTGCCGCTCGCGGAGAGGATCTCGCTGCGAAATATGAGCGTCCGCGACGCGGAAGCGGCGGTCAGGAAAGAAAACAACTCCGAGAAGATCTCCACGGCGACGAAAATACACGTCCCGGGCGTCGACTACGTCGGCGATCTCGAGAGGCGCGTGACGGAGATCCTCGGCAGAAGGTGCCGGATCTCGCAGAAACCCGGCAGAAGAACGGTGTCGCTCGATTACTCGGACGCCGAGGACCTTGACACTCTCCTCACCGCGATCTGCGGGAGGCCGCCTGTGGAGGATTAATGGCAGAAATGGATATAATTGGATATTTCAGATCGGCGTCTCTTCTGACGATCGCCATTCGCGGGATCGGATACGGTCTCGTACTCGCCTCTTTTATCGCTTTCTTCGTGAGTCTTACAAACAAAAAGATCGTGAAGCGGCTTCTCGACAGGGAGGCCCTCTCGCGGGATACCGCGGCGAACGCCGAGGATATAGGCGGGAAGTCCGGCTTCGGCCGCCTCGCCCTGCGCGACAAATCGACGCTCCGCAAGACGGTCGCGGCGACGGAGCTCTCCGAAGGAACCGCGGGCGGCGAAAAGCGGTACTATATCCCCGAGGAAAAGGCGGCGGGCGCCGAGATAAGATACGTGAAAAAGGGCTCTCCGGTCGGATGGATCGTCGGAATGGTCCTTCTCGCCGCGGCGACCGAGGGCGCGGTCCTGGCGCTGCCGTGGATACTGTCACTGTTCAAATGAAAGGCGGGATAACGTTATGACCGGAAAACCTTACGCAAAACCGAGAAGATCGTTCGGTTCGATAATGCTCAGGATCGTCATTGTCGCTGTGATCCTTCTGGCGGCCGCCGCGGCGGTCCTGTATTTCGTCGGGATCAGATACGTGTCCTCGACGGCGGGCAGCGGTCTGACCGTAAAATTCTTCGGGATCGTCGACAAAGAGGGCGCGCCGGCGCGCGGTGTGATCCGCTACTCGAACGGGATGACGGCGAAATACGACGCGTCGACGGGACGGCTCGAATACTCGAACGGCGACGTGTACGAGGGGACCCTCAAGGATATGCTCAAAAACGGCGAGGGAACGCTCACCCACAAGAACGGCGACGTCTACACGGGCTGGTTCCAGAACGACGTGTTCGAAGGAGCCGGTAAGTACGTCTACTCCGGCGGCGACGTGTACGAGGGCGCGTTCAAGGACGGAAAGGAAAACGGAACGGGAACGCTGACGTGCGCAGACGGCTCCTCATACGTCGGTTCATTCAAGGACGGCAAACTCGACGGGCAGGGCGTATTCACGTACTCCGACGGCACCGTCTACACCGGTTCGTTCGTCGCGGACGCTCGCGAGGGTCAGGGCGAGATCGTATTCTCGAACGGCGACCGCTACGTCGGCGATTTCAAGGGCGACGTCAGGGAAGGCGTCGGAACCTATTACTGGGCGAACGGAGAGAAATACGAAGGCGAGTTCCGCGGGAACCTCATGAACGGAAAGGGAGTTTACACCTTCCCGGGAGGGAGAGTCTACGACGGATATTTTGAAAACGGCGTCATCGTCAGGACGGACGGGAGCGCGGCTGACACGCAGCTCCCCGAGACGGACGACTCCTCCGGGAACTGACGGGGACGATCGGTAAGGATCAGGTGTTTTTTCGCGGATCCGGGCTGCCCGGACCGGGGCAAACGGCGCTTTATTCTGTGTAAAAGTCCCCGCTAACGGATCCCCGCATATAGTGTCCCCACTTATAGTGTCCCCGCTTATGGGGCAAAGATCTCTTCAAATTACCACAAGCTTCGGAAGGAATAAGTCAAAAAATGTTAAAAACCAAGATAGTATGTACCCTCGGGCCGGCGACGGACACCGAGGAGATGATAACGAAGATGATAAAGGCGGGCATGAACGTCGCCCGTCTGAACTTCTCCCACGGCACGCACGAGGAGCACAAGGCGAAGATCGACGCCGTCAAGGCGGCAAGGGACAAGCTCGGCGTACCCGTGGCGATAATGCTCGACACGAAGGGCCCGGAGATCCGCCTCGGCACGTTCCGCGGCGGCTCGGCGACGCTTGAGACCGGCTCGGAGTTCACTCTCACCGTGCGCGACGTCGAAGGCGACGAGAAGGGCGCCCGGATCACGTTCGCGGGTCTTCCCGTGCAGGTGTCGGAGGGAACGAGGATCCTTCTCGACGACGGAAACATAGAACTCACCGTCAAGTCCGCCGGGGACGATGAGATCGTCACGACGGTCACTTCGGGCGGCGTCATCAAATCGGGGAAGGGCGTCAACGTTCCGAACGTCCATCTCGACATGCCCCATCTTTCCGACCGCGACCGCGACGACCTGCTTTTCGGCATAGAAAACGATATCGATTTCGTCGCCGCTTCCTTCGTCCGCTCGGCGGAGGACGTGACGAACATGAGAAAATTCATAGATTACAACGGCGGCCACGCGATCAGGATCATCTCGAAGATCGAGAACAGCGAGGGAGTCCGCAACTTCAGCGAGATCCTCGCGAGGTCGGACGGCATCATGGTCGCCCGTGGCGATATGGGCGTCGAGATACCGTTCGAGCGCCTTCCCGGCCTGCAGAAACGATTTATAAAGGAATGCTACCGCTCCGGCAAGATGGTCATCACCGCGACGCAGATGCTCGAGTCCATGATAAGTCATCCGACTCCGACGAGAGCGGAGATCACCGACGTTGCGAACGCCGTCTTTGACGGCACGTCCGCGGTCATGCTCTCCGGAGAGACCGCCGTGGGCTAATATCCGCTCCGCGCGATCGAGGTCATGGCTAAGGTCGCCGAGCAGGCGGAGCGCGACGCGTTCTCGATGAAGAGCGCGGCGGGCAGTTACGTGATGGACTCCGAGGACATAACGAACGCCGTGTGCGACGCGGCGTGCACGACGGCGCGCGATCTCAAGGCGGACGCCATCGTCGCCCTGACGATGACGGGCCGCAGCGCGAGAAGAATGTCGAAGTTCCGCCCCTCCACGCCGATCGTGGCGGCGACGCCGAACGTCAAAACGTTCCACCAGCTCGCGCTCTCTTGGGGCGTTTATCCCGTCCTCGCGCGAAATCAGGACGATTTCGACAGACTGTTCCGTCACGCGATCGACTGCGCGAAGCAGATCGACCTTGTGTCCGACGGCGACCGCGTCGTCATCGTCGGCGGTATCCCGCTCGACACGCCCGGAAACACGAACATAATCAAGGTCGAGACCGTAAACAGCGGTTATTGATACGCAGAAGATCGGTTTCTTTATAAAAAACAAAAAAAGGACAAGAAAGGAAAAGCGGGGCTCCGAATCGCTCCGCACGGGCAAACAATGAAAAAAAGAACGCTTTCGATCATCCTTGCGCTCTGTCTTCTCATTCCCACGTTCTCGGCACTCTCAACGTCTGCCGTTTACGCCGATCCTTCCGGCGTGGAACTGCCGGAGGTCCCCGTTTTGCCGTCGTCGTTCGATCTGCGCGACGTGGACGGGAAATGTTATACGACTCCCGTGAGATCGCAGGCGCCTTTCGGGACTTGCTGGTCCTTCGCGACGATCGCCGCGCTCGAGAGCAGTATCCTCGGCGCGGGTCTTGACGGTGCGGACGGGGCGCCGGCGACGCCCGAAACTCTCGATCTGTCCGAAAAACAGCTCGCGTGGTTCTCCGCCACTCCGCTGAACGAACCCGGAAACCCACAGAACGGAGAGGGTCAGTTCATCGCCGACTTCATCTCGGAGGACGGACTCACGGAGTTTATGAACCGAGGAGGGAACGAGGTGTTCTCCGCCGGCGCGCTCGCGCAGGGCATCGGTCCGGTGCATGAGAGCGTCGACCCGATCTTCGAATATCACGGAAAAGGTGCCGTTATCAATTACGAATGGCTGTCCGGGGAACTCAAAAAGTATTCGTACAGCGCCTCCGACGACTGGACGATCCCTTCGGCGTACCGCTTCATGAAGTCGTACACCGTCAAAGAAGCGCGCTTCCTTCCGAATCCGTCAAACCCCGACGAGGACGGTCACTACGTTTACAATCCCGCCGCCACGAAGGCGATCAAGGAAGAGCTCCTGGCCCGCCGCGCCGTTCAAATCAACTTCTGCGCCGACACCTCCATGCCGGGGCAGGAAGGCGGCGCGCAGTTCATCAGCGACAACTGGGCTCACTACACTTATATGCCCCTCGGTTCCAACCACGCGGTAACGATCATCGGCTGGGACGACGGTTATTCCCGCGACAACTTTATCCAGGGGACCGTCGAGGCGGTCCTGACAGACGGAACGACGGTCACGATCGACAAGGCGCCCCCCGCGGACGGCGCGTGGCTCGTGAAGAACAGCTGGGGAGCGGGCGGCTCCGGTTTCCCGAGCGAGGGCTCGGGCACGTGGGGCATCGTCGACGAAAGCGGGAACCACACGGGGCTGTTTTGGCTGTCCTACTACGATCAGACGGCCTCCGGGCCCGTCAGTTACGTCGTCGAAGAGAACGACGAGGGGGTAAACATAACCGATCAGCACGACTATATGCCGGTGGGCGACGCTCTGTCCTTCTTCTCCGACGAAGAGATGAAGATGGGCAATATCTTCACGGCGTCTCACTGTGAGGAGCTTGAAGACGTATCCTGCTTTACCTCCAAACCCGGCATGACCGTCAAATACGAGATATATCTGCTCGACGGCTACTCGAAAGCCCCGGAAGAGGGGCTGAAAGTCGCCGAAATGGAGACGACGTACCGGTACGGGGGATATCATCTTGAATCCCTCAAGGATTTCGACGTTCTGTTCGACGTCGCGGGCGACGGCTCCGGCAGGATCCTGCTGACGAAGTATCAGCCCTATTCGATCGTGGTCACTCAAAAGAGCGCCGAGGGCAAATACGCGGTCAATTTCCAGTACTCCTTCTATGAGGACAGCGGCATCCAGTCGTTCAAAGGGATAATCAACAATGGGGAAAGCTTCATCCTGAGGGACGGCGAATGGTGCGACTACGCGCAGGAGCAGGACTACAGAGATGAAATGGCGACGGAGCTGGGCATCCTCGGCAACGGCACCGTTTCGGAGGATCTGACGTACGACAATTTCCCGATAAAGGGATATTGCCGACAGCTTGAAAAAGACTTCATCCCGGCCTTGAACGGCAATACCTTCCTGTACTATAAGACGGATACGAGAGGAAGCTCGGTCATGCGCATCGGCTTCCACGCGACCGAGGACAACGTGCCCGTCTTCGCAGAGGAAGACGTCTCGTGGGGATTGGAGGAAGGAGGCGACAGAGTCGTCACGCTCTCTCCGGGAGCGAACGGCCTTAGAGCCGTGTTCACCGCGAACAACGTCGACGGAGAGGAAGCGATCGCTTACGTCACCGTGAAAGGGGTCGGAACGATCCCGTTCTACGTCCACGTGTATAAATCGGTCATAACGGGTATCTTCCTACAGACGGACTTTTCTACGGGGGAACAGCGCGTCGTATACGAGTACACGGGCGAGGAGATCGCCCCCGCGGAAAACGTGGACTGCCTCGTTCAGGCCCTCGTCAAAGACGAGGACTTCAGCTTCGTTTACGAAGATAACGTAAAATGCGGCCTCGCGACCGTAAAAATCGGACAAGTCAGCGACCGCGTATCCGTCAGCCCCGACATATTCGCAACTTTCGTTATCGTGCCGCAAAAAGCGGTGATCGAGAGCGTCGAGGAAGGCGAGGGCAAACTGACCGTCAAGCTCCGCGATCAATCCGAGTGCGGTCTTTCCGGCTATCGGATCGAATACCGCGCCGAGGGCGAGGAAGAATGGCGCGAGGCGCGCTTCGCGGGCCCCGTGACCGAAGCGGTCGTATTCGGACTCGATGAAGGAAAGTACGAACTGAGGGCGTCGGGATACACCGAAGTCCCCGAGGGTTCCCCGTGGTATTTTGACCCTATCAATTACGGGCAGCCGAGCGATACCGTCACGGCGACGGCAAAAGCGCCGAGATCGTTCTCCGACGTTCCCGCCGACGCATATTTTGCGAGACCCGTGGCGTGGGCGGTCTCCGGCGGCATCACCGCGGGGACCGGCGCAGACACGTTCTCGCCCGACGACGGGTGCACGAGAGCGCAGGCGGTCACGTTCCTGTGGCGCGCCGCCGGTTCTCCCGAACCGACGCTGAAGAGCAACCCGTTCGGCGACGTGAGCGAAAACGATTATTTCTACAAGGCGGTCCTCTGGGCGGTCGAAAAGGGGATAACCACCGGCACCGCGGCCGACGCCTTCTCGCCCGACGAGGAATGCACGAGAGCGCAGATCGTCACGTTCCTGTGGCGCGCGGCGGGATGCCCAGGCGAAAGTGAACCCGAAGACGTCTTCGACGACGGATGGGATGCCGACCCGGGCGAATACGGGGAAGAGGGACCCGTCAACCCGTTCGGAGACGTGAGCGAGGACGATTACTTCTACAAAGCGGTCCTCTGGGCGGTCGGGGAAGAGATAACGACCGGCACGTCCGCGACCGAGTTCTCGCCCGACGCATTCTGCACCAGAGCGCAGATCGTCACGTTCCTTTACCGGGCGAACGTGAAATAAGATATTTAAAACGACCCTCCGCGCCGAATGGTGCGGGGGGTCAATTCATGCCCGCGGCGCGGGCAATTCATGATTTTTCGCCCGAAAAATCAATTCACGCGCCCGAAAGGGCGCACCCGAAGGGCGCAATTCATTCCATCGATCTCACGCCAAGACGCATGACAAAAATTTCCGAAAAAATAATTTTTGTGTTATTGATAACAAAAACTTTATTTTTTCGGATTTTTAGTTATAGACCAAGTCCGGTCAGCGTGAAATAATTGAAAATCTGTTGACATACCCTATTTAATAGGGTATAATAATGTTGCGACAAGGAGGATCTTTATATGACAAGGACGTTTGTTGAACTGCCGATTTTCAGAACAAGATGGAAAGCCATGGGGCTTGACGATAACGATTTACTTCGTCTTCAAGAGGAACTTCTTGCCGACCCGCAGGTCGGAGCGGTTATGCGCGGAACCGGCGGCGTCCGGAAGATGCGCTTCGCATTCGAACACCGCGGCAAAAGCGGAAGCGTCAGGGTGATATACGTCGATTTTGAAATCTATGAAAAAATCTTTTTAATCACGGCATATACTAAAGACGAAAAAGACAATTTAAGCGATTCGGAAAAGAACGAGATAAAACACCTTATCAAACTGCTCGAACAGCAGTTGAAGGAAAACAAGTAAAGGAGGAAAACAATGGGCGTGTTTGACGATATCAAAACCGGACTGAATCAGGCGATCGAATTTGAAAAAGGAAAGCTGAACGCAAAAACCGTTACGCTTTCAATCGAGCCGGTAGAGTCCTTTACGCCGGATGAGATCAAAAAAATCCGGAACAGCACGGGGCTTACACAAGTATTATTTGCCAGATATCTGGGCGTTTCGGTAAAGACCGTCGAGGCGTGGGAAGCAGGAAGAAATCATCCCGAGGGAGCCGCGTGCAGACTGTTGTCGATGACTCAGAGCGACCCTTCTTTCCCTCTGAAATCCGGCATCATTACGGCTGTCGGGTCGTAACTGAGGGGCAAGTCTGCTTTTCACTCGTTTCGCTGTGTTTTTATTTTTGAAAAAGCGCCGTACGGCGCTTTTTCTTTGACCCGACGCGTATCCCGCTATTGAATAAAAGCCGGCTGCGTGTTATAATGTGGTTGCGGCACAATTTCATATTTGGCTCTGTAAGCGTGCTTTTTACTTTGGTAAAAATGCAGGCTCCGTTTCAACGCTTACATAGCTTGGAAATTGTGTCGCAGCAATAGGAGTTGTGCGTTTTTCGGTGCGCGGCTCACGCTGCGCACTTTTTTTGTTTATCCAATGGTTCGGCCTTCTAACCCGGATCGTATACAAGGACTCAACCAACGCTTTATTGACAAAACGCCCCTCGCGGGTAAAAATAAAGATGAACTCCGCCGAAGCGCGCGCGTCCTGTGTAGCGCGTGTCTTTGCCGACTTCTCCCGGCCGTGCGGCGCGTTCGACTTTTGATGAAAGGAGATAACGATTTGAAAAAAGACAAAAAGCTGCCCGAGCTCAAACGGGGCAAATGGCGGCTCGTCGATTGCTTTATTTTCAATTTCAGAGTATCGCCGTTCTGGACGTCGATGTTCATTTTTACGAACGTGGTATGGAACGCTCAGCCTTATTTGAAACTTTTTACCACGGCGTCCTTCGTCGATACCGCGCTGTCCGTCCTCAGGGGCGACGCGGCGGAGTCCGCGATAATACTGCCGCTCGTTTCCATGTTCGCGGTTTTCTTCTCTACTTCGCTGATCGATACGCTCGAGCAGACGGTCCGGAACGTTCTCAGAACAAAGATATGGACGGTGACGAAAGAAGTATTCCTCAAGAAACAGGCGAGCCTGAAATACAAATACGTCGAGGACAGCAAAACGTACGATCTCATCGGGCGCGCGTGCAACGAACCGGGCGGCAGAATGTACGACCGCGGGACGCGCGTTATCTGGATAGCGTGGCGCGTTATGTTCATCGTTTCGCTGATCGTCACCGTATTTACCAAGGTATGGTGGAGCGGTCTGATCGCGATCGCGGCGGCGATCCCCACAGTCATAATGGCGGTGAGATCCGGTCTCGACGATTACGAGACGTTCTTTGAAGTTGAAAAAGACTCAAGATACGCCGACAGATACAAGTCCTTCGTCATGGTGAAAGACTACCTTGAGGAAAGAACGACGTTCCGTTACGCGCCTTACGCCATAGGAAAATGGCGCGAGGCGAAGCTCAAGATCGACAAAAAGAACCTGAAAACTCAGGTGAAGAATTCGAGGCGGGAAAATATCATTACCGCGCTTTCCTGGGTCATGTACGGCGCGATCATGATATCGCTCGTTTTCGCCGTCGGACGCGGAGAGTTGTCTGCGGGTTTCTTCATCGGTTTTGCGAATATCCTCACCACCCTCAGATGGAATATCGGCTCCGGTATCGCCTGGGACGTCAGATGGTCGGCTCAGGCGAAGAAGAACCTCGGCGACCTGTCGGAATTCTCTCAGCTTGAGGAGCAGGAGGGCGCGCTCGACACGCCCGCCGATATGAGCGGATTCAATTTCGGCAGGATCGAATTCCGGGACGTCTCCTTCAAGTATCCCGGCACCGACCGCTACATACTCAAAAACTGCTCGTTTACGATAAACGAGGGTGAACATTGCGCCTTCGTCGGCGTGAACGGAGCCGGAAAGACGACGATCACGAAGCTGCTCACCGGTCTTTACGATGAATACGAGGGGGACATTTTCATCGGCGGGAAGAACCTGCGCGATTTCACTTATTCCGAGATAAAAGGAATGTTCTCCGTCGTTTTCCAGGATTTCGCAAAATATCAGATCCCGTACGGCGACGCGATCAAGCTCGGCGACGTGAACCGCGACAGCGACGAGGACGTCCTGCACGTGACGAACGAGATCGGCCTCACCGATGCGCTTGAAAAACTCCATTCCGGTGTCAACACGCCGCTCGGGAAAGCGGCGGAGGACGGCGTCGATCTGTCGGGCGGCGAGTGGCAGAGGGTCGCTATCGCACGCGCTCTTTACGGAAACCGTCCCGTGTCGATCCTCGACGAGCCGACAGCCTCGCTCGATCCGATCGCGGAGAGCGGCGTTTACGCGCTCTTCAAGAAGGTCACGGAGGGCAAGAGCGCCGTATTCATCACGCACCGTCTCGGCGCCGCGAGGATCGCCGACCGCATTCTCGTCATAGACGGCGGAGCCGTCGCAGAGCAGGGCTCTCACGAAGAGCTCGTAAAGCGGGGCGGCATTTACGCCGAAATGTTCAAAACGCAGAAAAGCTGGTATGAGGACTCCCCCGGAGAGGAGGTCGCCTCGTGAAAAAGAATAAAAAAGACAAAAAGAACAAGAAGCCGCGCGTCGGTTTCTTCAAGTGCGTAAAGAAAACGATACCGACTATCATCGGCGCGTCGCCGTGGCTCTTTTCGGTCGGATGCGTCATCATCGTGGTCCAGTCGATCCTCGCCGCCGCGCAGATCTACGTCCTTGAATTCATTTTCAACGGAGTCACCGCCGTTTCGGAGGCGGGAGGCGGCGCGGTTCTGAATATCGTTCTGTGGCTCGCCGTTTACGCCGGATCGTTCGTTTTCTCCGCTCTTCTCGGGCAGATAGCGAACAGGACGGATACGGATTTCCTTTACCGCGCGGAAAACAGGCAGACGCAACAGCGGTTCGATAAGATTGCAAAGATCGCGCCGATCCTTTTCGAGGATACCGACCGCCTCGACGATATCGAAAAATCGAGCGCGGGAGCCGATTCCGCGCGCAGTCTGCTCAATACCCTGAAACAGATCGTTCTGTACCACATTCCGTATTTTGCCGTTACGTCCGTTTACCTGTTTCAGCGGGATCCGTGGCTCGTGGCGTCGCTTCTGATGATCTTCCTGCCGACGCTTCTGTATCAGTATCTCGTAAAGAAGATATACCGCGACAAAGAGGACAAGGCGGCGCCTGACAGACGTCTGTCGTCTCATTACGTCGAGTGCGCGACCTCGGAGAAGTATTTCAAGGAGACGCGTATCCTCGGCGGATTTCGCTATTTCTTCCACGCGTTCCACGTGTTATGGGCGCGGATAATGAAGCTTGACCGTCGTGTGAACAACAAAGACACTTGGATGTTTTTCTTCGCGGGGCTGCTGACCTTTGCGGGGAACATGGGCGTATACTATATGCTCTTCCGTTTCCTGCTCGTCGGGCGGATCACGATGGGCGAGTTCGCCGCCGTTTTCACGTCCGTAAATACGATTGAAGATAAACTTCACAATCTGTTTTACGGATCGTTCGCCTCTGCTTCCCGCGATCTTCCGTTTATTGAAAACTACGTCAGATATCTCGATTTCCCGGAGAACGACGGCGAGGACGTCGAGCTTCCGTACGATATCGGGATCGACGTTCGCGACGTGACGTTCTCATATCCGAATACGGAGGAGCCCGCCGTCCGCGGCGTATCGTTCTCTGTAAAACCCAAGGAGACCGTCGCGATCGTCGGCGAAAACGGAAGCGGCAAGTCGACTCTTATCAAACTTTTGATCGGTTATTACCGACCGGACGGGGGCGACGTGAGGATCTGCGGACGGAACACGAAAGAGATATCCTTTGAATCCGTCGCGCGCCGCCTGTCGGCGGTCTATCAGCGATATCCTCATTACCCGCTGACGCTTAAGGAGAACCTTATCATCGGTCAGTACGAGAAAGAAAGTACCGACGATAATCTGAGGGAGGCGTGCGCAATGGCGGGCTTCTCTCCCGACGAAGAGTGGCTTCCCCACGGGTTGGAAACGATGCTGTCACGCGAGTTCGACGACGGCGTGGGCCTTTCCGGAGGTCAGGCGCAGAGAGTATCGATAGCGCGCGGATTCTACCGCGACAGCAGTATCATCATCCTCGACGAGCCCACCGCGGCGATCGACCCGATCGAGGAGGCGAGGATATACGGAAGATTCGCCGAACTCTCGCGGGACAAGACGTCGTTCATCGTCACTCACCGTCTCGGATCCGTCCGTCTCGCCGACCGGATAATCATGATGAAGGACGGAAAGATCGCCGAGACCGGCACGCACGACGAGCTGATGGCGAAGGACGGCGAATATAAAAAGATGTTCGATTCACAGCGGCAGTGGTACGAGGACGAGGCGTAAAAAGTCCGCGTCTCTTCGCCGGAAAACAGGGGACGGTTCTGTGGAACCGTCCCCTGTTTCGCGTTAATCGTTTCCCGTTTCTTGTTTTTCTATCATCTCAAGATACTGCCGTCTCAGTTCTTCCTCCCTCGCTTCGTATTCGTCTTCCCATTCCGCGGAATCGAACGCCGCGATACAGTAAAGATCGCCGAGGAGAACGTCGGGCAGCTCCGCGCCGTCATCCCAAATCCGGTCCGAATAATAGACGGATGATTCCCTAAAATTCCGTCCCGGTGAAATACGCAAGGAGTCTTTGGCGAAAACGAACGGGTCGCCGCGCGAATCAAACCCGATAATGATTCCCTGAACCCGGATCGCCCTGTCGGACGATGATGAAACTTCATACTCGAGGTTGTATGCCGTGACCGTAGCGTCGTCGATCGGCACGTTATAACCGCGCGGCCAGTCGTACGTCGGACCCACGACGAGGCCGAGATCATATCCCGCGCTGACGTATTGAAGCGGAGTTTCCCCCTCGTGTTCTATAAGCGTAGTTATAAGTTTGCAGGACGCGTATTTCACTGTCGGTCTGAAGAGAACGAAACCCGAGTAGTGAGCGGGGAAACCGTTAACGGCCTTTTGATCCGCTTTGACCCGCGTTCCGTCCTCACCGTAGAACATTCCGACGAAATCCAAGTTCACCGCTTTGTCGGTACCGTTCGTAATAAGGATAAGTTCCGCATTCTCGTCTTCAATGCTGATCCTTTTCCGTTTTATCGTGACGCGGAGTCCGCCTTCTTCTTCGATCACGTCCTCGACGTCGAATTCCCCGATCGGGCACCTCGCGCGCTCCCACTCCTTCCCGCACCCGCAGAACAGGGGCAGAAGGAAAAGCAGGGCGAAAACCGCGGCGCAAACTTTGATCTTCATTCCGCTCACCGCCCGTCAATACGGTCTTGACGGATACAGCACGGCGGTGCAGCAGAACTTTCCGTCGTCGGTATCGTAGCAGTCCGTCGTTCCGTAATATTTTTCCGCGATCTCTCTGATTATCTTCATCCCGTATCCGTGAGACAGCCGGTCGGGGCTGCTCGTCACAAGCTGAGGATTCGTTTTCAGAACCGGCGACGGGACGCTGTTCAGAACGGATATGCGATAAGCGTCGCCGTCCCGGGCGATATCCAGACGCACGTCTTTTTCTTTTTCGCATTTTTCCGCGGCGTTGATGCCGTTGTCGAGCATATTGCCGATGAGATTGCACAGGTCCGCGTTGTCGGGAAAGTCGATGTTCGACGTGGCGTAAACCGATACCTCCACGCCCTTTTCCTTCGCTTGAGACGACTTATAGCTGATCAGCGAATTCACGTACTCGTTGTCGGTATTGACCGCCCTTACGTCGGCTGACAGAGTACCGGTGTGTGATCGGATGAACTCTCTCGCCTCGTCCGTTCTGCCCGAGGCGATGAGCCCGTCGACCGTCCCGAGCGTATTGAGCAGATCGTGCCTCATCCTCGAGACTTTTTCATGCTGCTTTGAGACCTCCTCGATGATCGCGTTCTGCCCGAGGTACTTTTGCGCGAGGATCGCCTGCTCCGCTTTTTCTTTGTTGCGGATAGAGATTCTTACGAAAATGACGTATACGGACGCGTTCAGCAGAAGGACGGCGCAGAGGATCACGACGCAGTAAACGACCGTTTTTTGCGTCGAATATATCGAAAAAAACCTTCTCAAATAATAATCGAGGTTCGTTTTGAGAATATTACGGGTCAGCAGAATGACCAGCGTGAGGAAGGAAAGGGAAGTCAGCAGGGCGATCTTTTCTTTCCGTTCCAGATCCGCGCGGTATTTTCTGAAAAAGACGGCGGCGCCGAAAAGGATCAAAGCGGTCGCGAACGCTGCGATCCCGCGCTGATAAGCGGAGAGTGCAATACTGCCGCTGAGGATCGTCAACGGCCTTTGCGCGGCGAGCGATCCGATCAAAACGGATTCCGTCACGACGGAGACGTTCACCGCGATGAGTGAAAACGACAAGGCGCGGAAGGGGCTCTTCTCACCGCAGCCGAGCGAGGCGAGAAAGAGGATAAGAATGAAAGATACCTCGAGCAGTTCTTTGATAAAGAGCCCGTTTCCCACAAAATAATTAAAAAAAACGGACGACGCGTACATAAGGATCGCCGCGCCGACCGCGGAAAGGATCCGTCTGACAGGTTTTTCTTTCGGGCGGGACACAAAAGCGATGAACGCCGCCAGAATTGCCGCGTTCAGAATAACGTCCCACAGAATGACGACGAACGTGGTGAAAAGACCTTCCTGTTCAATAAAGCCCGTAAGAGCATCCATGTCAAAATTCCCTCTTGTATTTAAGATATTCCTCGTGAGCGCGACCTCCCATTGACCTGCTGACGGGGATCGAATCCTTCGAGTCGAGGACTATTCTGTTTATCTTCGGAGAAAAGAAACTGACGTGCGCGGCGTTCACCACGTACCGACTGTGCGGACGAATGAACCCGAGCGGGGAGAGCTTCGCCTCGACGTCCCTTATCGTTCCGCGCTCCTTGACGGGTTTCTTTCCGTTCCCGAGAACGTAGACCTGATAATGGTCCCGGCTTGAAACGTAGAGAATATCCTCCGCCGTCACGCAAACGGGACCCGAATAAACGTCCAGGATCTCGACGAGCTTGCTTTGCTTCATTGCGGAGACAATGGAGGAACAGACCTTCGAGATCGACGCGCGCAGGTTTTCTCCGGAACTCTTCCTTACGAACGAGAACGGGTGATAGTCGAAGCTCTCGAATACGAGCTCCTGCTTTCCGGAGACGAATACGATAAACACGCCTCTTTTCGCTTCCCGTATTTCCGCCGCGATCCCGAAGCCCGAAACGGAGGGCATATCGATATCGAGAAACGCCGCGTCCGGGTCCTCTTTTTCGAGCCGGACGGCGCGGACGCACTCGACGGATGACGAGAACGTTCTGACGTCGCATTCCGCGCCGAGCGCGCCGAAGGCGTCACGGATCTGTTCCGCGAGCAGTCCCGCGAAGACCGCGTCGTCGTCGCATACAAAGATTTTTATCATAGATCGGCAACCTCGCCAAAAAAGGATGCGGTAAACCAGCTGACCGGTTCTTAACATACTTCTTCAGAATAATTGTATCAAAAAACAAGTCTCTTAGCAACCGCCCGAAAACGTCAAACTCGACAGGGACGCGCCGAACTCGACAGAGCGGCTTTTTTTCGGCCCCGACCTATTGACTCGTCGTCCGGGATATGGTTTTATGTACTCGGGGAGGCGCCCTGATCGTTGCGGGGTGTCAGGGATCCCAAACCCCACTCTATGAAAGGAGAGAAATAAATGAAGAAGTTTTTAATGCTGATCTCGGTCGTGCTGGCGGCGATCATTCTGCTTCCGCTCGCATCCTTCGCCGCGAAAGACGACGGAGACCTCCCGTTCTCCGACGTGAAGAACGGAGCGTGGTACTACGGCGACGTCAAGCGGGTTTATGAGTCAAAGCTCATGAACGGTACGTCCGACACCGAGTTCGATCCCGAAGGCACGCTGACCCGCGGGATGTGCGCGGCGATCATCTATCGCGCTTCGGGCGAGCCGGAGGTCAAAGGAGCCGCGGCGTTTGCCGACGTCGACGCCGGCGCGTATTACGCGGACGCCGTCGCCTGGGCGCAGAACGAAAAGATCGTGATGGGTAAGTCGGCGACGATATTCGACCCCGACGGCAACATCACCCGCGCCGAGTTTTCGACGATGCTGTACAGGTATCTCGACGCGGCGGATCTCGCTCTTCCCGAGGTTCGTGTCGGCGAACCGACGGACGCCGATGACGTTCCCGGGTATGCGGGAGACACCGTCGCGACGATGTACCGGGCAGAGGTCGTCAAAGGCAGAGAGAACGGGCAGTTCGATCCCGACGCCGATATCACCCGCGCCGAGACCGCGGCGATGGTCGACCGTTTCCTTGAAAAAGCGAAGTCGATCACAAGCGACGACGGTTACGGCATAAGAGTTGATTTCGACGTTCCGGACGCAGAGGAAGGCTTCTTCCGCGGCGGCAGGATATCCGACGTCACCGTCGGGTACGTTCCGGAGGGTCTGAATCTCTATGAGGTTGAGGACACGGGCTCTGAGGATATCAGGACCTTGCGCCTGAGTACAGCGTACGATCTGGAGAGCATTACCCAGCCGTTCGTTCTGGTCGGGATCTACACGTCAAGCGAGATCAAGCCGGGCTGGGGCTATAAAACTTACGAACACGTTTACTTGGGCGAACTCAACGGCATGGACGCCTACGTTTACGAGAATTCCGGCGAATCAGGCGGCGTTGAGTTCATTCTTACCGGTATCATGTTCGGCGATAAGGACGTTACCGTCAACGTATTCGGAATGAACATCAGCCACGAAGAGGTCTGGCGCATCGCCGAAAGCATTGCGGCAGCACCCGCGGAATGATCATCGGATCTGATTTTTCGGTTTTACCCGGACGATAAGGTCAGCGCCCGCTCTTTTTGCCAAAGGAGATTTTTTCCCAAAAAATACGTACTGCAACCACCAAACTTCTCCAAACCCGGTCGCTGACCCTGTCATAAAAGGGGCTGACGCAAATTGCGTCAGCCCCTTTCATGCGCATACCGTTCGCGGCCTGACAACCTCAAAAACGCGGCTGATCCATAGTTGAACTATGGATCAGCCGGAAAAACGTGCGCCGGCATCATTTCCGAAGTGCGCTCGCTTGAAACGTTTCCCGAGCGGTTCGCTCTGTTTGATAATGAGCCGTAGCGAAGCCGCGGACTTCGGAAGCATCCGGTCAAGAACTATCTCGTGTTCTACACGGTAGGGTAACAGGAGTTACCCTAAACGAAGAGAAGAAAACCGTAAACGTCATACGTATTATGTACGGAGCGAGAGATCTTGACAAACATCTTTAATAAGTCAAGGGCGGTTCTGTGTGTATCACACAGAACCGCCGCTTTGTTATGAAAACTTTTCTCCGGTTTATTCACCGAAGAAATAATCTCTCGCCGCCTTGACGAAGAGGTAAAGCGCGCGGCAGACGCCGCTGTCCTCCGTCTTATGATCGACCGCATACTTGACGTAAGCCATGGGGGAATAACTGACGACCGTATTACCGTACGTCAGCGTGACCTGTTCGGTCAGATCGACGGTACTGACGCCGCATATCTTCACACGGCATTTCGACGACGAAACCGGGTCGATCTCAAAATCAGCCCACGGAACACCGCCCACGGTGACCGTCGCTCCTCCGGCGTCCGCGACGCCGGTGAGATAAAAGTTGAGTTTCGTCCGGGACTCAAGCGCCAGGGAAGCGGTTGCGCGCGTGACGGGAGCGGCGAGAACCGCGCTCGCGGTATAGGCTGAAAGATCCGGAGAGGCAGCCGGGACCGCGTTTATCGCGTCGGAGTAATCGGAGGCGTTTATCGCGTCGCTTGATCCCTCGGGGAACCGAAGCTGCGCGTAATATCCGTACGCCATCAAGGCGGAGCACAGCGCCTTGAGGTTCGCGTCGCTTGAATTCGCAAGCTGATAATCGCAGTAATCCTTGATACTGTACGATATCCTCCTCACTTCTCCGCCTTCGCCGTCGAGTATTCTGAAGATCGCCTTGCGAGTCAGCTGATTTGCGGAGAAGGACGCCGCCGTGAACGCATACTTTCCGTCTCCGGCGGAGTGTTCGGCGTCGAAAGACGCCGGCGTGAACGTCGCCCCGCCGTCGGTCGAATACTCAACGCCGTATCCGGCTGCGATCATTTCCGCGGTGACGTTGTTTACGTAAATATTCAGGTCAAAGCTGTCTTTCAGGCTGACCGACGCCGTGCATCCCGGCCCGACAGGTTCGGTCTCTGCGGCAACGTACGTGCCGTCGTTTACGAAAGTGCAGACGATCGGAAGGTTTCCGTTGATCTTTGCCTCGTTCAGTTTGCCGTTGACCGGGTCGGTGAATTTTTTCGCTTTTCTTACGGGCCTCGCTCCCTTGTTCTCAAAAGCGCCGCGCGACCCGAGTTTGATCGCAACGGTGCCGGAGTACGAGTCCTCGTGCGTCTCGGTCCCCTGCGTCAGCGTGAAATTGATCCCGTATTTCATCCCGTCGATCCCGCTTATATCGGAAGTGCCGATAAGCGCCTCAAGCGGTATCGACCATTCCATCACGACGTGATCGCCGTCGTACGAAATGATCATCTCATCATCCGACGGACGGTAATCCGGATCGTAGCCGTACTGCGTGCCGTCTTCCGATCTGCCGAACCAGTGTCCCCTCAGATATTCTCCCGTTTCCGTGCTTCTGCCTATCACGTAATAAATGACTTTATCGTTCATATCGTACCCGTCAAAAGCGAACGCGGTCTGGGAGATGAAGGAATCCTGCGGACCGATCCATTTGCCGTCCGAATCGTAGTACCACTCCGGGTCGGAATCGGTGGGAGCCGTATATCCGTAATAATCCGCGGGGTCGTAATTCTGAAGGATAGCGGGAGAGTCGTATTCCGCGGCCATATTGAGCCCGTTGACCGGGTCGTAGGAAATATAGAACCTTGCGGTATTTTTGACTTGCTCCGCCCGCAGCCGATTGGCCTCATCGGAAAGCGGACCCTTGTTTGCCAGCACTATCTCCTGTTCGGGAATGTAAACGCGGTCGTATTCGCCCGCGCTTATGATCCCGTCCTTCCTGACCGCCTCGGGGAGGACCTGCCTGATATTGCAGGAATAGTTTGTGACCTCCACCTCGTCGTCGGTTGCGGTTTCCGTCGCGCCGCACCGGGAGCAGGTTCTGGTGTAAGTCACGGAGCTTGACGATGATTCTACCACGTTGCAGGGTCCCCAGTCGTGGCCGAGCGAAGCGACGGTAAACTCCTCGTCGCCGGACGGGAGATGACGGACGCCCGTTCCCGTTTCGGTACAAGTGGGAGCCGTGGTTATCTCGACCGCCGTGTACCCGGCGAAACCGTCCCCGCCGCCGGCGCCCTCCGCCGCCGAAGGCATCGCCGCCTGAATGAAGAGAAAAGCCAGCGCGGCGACGGCGCAAACGATCCTTTTAGCCATATTCGTATCTCCTTTCTTGCGCGGCCTTTCCGGCCGTTCTATATGGTTTTTAACGGAATAGGTTAGTTTAATATTCCGATTCAATAAAATCATAACGGGACGGATCAAGTCAATACGTTCCCGTAATAAAAACTTCTCCTTAGACGAGTTCGGCTCGTTTTTGTCGCGTTTGACTCCCGGCGATCCTCCGCGTTTAAGGCTCAAAAGACTTCCCGGCAACGATGCGTTGCCGGGAAGTCTTCGCTGTCGGTCAAGCGCGCGCGTTTTTGATCTGTGCGTGGCGTTCGGAACATAAGTCACAGAGATTCTTATCCGGTCAGAAACGCGTCGTCACTTAATCCGACTGAAAGGGAGATTCACTCGATAATTACTCTGCGGGAATTACCGTCAGGCTTTCGGCGATCTTCAAAACGTCTTCGCCGCTGACGTTCATGCCCTGCATGCAGACCGTGAAGTTCTTGTCGCCGAACTCAAGTCTGGTGCTTTCGTACTGTTCGCCCCCACTTTCAAAGCAGAAGTCGAACATAAGCGCCGCCATTCCGTTGACCGTGATCTCTTCTGAGATCGCGAGCGCTTCGTCGGAGTATCCGGTCTCCCGGTCGCCCTCCCGAACGTAGATCACGACATACGGAGGACGCGTGCAGCCCGGTTCGCCCGGAGCGGTAACGTCGGCGGGATCGCATATTACGAAATAACGGAACTGATATCCCAGAGCTTCGTCATACTCGGCGTCTGCCGAATCGCACAGGACAAGTCCTTCGGGGATATATCCGACGGTGAGGTCGGCAATTTGAGCGTCCTTGTAAAATCCGCCATCCGGGGTCTGATCGAAGGTGACCCATGCGTAGTTATCCCATTCTTCGATATTGGATCTGTAGAACTTAGTCCATCTAACGGTAACTCTCTCGAAGAAGCGATCCAGAACGGACGCCGCCTCGGCGCGGGTGATATCCGCGTCGGGATCGAACTCGCCGTTCTCTCTGCCGTTGACGACTTCCGCGTCGTAGAGCGCGTCGACCGCCTCCGCGGCGTATTCGGGGATATCAGCGGCGTCAGCGGGCTCTCCGTCGCGTGTCTCGGGAAGCTCGAGGTCCTCTGCGTCAAGATATCTGTACATCATCGTCGAGAACTCGGCGCGGGTGATTTCGCCGTCGGGATCGAACTCGGTCGCCGTCTTTCCTTTGACGACTCCCTCGCTCTCTGCCCATGCGACTGCGTCGGCGTAGTACGCGCCGGCGTCGACGTCGGAGAACGTTGCCGCCGCTTTGACGGCGGGCTCTTTCGCAGCGCGGTAGAGGATAGCGGCGCACATTCCGCGGGTAAGCGTTCCCTCGGGATCGAACTTATCGGCGGACGTGCCCCTCATGAGGTTCGACTCATAGACGCTTTTCACTCCGTCATAGTACCATTCTCCGTTTTTGACGTCGGAAAACGGCAGGGCGCCGCCGTCCTTCGCCGCGAACGCGGAGAGCGGAAGCAGCATGAGAGCCGCAAGCGCCGCCGCGGTCAGCATTAAGATTTTCTTCATTTATTGTATCTCCTTTCTTCTGTGACGAATGCCACGCGACCGGATAATACCGGGGGACACCCCTCGGTAACGTAATAACGTGCGTGATCGGCGGCGAGAGCCGTCCGATCCGCGCGGGGAAGGCGTCGGGAGCGGTTTACTTCTGCTCGGATTTCTGGTAAAATGAGATCAAGGAACCCCACTTTCCGTTTTGCTTCTTTTACCCGATCCGAAAGAGGTCGGTCCCGGACGCCCTTCTGCCTATAAGTACGGAAAGGCGAGAGAAAAACTTTCAAACATTTTTGATTTTTTTGAAAAAAAAAGACGGCTTCGGCCGTATTATTATTCGAAATGACTCTTCGGGGTGGTTTTATGCTCGTTTTTTCTGCTCTGACCGCCGAAAGACGGTCGGATAAAGAACTGATCGAATATATCTACCGACAGTATTATCCGATTATGCGGTTCGTCGCGGGCAGAGTGCTGACGCGGGAAAGCCAGGACGCGGACGACGCGGTCCACGACGCGATGGTAAAGATCATCAAAAACGTCGGGATAATAAAGTCTTCCGATAAAAAGAAACTCAAAAACCTCTGCTGCATCGTCGCGCGCAACTGCGCGCTCGACAGGGTGAGAAAAAAGGACCGGGCGAGCGTATCCCTGTCGGAGCTGCCCGAAGAGGTGCCGGACGCGGCGCCGCCCGCGGAGCAGACGGCGATCGAGGACGAAACGTTCGGCACGGTCATGAGGGCGATCGGATCGCTCCCGGAGCTGTACCGCGACGCGTGCGTGCTGAAATACGTGCACGGATATAAGGAAAAGGAAGTGGCGTCGCTTCTCGGGCTGCCCGAGCGAACGGCGAGCACCAGGATCCACAGAGGCAAGATGCTCCTCAGAGAAACGTTGAGAAAGGAGGGATATCATGAATAGGAAAAAGAATAAAGACGAAGAACTCGATATCCTTCTCGGAAAGGCGTTTGAGGAATACGTCCGCCGGGAAGACGAGGCTCTTCCGTCGGACGAAGAACTGCGCGAGGCGTTCCCGCCGAGCGAGGAAGACTGCCTGAAGTACGGCAAAGCGGCGAAGAGAAAGGAGCGCGGTTCGGCGGCGCTCAAAGTTTTGAGACGCGTCGCCGTGATAGTGTTGGTTTTGATCTCCGCCTCCTCCGCCGCGCTGATGCTGAACAAAAACGTGAGAGCGGCGGTGACCGGTACGATATACAGAGTTGTCAACGACTACATCTGGGTCAGGTTTACGGGTCCTGACGACGACGGTTCTTTCTTTGACGGAAAGGATATATCAGATCTCGCCGTCGGATACGTTCCGAAAGGACTCGTTCTTTGCGCCCGAGACGCCGAATACTGGCCTGATATGGGATATCAGACACGTATATTCGAAATAGTCACTCCCGCCGACGTTACCGCGCCGGGCGAGCCGGGCGTTACTCATCCTCCGTATATCGTGATCTACATTCAGGAGGGAAGCCGGGAAACCGGATATTCCGACGAAGCGCTCGAAATGTCAGCAGAGACGACCGTTAACGGTATGCCCGCCCTTATGTTCGACGTCTTCTATTATTACGATGGCGAAGATCATGAATTCGTCCGACTTGAATTCGGCGACAAAAACTTCACCGTATGTATACAGTCGGGCGGCGTAAGCGGCGAAGAAGTGAAGAAGGTCGCCGAAAGTCTCGGCTGATCCCGTCCGGCGCCTTGTTCCGATAGGTTATTTGCGGCCTGCGCCGCATGAATTGAGCCCCGCGGAAATTCCGCGGGGCTCTTTTCCTTGATCCGTCGAAGACGGATATCATCCGCAAAGCGGATATCATACTCCGGAGGAGTATATCATCCCGCGCGAAGCGAGGGATATCATTCATACGCGAAGCGCACTGATGAATTTTTTTGCATCAGGTTGCAAAAATGTTCAATAGGTTGTTGACAACCGAAAGACACGCGGGGCTCTTTTTGCGCTTTTCCGCTCGTATTACGAGTCGATCGTCGATATCGTCAGCGTCGTTTCTTCAAGATCGTCAAGCAGTATGCGAACGGTGTCGGCGGCGGTGAAGAGAGTGACGTTGTTCTCCGTCGCGAGTTTCCTTATCTCCGCTCCGTCGGTAACGGCGTTCATCTCGCCGATATCGCGCGTGTTGATCACGTACGCGACGTACCCGCCGCGCAGCGCGTCGGGGATCTCGGTCGAGCCCTCGCTGATCTTCTTCTTGATCCTCGTTCTGATCCCGTGCTCCTTGAGGAACCGCGCCGTGCCCTCCGTCGCCTCGATATTGAAGCCGAGAGCGTAGAACCGGCGGATCAGCGGCAGGATCTAGTCCTTGTCCTTGTCGGCGACGGTGACGAGGACCGTGCCGTAATTCCTGAGCTTCATGCCCGACGCCTGAAGCGCCTTGTACATCGCGCGGTTGAGGCCGTCGTCGTAACCGATCGCCTCGCCCGTCGACTTCATCTCGGGCGACAGGTACGCGTCAAGGCCGCGGATCTTCGAGAACGAGAAGACGGGCACTTTTACGTACCATCTCTTCTTTTCGTCGGGGTAGATCGTGAAGATCCCCTGCTCCTTGAGCGTCTTGCCGAGGATCGCCTCGGTCGCTATGTCGGCGAGGTTGTAGCCCGTCGCCTTCGAGAGGAACGGGACGGTGCGCGACGAGCGCGGGTTGACCTCGATTATATATACCTTCTCGTTTTTGTCGACGATGAACTGAATGTTGTAGAGACCGACGATCCCGAGCGCGAGCCCGAGTTTTTTCGCGTACGTCAGGATCGTCCCCTTGACGCGGTCGGAGATCGAGAAGGACGGGTAAACGCTGATCGAATCGCCCGAGTGGACGCCCGTCCGCTCGACGAGCTCCATGATGCCGGCGACGAAGACGTCGACTCCGTCGCAGACCGCGTCGACCTCGACCTCTTTACCGATCACGTATTTATCCACGAGGACCGGTTTTTCCTCGTCTATCTCGACCGCCTCGCGCAGATACCGGCGGAGCTGCTCCTCGTTCGCGACGATCTGCATCGCGCGGCCGCCCAGAACGAAGCTCGGACGGACGAGAACGGGATATCCGATCTCGGACGCCGCTCTCACGCCGTCCTCGATCTTCGTGACGGCGACTCCCTTCGGCTGCGGGATCCCGAGTTTTTCGATGATCTTCTCGAACGCGTCCCTGTCCTCCGCGCGGTCGATCGCGGCGCAGTCGGTGCCCGCTATTTTGACTCCGCGTTCCGTGAGCGGAGCGGCGAGGTTGACCGCCGTCTGGCCGCCGAGCGACGCGACGACGCCGTCGGGGTTTTCAAATTCGACCACGTTCATGACGTCCTCGGGCGTCAGGGGCTCGAAATAGAGCTTGTCCGCGGTCGTATAGTCCGTAGACACGGTTTCGGGGTTATTGTTGATTATAATGGCCTCGTAGCCCTCCTTACGGATCGTCTGGGCGGCGTGGACCGTCGAGTAGTCGAATTCGACGCCCTGTCCTATCCTGATCGGTCCCGCGCCGAGGACGACGAGCTTTTTGCCCGCGTCGTATCGCGACTGATTCTCGAGGTCGGCGTAGGTCGAATAAAGGTACGCGATGTATTTGCCCGTGTGGAGCGTGTCGACCATGCGGAATACGGGTTTGATCCCGAGAGACCGACGGAACTCCCAGACCTCTTTTTCGCTCATGCCCCAGAGTTTCGCGATGTACGCGTCGGAGAAGCCCGTCTTCTTCGCGGCGAAGAGCGCGTCCGCGTCGCCCCGCTTCGCCGCGAGCGTTTTTTCCTCAGCGACGATATCGCGGATACATTCGAGGAAGAGCTCAGTTATCGCGGTTATCGCGTGGATCTCGTCCACGTCCGCCCCGCGGCGGAAGAGCTCTGCGATGGCAAAAATATTGTCCGAGCGAAATTCGCTTATATACTCCCGGAGCTCGCCGTCCGTCATCCTGTCGAATTTAGCTGCTCTGACGTGGCAGACGCCGATCTCGAGGGAGCGGATCGACTTCAGGAAGCACTCGGACAGCGTCGTGCCGATGCCCATGACCTCTCCGGTCGCCTTCATCTGCGTGCCGAGCGTGTTCGGGGCGTCCGGGAACTTGTCGAACGGGAAGCGCGGGAATTTCGCGACGACGTAGTCGAGAGACGGCTCCTTCGAGGCGTACCCGCCCGCTACGGGGATCTCGTCGAGGTCCATTCCGACGGCGACCTTCGCCGTGACGCGCGCGATCGGATATCCGCTCGCCTTGCTCGCGAGAGCGGACGAACGCGACACGCGCGGGTTGATCTCGATGAGGAAGTATTCGCCGGTCGTCGGGTGAAGCGCGAACTGGACGTTGCAGCCGCCCTCGATCCCGAGTTCCCTGAGTATCTTGTGCGCGCTTTTTTGAAGCTTCGCGTCCTCTTCCTTTGAAAGAGACATGATCGGCGCGACGACGATCGAGTCGCCCGTGTGGACGCCGACGGGGTCGACGTTCTCCATACCGCAGATCGTGATGGTGCGGTCGGTGGAATCCCTCATGACCTCGTATTCGATCTCCTTGTAGCCCTTGACGCTCTTTTCGACGAGGACCTGACCGACGGGAGACGCGTTGAATCCGATCGTCGCGACTTTAACGAGTTCTTCCTCGTCGTCGGCGAAGCCGCCGCCCGTTCCGCCGAGCGTGAACGCGGGCCGAAGGACGACCGGGTATCCGATCCTCTTCGCCGCTTCCTTCGCTTCCTCGACGCTGTAAGTGATCTCGGAGGGGATGACGGGTTCGCCTATGGATTCGCACATCTCCTTGAACAGTTCTCTGTCCTCGGCACGCTCGATGCTCTTCGAGGGCGTTCCGAGCAATTCGACGCCGCACTCTTTGAGAATACCCTTCTTTTCAAGCTGAACGGCGAGGTTGAGCCCCGTCTGTCCGCCGATGCCGGGGACGATGGCGTCCGGTCTCTCGTAGCGCAGGATACGCGCCGCGTACTCCAGCGTGAGCGGTTCCATATATACCTTGTCGGCGATCGACGTGTCGGTCATGATCGTCGCGGGGTTGGAGTTGACGAGGACGACCTCGTATCCCTCCTCCTTGAGCGCAAGACACGCCTGCGTGCCCGCGTAGTCGAATTCCGCCGCCTGACCGATGACGATCGGTCCCGAACCGATGATAAGGATCTTCTTCAGATCTTTTCTTTTTGCCATATACGCCTCCGTTCTTTTTTACCCTTGAAAAAAGGTATTTTCACCGACCCCGAAGGGAAGAGAAAATACCTTTATCACGTTTTGAGGAAAAAATCCTTTTCTTTTTTTAAGACGGAAAAGCGGGACACGCGGCCTTTGATCCTGTTTCTCACCGCGCTCACTCCCTTTCTTTTTCTTTTCCGAGGAAACATTTTATCATACGGGGGGACGGCGTGTCAACCTTTTTTTCTTTTTTTCTTCTGTATTCCTTTACGCGCGCGCGCACGCGCGCTTGACAAGTATATATTAATATGATATAATTACACATAATAATGGGATAATTTTGAAACAAGACAAATATCCGTACCGCCGGGCGTCTCTCGTTTGCCTCTTTTCAGCCGATTTTGACCCGGTTTTCGTCTCGCGGCGGTTTACGGAGGAAAGGTCGATCCGTTTTATGAATACGAAAGAAGACGCCGCCGCCATCTGGAACATGATGTACGAAGCGATGAAGGAAGAAAAGGAACTTCCCGTCACCGCCATCACTCTCTGGTTCGGCGACTGCAGGCTCGAATCCCTGTCCGCTGACAGCGCGGTCTTCGCAGCCGATTCCAAAATGAAGAAAAACGTCATAGAGACGAAATATCTCGACTATCTCAGCCGTCATCTCGAGGCTATCATCGGGTTCGTCCCGAAAAACGTCACCGTGACGTCGCCGGAAGACGAGGACGACGAGATCGCCTCTTTGGACCGCCGTTTCGGGGACGAGGAACAGAAGAGTGACGCTTCCTCCGAAACTGAGGAGAGAAAGGGCTCCGAGCGTAAACTCACATTCAACTCCGATTTCACGTTCGACAACTTCGTCGTCGGCAGATCGAACGCGATGGCTCATGCGAACGCCGTCTCCGTCGCGGAAAATCCCGGCAAACTGATAAATCCTCTATTCATCTACGGTCACAGCGGCCTCGGCAAGACGCACCTGATGTACGCGATTGCCAACAGAGTCCTCGAGAGAGACTCCTCGATGAACGTGATCTACATCAAGGGCGAGGATTTCATGAATCAGTTCATCATCTCGATCAAAACGGGAAAAACGGTCGAGTTCAGAAAGAAGTTCCGCGGCGCGGATATGCTCCTGATCGACGATATCCAGTATATCGCGAGCGGCGCGGGCGAATCGACGCAGACCGAGTTTTTCCACACGTTCGAGGCTCTTTACGAGGATCACAGACAGATAATCATAACGTCCGACCGTCCCCCACAGGAGCTGACAATCCTTGAAGAAAGGATAAGAAACCGCTTCGAGTCCGGTCTTCTCGCCGATATCCAGCCGCCGGATCTCGAACTCCGCCTCGCGATCCTTCAGAACAAGGCGGAACACCACGGTCTTTCCCTCTCGCCGGAGGTTCTGAACTTCCTGGCGGAAAAGCTGCAGTCTAACGTGCGTCAGATAGAGGGCGTTATCAAAAAACTCGCCGCCAAAAGTCTTCTCACCGGTCAGCCGGTCACTCTCGATCTGGTCAAGACGACAGTTCCGGAGTATATAAGAGACACTTTCTCGATCAACGACTACGTCGAAACGATCATTTCGTGCGTGGCGAGACGCACGCACGTCGACCCCGAGGATATTCTCGGAAGAAAGAGAAACAAAGAGATAAAGAACGCGAGAAACATATGTATGTATATCATCCGTTCTCTGACTCAGCTCTCTCTGCCGAAGATAGGATCGTATTTTGAGAGAGATTACAGCACGGTCCATTCCAATCTCGACGCGGTTGAAAAACAGATGGCTCTCGACCCCCTGTTGGAAAGTGAGATAAACGATATCATCAACGATATCAAGAGAACCTGAGGTTTTCAAAGCGAATCCGAACGTTTTTTGAAATAGGTTTTCAAATACAGACGATCATCATAAAACGGCGTTTTGAAAAATACGTTTGCGAATTGACGGAAAATCAACGGAAAAGTTTTGAAAAATCTTTGAAAAATCCTGTTTTCGTCCGAAAAAAATTTTATTCCTTCTCAGATCGTTTTTTTCAAAAATTTACCAAAGAAAAACGGGAAGAAATTTCCGCTTAAAAAGAAAAGACGGGTTGAAAATATTTCCTTACACCGTAAGAAAAAAACGGCGTTTTCAAATAATTCCAACGCCTCTTCTTCTACTGATACTGAATAATACATTTATTACTTACATTACTTTTTATTTAACGAACCGGCCCGAAAGGAGAAAAAATCATGAAGGTATCGTTTGAAAAAGAACAGCTGCTTGCAACACTTATTCCGGCTTCTTCTATCTCCCAGGTAAAAAATACGATGGTGACAGTCGGAGGACTTCTTTTCGAGTGCCCCGCTGACGAAAAATTCGGCAAGGTGACCGACGAAGAGGAAGGATGCGCGAGAATATCTGCGTACGACCTTGAAAAAGGGATCAGAACGACCGTCCCGTGCAGAATTTACGAACCGGGCAATTGCGTGATAAGCGCGTCCCGAATCCTTCAGATAGTAAGAGTTCTGCCTGACGGGGAAGTAACGATCGAAGTCGACGACAAACTTCGCGCCGTCATTTCCGGCGGACACGTCAGTTATACGATCTCGGTATCTCCCGCGGACGATTTTCCGGCTATGCCGATGTTCATAGGAGACAGAAGATATGAACTGCCTCAGTACGCGGTGAGAACGCTCGTTTCAAGAGTCATTTTCGCGGTCGCTCAGAACGATCAGAGAGCGAATCTCAACGGCGCGTATATGAAAGTAAAGGACAACGTTCTCACGATGGTAGGCTGCGACGGAAGCAGACTTTCTCTCGCATCGTACGAGCTCGACGGAGAAGCAGAGGAAGCGGGGATCATCATTCCCGGCAAGTTTTTGGGCGAACTTATCCGCATTCTACGCGACAGCGAGGACGAAACGACCGTTATTATAGGAAGAAAACACGTCATATTCAAGATCGACAGGATCTATTTCTTCACCCGTCTTATCGAGAGCGCCTATATGGATTACGAGAGGATCTTTCCGAAGTCGTTCACGACCGAGGCGTATCTCGATCCGATAGAGATAAAGGACGCGCTCGAAAGAGCGGCGATCATCTCCGAGGACAAACTCGGCGGAAACAACAGGGCGATCGTAAAACTCGAATTTGCGGGCGATAAGATCACCGTTTCGTGCGTCTCGTCCGAGGGCTCGGTCGTCGAGCCGGTAACGGCTGCGATCGGCGGCGCCGATCTTACGATCGGTTTTACCGGAAGATTTCTGCTCGAGGCGCTCAAGGCGTGCCCGGAAAACGTATCGAGAATAAGATTCAGACTCAATTCCGCCGTTGAGGGCGTCTGCATCGAAAACGGAGAGGGCAGCAGATTCGTCACTTACGAGGGTGAGGAGAAAAAGGCGAAAAGCGAAGAAGACAAATTCGATTTTCTCCACATCGTCATGCCGAGAAGGCTGAACAACAAATAATGATCTGCCACGTCGGAGCGGGAACGCTCATAACCGACAGAGACGTCGTCGGTATCTTCGACCTTGACGGCGAAGTGACTACTGCGACTACGGCGGCGTTTCTGAAAGAGGCGGAGAAAAAGAAAAAAACTTCCGCCGTCACCGCGGACATTCCGCGCGCGTTCGTTCTCGTGTCGGGCGGGAAAAAAGAAGAGGTGATTTTCACCCGTCTTTCGACCGCCGCTGTAGCGAAGAGGATAGAAGCGGGCGCCGCGGGCGAATTCTGAACCATTCATATTTGAGAAAACAGATCTTTCACGAAAGGCACGGTATATCGATGGAAAAAGACAACGAAGGGATGCTTGAAGAAGTGATGAGCCTCGAGGAGGCGAACGAGATCACCGCCGTCGAGGACGAGGAATACGACGAAAGTCAGATCCAGGTTCTCGAGGGGCTCGAAGCGGTCAGAAAGCGTCCCGGCATGTATATCGGAACGACGTCCGCGGGAGGGCTTCACCATCTCGTATACGAGATCGTGGACAACTCGATCGACGAGGCGATGGCGGGTCACTGCGATAGGATCGACGTGACTCTCTTTCCCGACGGCTCGGTAGAAGTCAGCGACAACGGGCGAGGCGTTCCCTCTCAGATCCATCACAAAATGAACAAGCCGACTCTTGAGGTCGTCTTCTCGGTCCTTCACGCCGGCGGTAAATTCGGCGGAAAGGGATATAAGATCGCGGGCGGTCTGCACGGCGTCGGCGCGTCGGTCGTCAACGCCCTGTCGCTCTGGTTCAAGGTCGACAACTGCTACGAGGGTCAGAGATACACGATCGAATTCGAAAAGGGCAATATCTCGAAGCCGTTTGAATGCGTCGGTTCCTCGAACGGACGGCACGGTCTTACGGTCAGATTCAAGCCCGACCCGGACGTTTTCACCGACACGACGGAATTTGACATCAAGACGCTTCTGACGCGTCTGCGCGAGCAGGCGTTCCTCAACGCGGGGATCAGGATCGTCATCACAGACAAGAGAGAAAAAGTCAAAGAGGATCCGCTCGGCGCGGAGCCCGAGGAAAAGGTCAAAGAGGAAATTCCCGAGGATTACGACGGGGAAGAACTCGACGAAGACCTCGCCGAGGGAGCCGACGACATCGGAGAGAAGAGAGACCTCGATCTCGGAGGCGACGAAGGAGCCGAGGGCAAGACGACGTACGTCGAGGACGGATACAGGGTATACGACCTCATGTACCGCGGAGGCATCAAGAGTTTCGTAGAGCAGCTCAATTCGACGAAGGGCAAGATCCACCCGAACGTAATATATATGAAGGCGATGAAGGGCGACGTGATCGCCGAGATCGCCATGCAGTACAACGACAGCTACAACGAGACGATCGTCACGTTCGCCAACAACATGGCGACGATCGACGGCGGTACGCACGAGACGGGCTTCAAGGCCGCGATCACAAAGGTGATGAACGACTACGCCCGCAAGTGCGGCGCGCTCAAGGATACGGACAAAAACCTGTCCGGCGAGGACGCGCGCGAAGGTCTGTGCGCCGTCGTCTCCGTCAAGCTCACCGACGCGCAGTTCGAGAGCCAGACGAAGGCGAAGCTCGGAAACTCCGAGGTCAGGGGCATCGTCGAGGGCATCGTCACCGAGAAACTGAGCGAATTTTTCGAGGAAAACCCGGACGCGGCGCGTGCGATCGTCGAAAAATCGCTCGCGGCGGCAAGAGCCCGCGAGGCGGCGCGAAAAGCGCGCGACCTCACGAGAAGAAAGGGCGTTCTCGAGAATTCGTCTTTGCCCGGCAAACTCCGCGACTGCCAGGACAGACGGAGCGAGCTGTGCGAGGTCTTCCTTGTGGAGGGAGACTCCGCGGGAGGGTCCGCCACGAGCGGACGCGACAGCCGGTTCCAGGCGATCCTTCCTCTGCGCGGCAAGGTACTGAACGTGGAGAAATCGCGCCTTGACAAGGTGTACTCCAACGAATCGCTGATCCCGATAATCCAGGCGCTCGGCTGCGGGATAGGCGAGGATTTCGACCCGGAAAAACTTAGATACGGAAAGATCATCATCATGGCGGATGCCGACGTCGACGGATCTCATATCCGCGTGCTTCTGCTGACGTTCTTCTTCCGCCACATGAAAAAGCTCATCGAGGACGGCCACGTGTTCCTTGCCCAGCCCCCGCTTTACAAGGTCAAGGGCAGAGGCGGCAAGGAAAGATACGCCTTCTCGGACGCGGAGCGCGACGCCATCATCGAAGAGATGGGCGGCAACATAACCGCGGAGCGGTATAAAGGTCTCGGCGAGATGGATCCCGAACAGCTCTGGGAGACGACGATGGACCCCGAGACGCGGACGCTCCTCAAGGTCGAGATCGAAGACGCGATCCTCTGCGACGAGGCGTTCTCCCTTCTGATGGGAGAAAAGGTCGAGCCGAGGCGCGACTTCATCAAGGAAAACGCGAAATACGTTGAGAACCTCGATATATGACGGGACCCGATAACTATATTTGATTGGGCAGGTAAAAATGGCACTTAATAATCATAAGAGAGACGACACTCCGATCGAATTCCCGGATCAGAAGATCGTACCGGTGAATATGGAGAGGGAGGTAAAAAAATCCTTCCTCGAGTACTCCATGTCCGTTATCGTTTCGCGCGCCCTTCCGGACGCGCGCGACGGAATGAAACCGGGACAGCGGCGCATTATGTACGCGATGTTCGAGGACGGGCTGACGCACGACAAGCCGTTCCGCAAATCCGCGACGACCGTCGGTAACGTTCTCGGACGGTATCACCCGCACGGCGACGCGGCGGTATACGGGACGATGGTCCGTATGGCGCAGGATTTCTCGTACAGATATCCGCTCGTTCAGGGCCACGGAAACTTCGGCTCGATAGACGGAGACGGAGCGGCGGCGTACAGGTACACCGAGGCGAGGATGTCGAAGATCTCCGAGGAGCTGATGGCGGACATCGGCAAGGAGGTCGTCGACTGGGTACCCAACTTCGACAACAGCCGGCGTGAGCCGTCCGTTCTGCCGACGAAATTCCCGAATCTTCTCGTGAACGGCTCGGTCGGCATCGCCGTCGGTATGGCGACGAACATCCCGACGCACAACCTCACCGAGGTCATCGACGGGACCGTCTATCTGATGGATCATCCCGACGCGGGAGTCAGGGAGCTGATGGAATTCATCAAGGGCCCGGATTTCCCGACCAAAGCGACGATCTTCGGCACGTCGGGCATTTACGAGGCGTACTCCACCGGACGCGGCAAAGTAATGGTCCGCGCGAAGGCGGAGGTCGACGAGGAGAAAAGACAGATCGTCATCACCGAGATCCCGTATATGGTCAACAAGTCGGAGCTCGTCAAGGCGATGGCGCAGCAGGTCCGCGACAAGAAGATCGAGGGCGTGACCGATATCCGCGACGAGTCGGGCAAGGCGGGGCTCCGCATCACGGTCGACTACAGAAAAGACGCGAACGGTCAGGTCATCCTCAACCAGTTCTATAAATACACGCAGCTTCAGGACACGTGCGCGATCAATATGCTCGCGCTCGTCGACGGCGAGCCGAGGATCCTCTCGCTCCGCCAGATCCTGCAGAACTACATAAACTTCCGCACCGACGTCACGAGGCGCAGAACGCAGTTCGAGCTTGACCGCGCGCTTCACGAGGCGCACATCAACGAGGGCTACAAGATCGCGACGGACAACATCGACGAGGTCATCACGATCATCCGCAATTCGCCCGACACCCCGACGGCGAAGATCCGCTTGTCCGAGCGGTTCTCGCTTTCGGAAGAGCAGTCGCAGGCGATCGTCTCTATGACGCTCGGACGGCTCTCCGGTCTTGAAAGACAGAAGGTCGAAGAGAGGCTCGGCGAGCTGTACGCGATTATCGACGAAAAGAGATCGATCCTCGCTGATCCCGAGAAACTCAAGGGGATCATCAAGGACGAGCTTATAGCCGTGCGCGACAAGTACGGCGACGAACGGCTCACCGAGATCGTCGAATACCACGACGAGATCATGCTCGAGGATCTCATCGAACGCCACCGCTGCGTCATCACCCTGACGCACGGCGGATATATCAAGAGGCAGAAGGCGGACGCATACGCCGCGCAGTCGAGAGGCGGCAAGGGCCGCCGCGGGATCGCGACGAAGGAAGAGGACTACGTCGAGCGCGTTGTCGCCTGCGAGAGCCACGATTTCCTGCTTCTGTTCACGAACCTCGGCAGAGTCTACACGACGAAGCCGTACCGCATCCCCGAGGCGAGCTACAACGCGAAGGGATCGCATATCGTCAATCTGCTCGACCTCAACGAGGGCGAATCGGTGACCGCGATGCTCGCGACCGACACGCTCACGCCCGAGGAAGAGAAAAATCTCATAATGATCACCCGCCGCGGAGTCATCAAGAAGACGCCGCTGAAGGAATACGCGATCAACCGCAAGGGCGGAAAGATCGCGATCAACCTTGACGAGGGAGACGAACTCACCTTCGTCGCTCTGACGGACGGCGGACGCGATATAATGGTCGCGGCGAACACCGGTCTGCTCGCGAGATTCTCCGAAAAGAGGGTATCGACGGTCGGAAGGACGGCGAGAGGCGTCCGCGCGATGAAGCTCGAACCCGGCGACCGGATCATCGGAGCGGCGGTCGTGTCGTCAGATCCCGAATGGGTGGAGGGACACAAGCTCATCACGCTGACCGAAAAGGGCTTCGGCAAGAGGATGTCGACCGCGCTGTTCGAGAACAAGGGCCGCGCGATCAAGGGTATGTGCGCTCACAAGATCGGCGCGAAGACCGGCGAGCTCGTCGGCATCGCCGTCGTCGAGGAGGGCGAGGATATCCTTATCATTACGGACGACGGAACGGTCATCCGCACGTCGGCGGACGGGATCCCCGCGTACGGCAGAACGGCGTCCGGCGTCATCGTCATGAGAGTCGGCGACTCAAAGATAGTCAACTTCACCGTCACCGGAAAAGCCCCCGAGGAAGAGGAACTGCCCGAGGGAGAAACGCCCGAAGGCGAGATCACCGAAGGCGGCGAGACGCCGCCCGAGACGGAACCGACACCGGAGACGGAAGAGGAGCCCGCAGAGTAAAAAAATCATTCCTCCGGAGCAACCGCGCTCCGGAGGAATTTCATATTCGAAGAATATTTCATACGGCGAAGCCGTATTTCATGCTCCCGCGGCGCGGGGGCATTTCATTTCAGGACGCTGCGTTTCACCCGAACAGCATTTCTCTGATTTCTTCGATATACCGCTCCGTCATCTCCGCCCGTTCCTCTTCGGTCACGTCGTCGGTGAAAACGAGAGGGATATAGCTTGAGATCGGATTCTGCCACGGGACGATATGAATATCGTCCTCGCCGACGTTATAGGTCGAGAGTATTTCCCTCATCGTCGCGGCGTCGACTCCCTTCGTGCCGAGATCCAGCAGTTCCGGGTCCAGCCAGTCGCGTTCCGCGTCGATATGCTCAAGCAGTGCGAAATTCCAGTTGTCCTCACTCATCTGCCAGACGATCACGTCAAGACCTCCGCTCGCGTCGAGGCCAAAGTACTCCGGATAAGTTTCCTCGAGCGAGCCGTCGGTCGCATACTCCCGGGACGAGTCGACGGAAGCACGGAACAGCAGATTTCCGTCCTTGTCGTACCCGGAATAGACCGTTTCTTCGTCATACCAGATAGAGTTGACGTACGGAGGAGTGTCTTTACGTAAACCCATGACGTTCAACGACACGATCAGATAAAGGTCGCCGTAGTCGATGAACGCAGTGGGGAGACCCGCGTCGAATCCGTCGAAGACGGGATCGCTTCTGAAAACGGGTTTTCCGTCTCTTTCGCCGATCCGACGGTCATTATAGTCGCGCCCGGGTTCCCTGCTCTTTGCCGTCACTTCAAGCTGTGAGTTTACCGCGACCGTCCAGTCGGTGGCGGCGGGCGAACCCGACGTAAAATCGCCCTCGGGCGAGGTCGCTTCGACGGACAGGAGAAAACCGCCGTCCGTCTCCTCGGCGTTCTGAAGATGAGCGTAGTCGCCGCCGCCGATCCGAACGCTGCGGAACCCTGCGCCGTCCTTGTCGACGCAGCTCATAAATACGTCGATCTGCGTGAAATTTCGAACGTCCGGCACGTAATCGTCTCCGAAGAAATAATACCGACCGTATTTTTCAAAGCAGAATTCGAGCGAGTCGCCGCCGATGCCGTCGAGAGGCGTATCGAACACGACGTCCCCGTTTTTGTCGCATTTTATGATCCTCGAGGCGTATTCGTCGCGGTCCGCCGCGGACTCGGAGTAATCGTCGAACCCGAGAACGAACAAAAATCCCCCGTCGTCCGTCGCCGTAAGAGCCGAAACGTAATACGCGTCGTCCGTCTCGACCGTATGGTCTGCGACGGGGACGCCGTAAAGGTCCGTCATCGTAATCTTATGCTCGGCGGTCAGCGTTTCTCTGTCCGATACCGTCTCGGCCTTCAGCAATCTGTCGGAAAAGGCGTAGACGTATTTGAATTTGTTTTCCCTGACGATATCTTCAAACTCCGCGGGGACGGTCCCGAACGGTTCGACTTTTTTGTAACCGCCGTCGGTTTCGGCTTCGGCCGCCGTATCGTCGGCAAGCGTGAAGATCATCCCGTCGTACCAGCCCGACGCGCTCATGGGAAGGATCGAGGCCCCGAGATCGAAGAGGAGCGTGTCGTCGGAGGTCAGGACGAATGAATAACGGAAATCCGCGTCGGCAAATTTGCCTTCGAGCGTGACGGAATTTCCGTCCCGACGGACGGTCCCGCTCGGCTGATACGACACGGCGACGTCCTTTATTACGGTAAACCCGCCTCCATTGAATAAAAGGTACGGCATAGAGGTCGAAGTCACGTATCTTCCGTCACTCAAAGAATAGTTCCCTCCGTGCGGGACGTAACCGCCCGCGCACCCTCCGAGGACGAAGACGGAAGCGATCAGCAAACAAATAAATCTTTTCATATATACCTCCTTCAAACCGATGCGTTCGTGAGCAGAAAATAGGCGAGGGCGGCGATCATCGCCGCAAACGCGATCGCGGACAGAACGGTCATTTTTTTGTACGACACGATCCTCTCCACGCGCGTTTTTATCTTCGCGCCGCCGAAAGCGGAGACGAAAACCGTTTTTTGAGACGCCGACGAAACGAGCGCGAGCGCGTATTTTTTCTTTTCGTCCTCATCGCACCTTTGCAGGACTGCCTCGTCGCACGCGATCTCAAGATCGGACAGGAAGCACTTCAAAAAGATCCACGAGAAGGGATTGAACCAGTGGAGCGCGGAGGTAAGGAAAGCGAGGATGCGCCACACGTTGTCGAGCCGGCGGATGTGCCTTTTTTCGTGAAGAAGGATAAAGGGGAGATCATCGCTTTCCCTCATGGAAGACGGGATGACGATCCTCGGGCGGAACACACCGTAGACGGACGGGGACGTCACCTTGTCCGAGACGTAAACGTTGTCGTAAAGACGCTCAGACCCTTTGATCTCCCTCATCGAGACGAAATACAGTATCGCGAAGGTCAGAAACAGAGCCGAGGCGACGACGACCCAGATCACCGACGCGACGGAGAAGACGTTTCCGACAAGATCGACCTTGTACGTGATCGGAAAATACGAATCTGCCGCGCAGATGCTGTTCGTTATGGAAAAATCGGGCAGTATTCGGCTTTCGTAAACGGTTACGGTTTTCGTCGTAAAACGGGAAAGCAGAGTCATGAGCCCGAACTTCCCGCCGATCCCGACGGGGATCCACATCCGCAAAAACGGGATTGCCCAAAGCACGGCGATCACGCGGCGCGGGATCTTTTTGATCAGGCGCAGGAGCAGAACGACGGCTCCGCTCACGGTCGCCGCGACGCTCATGTTGAAAAGCCAGTAGAAAACCTCGCGGAGCACGGGATCACCTCTTTTCGATCATTTCTCGCAGTTCCGCTATGTCCTTTTCGGTAAGCTCCTCATCCTCGAGCAGCGCGGAAAACAGCGCTTTTTTCGATCCGCCGAAAAGGCGGTCGACGAGGCTTCTCGTCTCGATCCCTCTCACTTCTTCCTTTGAGATCAGAGAAGTGCAGATGAAATCCGGATCCTCACGTTTCACGTACCCTTTCCCGATCGCTTTTTTGATCACGGTATAGGTCGTGTTCTTGTTCCACCCGATCTCGTCCTGTGCGATCAGACTCAGTTCCTTTGCGCTGACGGGCTCATGTTCCCATATCAGCTCCATTATCTTCATTTCGCTGTCGTAAAGTTTCATTTCACACCTCCCGGACTATTGCTGTAGTCTATACTATCACAGTAGTCTGAGCATGTCAAGTGGTTTTTTGAAAAAATTAGATAGATGCGGATAAGAAACGAGGTGAACTGCGGCTTGCGCCGCATGAATTGAGCCCCGCGGGTTTTCCGCGGGGCTCGTGAATAGAAAGCGTCGCTTTCATGAATTCTCGCCCTCCGGCGCACGCGCCGAGGGCTCCGTGAATTGCGCCTGCGGCGCATATTTCTTCCCCTGCCACGAATCGCGGCGGTACAGCTCTCGGTCGACGTCGTTCATAACGGCGATCTTGCGCCGGCACCACGCGGGGGCGAGAAGGATGCCCTCCGGCGCCTCGCCGGAGAGGCGGGCGATAACGCAGTCCGGCGGCAGAAGCTCGAGCTGGTCGCAGACGACGGAAACGTATTCGTCTTTCTCCATGGGAACGTATTCGCCTTTTTCGTACGCGTCGGCGAGAGGCGTGTCCCGCAGAACGTGCAGAAGATGGATCTTCATCATATCGGGGAACAGCGACGCGGCGTCCCGCGCCGTTTGTATCATATCCTCGCGCGTCTCTCCCGGCAGGCCGTTTATTATATGGAAGCCGATGGAGATCTCCGGGTCGCTCGCGGCGCGCAGACGGAGATAGCCGTCGCGGAATTCCGCGAACGAGTGGCCGCGGTTGATCCGCTCCGCGGTCAGGTCGTTTGAAGTCTGCAGGCCGAGTTCTACCGTCACGGGGATCTTTTTCGAGATCCTCACGATCTCGCCGATGACCCCGTCCGAAAGACAGTCGGCGCGCGTGGCGACGGCGAGCATCACGGCTCCCGGCAGCGCGGCGGCTTTTTCGTAAACGCGGCGGAGGACTTCCGGCGGCGCGTACGTGTTGGTGTTCGCCTGAAGGTACGGGATGAAACCGGAAAGGCGCCATTTGCGCAGAGCGACCCGCCGCGCCTCTTCGTACTGTTCGGACAGCGTCCCGCGGTTGAGGAGGAGCCCCGCAGGCAGAAGATACAGCCGCCCGTCCCGCGCGTGCCGTCCTTGTTCGGGCACGAGAAGCCCGCGTCGAGCGGGATGCGCGCGCATTTGCCGCCGAACGTTTTTCGCGTGTAGTAATCGAAGGTCTGATAGCGTTTGTTCGTATCCGAATACGGATACGGATTTACGTCCTTCTGCGACACGGCGGCGCCTCCCTTCCTTTCGCTTTCGTCTTATGATAGCAAAAACGGGGGAAAAGGTCAAGCGCGAAAGACGCGTCCTTTTTACGTGTATTTTCAATTTACTCTTGAATTTTTCCGCGCGATAATATAAAATAACAGTATATTTTTTGAATATTCCCGTCCGGGGGAGCCTGGGCGATGAAAGGTCGCACTCAAAATGATCGTAAAACCGTTTAACGAAATGACGAAGGAAGAGCTCGAGGAAGTGCTCGCCGATCAGCGGGCGAAGCTCGACGCGTGGGGCGAACAGAACCTGACGCTCAACCTGACGCGCGGCAAGCCGTCGCAGGCGCAGCTCGACCTCTCGTCCGATATGCTCGGCGTTATAAGCGACAGGGGAGACTGCTTCTCGGAGACGGGTCTCGACTGCCGCAACTACGGCATCCTCGACGGTCTGCCGGAGGCGAAGCGCCTCTTCTCCGAACTGCTCGGCATCCCCGAGGATATGATTATGATCCTCGGCAACTCGTCGCTCAACGCGATGTACGACGCGATCGTCCGCTGTATGCTCTTCGGAGTCGCGGGCGGACGCGAGCCGTGGTTCAGGCAGGGCCGTATCAAATTCCTCTGCCCGACGCCCGGATACGACAGGCATTTCACGATCTGCAAGACGCTCGACATTGAGATGATCCCGATAAGGATGACGCCCGAGGGGCCCGATATGGACGCGGTCTACGACCACGCATGCTCCGACCCGTCCGTCAAGGGTATCTGGTGCGTGCCGAAGTTCTCGAATCCCGAGGGGATCACGTACTCCGACCGCGTCGTCGAGCAGTTCGCCGCGCTGAAGCCGGCGGCGCCCGACTTCCGCATCTTCTGGGACAACGCGTACTCCGTCCACGAGCTTTACGACGAGGAAGTCCGGCTCGCTGACATCTTCGAGCTTGCGAAGAAGTACGGCACGGAGGACAACATATTCTATTTCGCCTCGACGTCGAAGATCACGTTCCCCGGCTCGGGTCTCGCGATCATGGCGGCGAGCGAGCGGAACCTCGATCAGATCCGTCCGATCCTGTCAACGCAGACGATCGGCTACGACAAGATCAACCAGATGCGCCACGTCAAGTATTTCGGAAACGCGGACGGAATCAGGAAGCATATGAAGAGCCTCGCCGGGATGCTCCGCCCGAAGTTCGAGATGGTGGAGGATACGCTCGACCGTCATCTTTCGGGGTACGACATAGCGCGCTGGACGAACCCGAAGGGCGGATATTTCATCTCGCTGTACGTCGAAAAGGGATGTGCGAGGAGAGTGTATCAGCTCGCCCGAAGCGTCGGCGTCGCGCTGACTCCCGCCGGAGCGACGTACCCTTACGGGCGCGACCCCGACGACAGCAACATCCGCATCGCGCCGACCTTCCCCGAGGTCGCCGAGCTCAAGACGATCTCGAAGATCCTCTGCAACTGCATCAAGATCGCCGCAGCGGAGAAGTATCTCAAGAATTTCAACTGAACAAAAAGCCTTCCCCTTGAGGGTAGCGAAGCGCACGGCGCGGTAGTGAATGACAGCCCGGGGGGCTGTCAGAGCCGCGCCTGACCGAACCCCACAGGGTAGACAAGGTGGGTCCGAAGGACCCGGATGAGGTGACGCGGTATCAGATATTTAACCGTTTTCTCTCACCTCATCAGTCAGCTTCGCTGACAGCTTCCCCTCAAGGGGAAGCCTCTCGGTGAGCGAAATGATTTAATCACAAACCAATATGAAATATCCCGAAGTCGATACGGCTTCGGGATTTTCTTTTTCTAAATAATTCAATAAAATTAGAAAAAACGGGTTGACAAACGAGAAAGGTTAGTGTATACTCTTGTCAAAGACTAACGAAGTTAGCGAAAAACAGGAGGAAAACAAGTGGACAAAGATTTGTTCCGCATATGCTTCTCGTGGTACAAGCTCATCAAAAAATATCTGAAGCCGAGTGAACAGGACGAGGCGTTCGACGCGCTGCGGGAGTACCTTGAAAACGGCGTCGACCCGGTCTACAGGGTGCGCAGATCGCTGCGCTTCCCGATGGCGCTGATAATCGACCAGATAGTCGCGCTGAGAGAAAAGTAAAAAAATACCCCGCCCGAAGGCGAGGTATATCTTACGGTGATAGATTCACACGTCAGCGCCGTTTTGCCGCGATCTGATCCCGATAATCAGCCAAGAGAGGAACTCTGCGAGCAGGATGATTTCGACCATTGCGGGAACGATGGTTCCGAACATAAGGGAAAACCCGCGGCCTCCTACCAAAAGGCCGAACAGGAGGAACGGAATAAACGTAATTCCCGCAAAGATCCCGTTCGTTACTGTCGAGAAAACGAAGATCTCCTCGACGCCCTCTTTTTTCCTCAAACGCCGGAACAGCAAAGCGTCCCCGGCAGCCATCGCGACAATAACGACGAAAACGAATATTGTCAACCAGATCACGTTCTTATCGATGTTTCCGCCCGGGACGATGGCGATCACACCCATAGAGGAGAAACTGAGCCAGGCGGCAATTAAAAGGAACAGGATCCGATAAACTATCAGCAGGACTCTTCCTTTTCCCATAACGTCACATCCTTAAAAAAGTTCTGACGGAAAACCGCGGCGGGAGGATCACTCTACGTCGTTCGGTTTCGCGCAACCAGGGAGATCGACCTCGCCGAGGTGCTTGAGTTTGAAGCCGTTCGCCTTGAACTCCTCGTAGTTGAACGCCTCGAGCTCGTCGTACGCGAGTTTGTGGAACTCGTAGAAGTTCGGCCACCACTCGTAGCCCTGACCCATCGACAGACCGAGATACGTTTCGGCGATCTCGATGCCCATGTTGTGGCCTATCCAGTGACCGCCCATCGCGAGCACGTTGACGTTGTTGCCGGTGATCGCGCGTTTCGCCGACATGACCGACTCGACGACGGCCGCGTGGACGTGCGGACATTTGCTCGCCGCGATGTGGATGCCCATGCCGGTGCCGCAGAAGACCAGCGCGCGCTCGAATTCGCGCTCCGCGATCTTCGCGCCGACCTGCAGGCCGATGCGGTGGAACATCTCCGGATGCGGATCGTCCGCCGAGCGGACTCCGATATCGGTGATCTTCCAGCCCTTCGCCTCGAGGTGCTTGACTATCGCCTCTTTGAGTTCGAATCCGGCGATATCCGCCGCCACGAGCAGTTCCTTGTCTTTGATCGTTTTCATACCGTTCTCCTTTATGTGAGTTAAAAATTAAATTTTTGAAAACTCCGTTTCGGGATGGCTCTCCCGGGGCTCCCGCCACTTGACAACGAAAGCGCCTCTGTGATAAAATAAGGACGCTCCCGGGGAGATATCCCCTCATCTATTGTACAACAAAAACGGACGGCGGGAAAGTGCTTTTTGAAAAAATTTTTCGCCGCGCCGGGGACATCCTTTTTACGGAGGAAAAAATGAGAGAGAAAGTTGCAAGTTCCTACGTAGTCGAGCCCGAAAGACGGATCCCCGTCATCCACGAGGCGGACGTCTGCGTGGTCGGCGGATCGGCGACCGGCGTTTTCGCCGCGGTCCGCGCGGCGCGTCTCGGCGCGAAAGTCGTCATCGTCGAATGTCAGAACAGCTTCGGCGGCGTCGCCACGAACGGCCTCGTCAGCCTTTGGCACACGTTCTACGACGAGGGCAGAAACAAGCAGATCATAGCGGGCCTGTCCGAGGAAGTTCTTTGCCGTATGTCGGAGATCGACTACAGGCAGGGCCCCGGCTCCTCGCATTTCTTCAACCCGAACGAGCTGAAAATCGAGCTCGACGCCATCCTGAAAGAGGCGGGAGTCAAGATCTATCTGCACACGATGTACGCGGGTCTCGCGTGCGACGGCGACCGGATCACGACGATCTTCGTCGAGAACAAGGACGGCAGAGGGGCGATCAAGGCGAAATTCTTCATCGACGCGACGGGCGACGGCGACCTTTGCCGCGACCTCGGCGTCGAGTCGTACCTCAATCCCAACGTCCAGCCGCCCTCCGCGGTCTACATGATGCAGGGGACGAAGGACGACGAGAGAAAAAGAGAATACGGCATCAAGTTCAACGAGGACGTCGTCCCGCCGATGATTCAGCGGTTCGGCAAGGAATTCGGCCTCGAACCCGACTGGGGCTGGGACACCTACATACCTGGCATTTACAATATCCATTTCCGCGCCGACACTCACGTCTTCAACCTCAACTGCGCGCACGCGGACGAGCTGACCGAGGCGGAGATCATCGGCCGCGAAAAGATGAGAAAAGTCGTCCGTATGATGAGAAAATACGGAAACGCCGACGAGGTCTATACGCTCGTCAACATCTGCTCGTATATCGGCATCCGCGACACGTATCATTTCAAGACGAAACAGCGCGCGGAGCATATGGATCTGCTTCTCGGAAAGAGATACGACGACGCGATCCTCAACGGAACGTACGATATCGACGTCCATCAGGCTGATTCCGGCATCCAGTTCATGAGACTGAACGGCGAGTGCACGACGGAATACACCGACGGCACGCGCGTCGTCACCAACTGGCGCAAAGATATGGGTCTGCCGACCGACGGCCCGATGCCGACTTACTATTCTCTTCCGTTCGGCGTTCTCGTTCAGGAGAAATATGAGAACATCATCGCCGCGGGCAGAATGATCAACGCGACGCAGGAGGCGTTCGGTGCTCTGCGCGTCATGGTCAACCTCAACCAGATCGGCGAGGCGGCGGGCGTCGCCGCGTATCTCGCTGTCGATCAGAACAAGACGGTGCAGCAGCTCGACGGCGTAGAAGTGGCGCGCACTCTTTCAAAGGGCGGCTCCGCCAACCTTTGCTGAAAAACGAACAACGAAAGCGGGACCTCTGTCAAAAGAGGTCCTGCTTTTTCGAAGGAGAAGCGATATGAAGAAAAAAAGGATCGCATCCGCGATGCTCGCAGCCGTTTTGTTCTTAACTGCGTTGTGCGGCGTTCTGCCCGCCTCGGCGGCCGCGCTGCCGTTTCGCGACGTGCCGGAGGGCGAGTGGTATTACGAGCCCGTAAAGGCGGTTTACGAGGCGGGGATCATGAAAGGAATGTCAGATACGGCGTTCGGGCCTGACGAGTCCATGACGCGGGGCCAGATCGTCACGATCCTCTCGCGGATGTCGGGCGACTCCGTCGCCGGTGCGGTGTCGGAGATGAATTTCCGCGACGTGAATCGGGCGGAGTATTACGCCGACCCGATCGGATGGGCGGTCAAAAACGGGATAGCAAAGGGAACGTCGGCGACGACGTTCGAGCCGGAGGCGCCCGTTCTGCGTCAGGAGTTCGCGGCGTTCTTCGTCAGATACATGAGATACAAAGGGATCGTCTTCCTCGGTGAGGAGGTCGAGCAGTTCCCGGACGAATTTCCCGATTGGGCGGCCGAGGATATCGAGACGCTCCACGGAACGGGGCTCGTCAGGGGCGACGCGGCGGGCAGATTCAACCCCGGGGCAAAAATGACGCGCGCGGAGATCGCGACGGTTACAACGCGGTTCCTCGAAACGGAAGCGCGGTTCGATCTGGCGCGCTGTTCCGTCGTTTACGGCGAGGGATGCGAGGCGGCCGCCGAGCGCGTCGCGTGGCAGATAAAGACCGCGTCGGGCGTCGACGTGAAGGTGACGGCCGACGGAGAGGACGGCTCGGAATACGAGATCGTTCTCGGCAAGACCTCGCGCGGCGAGGCGATCGGCACGGAGGACCTCGGCCCCGACGGATACGGGATAAAACGCGACGGCGGCAGGATCTTCATAGACGGGCAGACTCCCGAGGCCGTCTACCGCGGCGCGGCCGCGTTTTTGAAATCCGGTATCGTTTCTGACGGTACGTACAGCGTTCCCGCCGATCCCTCCGCCCGCGTGAAGACGGAATATCCGATCGGCGAGCTGACAATAAACGGAAGAGATATAAGAGAATATAAGATCGTTTATCCCGAGGGCGCTTCGCCGTCCGTCATGACCGGCGTTCGCGACCTTGTGAAATATATCGAAAAAGCGTGCGGAGTCCGCCTTGAGACGACGGCGGAGAGCTTCTCTCCCGCTATAGCCGTCGCGGCGCAGACCGTTCCGATCGACGGGTCGTACAACGACGGCGAGGAGAACTACGCGATCAGATCCGAGGGGGACGATATCGTCATCACCGGGTCGCCAACTCGCGGCGCTATGTACGGCTGCTACGGTTTTCTCGAGTCCGTGATCGGGTGGTATTTCCTCTCCCCGACGATCGACTATCTTCCCAAAAGAGACAAACTCGACGTCAGGGACGTCGATATCGAGTACTCGCCGTATTTCGAGTTCAGATCGAACTATTTCGCCTCTCCGATAGACCACGAGGACTTCGCCGCGAAGCATCAGCTCAACGGACTGACGCGGTCGGAGGAATACGGCTCGGGGATATATTTCACGGGCGGCGCGTGTCACACGTTCGCGACGCTCGACGGAGGGATCAGCGTTCAGTATTCGTCCCAGCCGTGCCTGAACGACGAGGCGGTCTACCAAACGGTGCTCTCGGGCGTGCTGAAGCTCCTTGAAGAAAACCCCGGAGCTCAACTCATCTCCGTGTCGCAGAACGACAATCAGGGGTACTGCACCTGCGAAAAATGCACCGCGGTCGCCGAGGAGGAGGGCGCGCAGTCCGGGAACATCATCCGTTTCGTCAACCGGATATCGGACGATATAGCCGCGGCGGGGTACAAGGACGTCAAGATCCACACCTTCGCGTATCTCTACTCCCTCAAGGCGTGCAAAACGAAACCGAGACCCAACGTCGTAATTCAGTTCTGTACCTATGCGGCGTGCTTCACGCACCCTCTCGGGGACGAAGCGTGCACCTTCAGCGCCTTGAACGCGGAGGAATTAAAGGGCTGGGACGCGATATGCGACCGGATATGGGTCTGGGACTATCACGTCCACTTCGGGAACTACCTGAATCCCGCAGCCAACTACAGATACGAAGTTATGGTCGGGAATATCAGATTCTTCTATGAGCACGGCGTTTCGGGCCTCTTCAATCAGGGATCGTACAACGACGCCGAACGGACGGGAGAGTTCTCGGAGTTCAAGAATTTCATGTACGCGATGATAATGAAGGATCCGATGATGAGCGAGGAGCGGTTCGACGAGCTTATCGGCGTGTTCCTCGCGGGATATTACGGCGAGGACTCGGCTCCGTACGTCAGGGACGTGATCGACCGCCTTCTGAAGTTCGAAGACGACGACGACTGGATGAATTCGACGAACATGTCGGTATTCAGCAAAGCGGTCGTTTACAAAAAGGACTACGACGCGTTCCGCGCCGACTTCACCGCGGCGAAGATGAACGCCGACACGGCGGCCGCGTGGGAGAACGCCGACGTCGATCAGATCGGGACGGATTTTTTAGAGCTCGAGATGATCTGGGGCATCGAATACCGGAGGGCGTCGCCCGAAAGACAGGCCGAGATCCGCGAGGCGGCGTTCGGACTCGCCGAAAGGATCAGAAAATACGGTATCAAGCTGGCCGAGGGCGGGGGTATCCCGCATTTCGAGAGCTCCGACGAGATCACGTCGGGCCCCGCCGAATGGCGGAATTCTTAAATCTTAAGTTGAGGAAAGGACCATGAACATGAAAAAACTGATATCGGCCGTTTTGATCCTTTCGTTTGTCGCCGCTCTGTTCGGCGCGTTTCCCGTCTCTGCGGCCGCGCTGCCGTTTTCCGACGTGCCGGAGAGCGAGTGGTTTTACGAGCCCGTAAAGGCCGTTTACGAAGCGGGTATCATGAAGGGCACCTCAGCCACCACGTTCGGACCGCAGAGCCCGATGACCCGCGGTCAGATCGTCACGATCCTCTCCCGTATGTCGGGCGACGAAGTCGCGGGGATGGCGTCCGAGATGAATTTCAAAGACGTAAATAAGGCGGAGTATTACGCCGACCCGATCGGCTGGGCTGTCAAGAACGGCATCGCCAAGGGCATGTCGGCGACGACGTTCGAGCCGGAGACGCCCGTTCTGCGTCAGGAGTTCGCGGCGTTCTTCGTCAGATATATGAGATATAAAGGGATAAGTTTCCCCGAGGAGGCGGTCGCGCCGTTTCCGGAAAAGTTCCCCGACTGGGCGGCCGAGGACATCGAGACGCTCCACAGGACGGGTCTCGTCAAGGGCGACGCTGCGGGCAAATACAACCCGGGCGCCAAAATGACGCGCGCGGAGATCGCGACGGTCACGGACAGATTCGTCTCGATGACGCCCGCCGACCCGATGTACGGCGCGCTCGAGACGCTTACTTCGATGAGGTGCGCTTCGCACAGGAGCGTTCACTATATCGCGGGCAGATCGCCCGTCGAGGCGGAGCCCGCGGATATCTCACTCTCGAGAATAGGCGCGGGGATCAGGGACGCCCTCGGGCTCGATCCCGAGACGTACGCCGTCGCGGTCGATCCGGTCGTTCCCGCTCTGTTCGAGGAGATGCACTATCTGTTCCCGCAGACGTACGATATGCAGATCATCCAGTCGAAAGTCAGCATAAAGAACGTCAAAACGGGCGAGTCGACGGACAAAAAGTCGGTCAACGTCATGATCGGTTTCGATATGACGAAGCGCTGCGACACGGTGGGCGTCTGCCCGAATACCGCGCGGGACGAAAAGATGGATTCCGTATGGAACGGACTTGACGGTCTGTACGTTTTCGACGACGACGGGAAGATCCCCGTTCCGTATAATCTCTGCGGCACGGGCGCCGATCTGTCGGAATATTTCACCCGGATCCTTCTCGCTCTCGACGACGACCACGAGCTCGGACAGGACAACGGGTCTTATAAATTCGAGGTGACCGCGGATGACTTCGGAAACGTCCTCGCCGCGAGGGAAGCGGGCGGCGACGTCACGGTCACGGCGACGCTTTACAACGGCAAGCTCGGGATCCGCTCCGAGGAGAAGACGCTTACGCTCCGCGTGATGAACCGCGCGCAGTGCACAGAGAAGTTTGAAGCCCTGAAAGCGCGGCTTTCGGCGCAGATGGAGGAGCTCGCCGGTCTGATCGGCGACTGCGAGGCGGCGGGGATCCCGACCGATTACGAATACGCGGCGCTGTCAGTCCTCGGGATCTACCTCGAGGAACATATAGACGACTATATCGCGATCCCCGATTTCTCGCGCGAGCTTTATCTGAGACGGTCGACCGATCAAGTATATGAAGAGGCGAAGGCGAACCTCGAGGGGTATCTCTCGGGCGCGAAAGAACCGAAAAACGTGCCGAAGTACGTCACGGGTCCGATCGAGGTCGACGGGTTCACGCTCCGCGCGAACACGGTCGACAGTTACGGCAATTTTGAGAACAGACCCGTTTACTTCTTCGGCTACGGCGACGGCGGGGAGTACCCGTGGACGTACGCGGAATACTATTCGGATCTCGGAAACAACGCGTTCCACTATTACGCTCTGCCCGTAGCGCGCGTAGTGCGCGCCGCGACGCCGTCCGACACGGAGGGCGTCAGCGCGGACGGAAAATATGTGATCGACACGTCCGACGTTGAGCGCGACCTGCACTATTTCTCCGATCTGAACGACGGAGATCAGGCGGTCTCGTTCATGCTCGTTATCGGCGCGGACTCGATATGCGATATCTATCCCGAACTCGCCCGGATCGAGGGCTCCGAGGGCGGTCAGGTCGGCATCAACCTCAACCACCCCAAGGGACGCGAGGTAATCGAGGCGTTCCTTCGCGCCGTCGTCCCGCTCGTCACGAAATACAAGTGCGTCAACAGCTTCGTTATCTCCAACGAGCCGGCGTTCAAGCCGTCGGAGCACGGCGATTACTATATCCCGATGTGGGCGGAATTTTTGAGGGATAAATACGGCGGTATCGACCGGCTGAACGAGGTGTACGGCGCGCTTTATGCGAAGTTCGAGGACGTCCCGCTCGCCGACCGCGATATCCTGATCGAGAGGGATCAGCTGTCGCTCGACAATCAGGAGTTCGCGACGAAGGTCCACTCCGACTGGTTCAGGTGGGTCGCCGGGATCGTTCACGAAATGGCGCCCGATATCCCGATAAGCACGAAACTCAAGTCGATCGAATTCGACCGCGCGATGCAGCAGTACGGCCTGCGCCCCGAGGACTGGTCGGACTTCCAGGATCTCGGCGGATGCGACGACGTCCGCGAGGACGTCATGTACTATGACCACATCGCGTACGCGGAGGAGGCGCCCGTCGTCGACTCCGAGGTGCATATCTACCACGACAGCCGCGACACCGCGTTCACCTACGGCATGGACGTGCTGACGGAGCGGATAATCTGGCGCGGGATGATGCACCATCTCGGCATCGGCAACTTCTTTTCCGACGATTACTGGCCGGGGTACACCGAGCATTTCTCGTTCGGCAACTCGGCGTACCGTCCGCTCGGCAGATACAAGATCGGCGCGGTCACGATGGATCTGAACCGCCTCTCCTGCGAGGTCGACGCGATCGTCTCGGAGGAGCCCGACGTCGCGATCCTGTACTCGTACGCGTCGCGCCAGTTTACGACGGGATCCTCGACGGAGACGATGAACGGAGCGTACCTCGGCGCGCTGGAATGCGGCAAGAAGGTCCGCGTACTGTCCGAGGAACAGATCGAAAAGCTCGGATCGGACAAGATAAAATTGCTCATAATCCCCGAGAGCGTGAACGTTTGCGAAAAGACGCTCGAGGCGATCGACGCGTTCGTCGCCCGGGGCGGCAAAGTCGTGATCTTCGGCTTCGATTCGCTGACGAGGAACGAACTGAACGAGCCGACTTCGTCCGCTCTTCCCGACAGGATCAAAGCGGCGGCGGATATCTACGGCGTCCGCACCTCGGCGGAGGAATACAGAAAAGTTCTCGCCGAGTGGTTCCGGGCGAACGAAATGCAGAGGATCCGGGTCACGGACGCCGCGACCGGCGAGCCGGTCGGCGAAGCGACCGAGTGGCTGAGCGCAGACTATGACGGAAAGACGCTCGTCACCCTTTGGTCGATGGGGTGCGATGAACCTCTTGAAGTGAAGATCGTCCTCGACGGCGTTACCGTTCCGTCCTCGAAGGATCTGCGGACAGGCAATTATTACGGCGAGACGGTCAAACTTGAGCGCGACGTGACGCTCCTTCTCGAACTCGGCGCGGACGTCAGCGGGCCTCAAACGGCGCCCGACGTCCCGGCGCACGCGACCGAGAACGGGTTCGAGTACGCCGTATCGAACGGCGAGGCGACCGTCGTCCGCTATACGGGCGGCGGGACCGACGTGACCGTCCCCGAGACGCTCGGCGGCGTTCCCGTGACGGGGATCGGCGGGTTCGCGTTCACCTCGTCGGATCCCGCCGTGAAGTCCGTCGTTCTGCCGGAGAGCGTTACCGCTCTGCCGGAATACGCGTTTTTCAGGTGCTTCTCGCTCGAGTCGGTCTCGATACCCGGAGTGCGCGAGATCGGCGACAGCGCGTTCTACGACTGCAGGTCGCTGAGGTCGATCGACATTCCCGACGCGGTCGGGAAGATCGGCGGCAGAACGTTCGCGCTCTGCTCGTCGCTCACGTCCGTCGGATTCCCCGCGGGCCTTTACGAGATAGGCAAATACGCGTTCTACGGGTGCTCGGCGCTCGAGTCGCTCGAGTTTCCGTCCGGTCTGCGCTATATCGGCTCCGGCGCGTTCTGGAAAGCATCCGTCTCGGGCACGCTCGAGATCCCTTACGGGGTGACGGAGATAATGTACAACGCTTTCCGCGAATGCCCGAACATCGAGCGCGTCGTGCTGCCGAATTCCGTTCTCAGCATCGCCGAGAGGGCGTTCGTCGACGACCGGTCCCTGACCGAGGCCGTCCTTCCCGACAGCCTGACCTCGATCGGAAACAACGCGTTTACGAACTGTCCGCTGACGCGCCTCGACGTGCCGTACGGCGTCATCAGCATCGGAAGCATCCACATGAACACGCCGATCTACGTGCCGCCGACGGTCAACTTCCTGCCCGATTACTGGGACTTCAACGCCGGAGTCGAGGTCGAGGCGGGCTCGCCCTACGAGAGGATCTGCCGCGAGTTCGGCATATCCTATACGATAGTCGAGCGCGAGCACCATATCCACACGCCCGGCGCGGAGCCGACGTGCACGTCGGCGCAGACCTGCACCGAGTGCGGCGCGGTCCTCCGCGCAACCTACGGCCACGTCTGGGTCGCCGAGCGCGGCGCGGACGGAAAAGCCGTCTGGAGATGTTCCGTTTGCGGCGAGATGAGATAACGGATCAAATAATTAAGGGGGCTGTCGTTTTGCGACAGCCCCCTTAAAAATGCGTAAAGTACTTGACTTCGGGAACCGAGCATATTATAATAGGTACAATAATACCTACAAGGAGGCGAGATCAATGATCATCGACACCGAGAGAATAATCAGCGTGACCGAGGCGAACCGGAATTTCAGCCGCGCCACGCGGATCGCGGACAAGCACGGCGAAGCGATCGTTTTCAAAAACAACAGACCGGCGTACAAGCTCGTGAATCTCGATATCGAGCCGGAACTCGATCTGACGGACGACGAAAAGATCGACGTCGTCGCCTCGAGGATCTTGAAACGGTTCCTTCCGGCGTTCAGGGAGCTTGCGAAATGATAAAATTCTCAAAAGACAAGGTCCTGCTTCTCCACAAACTGATCGCGGAAGAGACCGGCGGAAGTATAGGCGTCCGCGACGAGGCGCTTCTCGAGTCCGCGCTTGAGGGGGCGTTCGCCGGATTCGGAGAGAGGGAGTTTTACCCCACGAAAGAAGAAAAAGGAGCTCGGCTCGGATACACGCTGATCTCGAACCACGCTTTCGTCGACGGAAACAAGAGGATCGGTATGTACGTAATGCTGACGTTTCTCGAAGTCAACGGACTTCACGTCGAATGCACGAACGAAGAAGTCGCCGAGGTCGGACTCGCAGTCGCCGCGGGCACGATGGACTACGATGCGCTTCTCGAATGGGTAAGAGAACACACTTAATAATGCGCCATGAGGACGAATGAATTGAACCCCGCGCTTTTTTAGCGCGGGGTTCGTGAATTGACGGCGCAGCCGTCATGAATTGATTTTCCGCTGTGCGTAAAATCATGAATTGCGCCTTCGGCGCATTATATTTTCTCGTAATATCTCAGGTCGGTGCCGATGAAGGGTACTTCGGCGAACGCGCGGGGATCGCGGCGGATATGCCAGTCTATGTAGCTTTCCACGCATCGCGCGGTAAACAGATATCCCATGGGGTCGAGATGCGTTCCGGTGTAGAAGAAACGCTTGAATTCGTCCGTCTGCTCGGGGAAATACTCGTAAAAGTCGAGCAGATACGTCCTCGGGAAGATCTTCGTCATCCCCTCGAGCAGATCGCGCGCTTTGCGGCGCATCTCATTCTCGCCGTCCGGCTCCTTCGGCATCGACATCAGGAAGAAACGCGCTCTGGGCTGGATCGAACGGAGGCGCGAAATGATCTTTCCGTAGTACCCCGCGAAGTTGTCGGGGTTCTTCTCCGGCTCGTCGGGGTGAACGTCGTCCGTCGTCCCGATCTCCCACTTGCAGTAGTAGAGGTCGTTTACGCCGAGCGCGATTATATACGCCTGGCACGCGAGAGCGGGATCCCAGTATCCCATATCCTCCGCGAACGAGTTCCAGTACTCCTTCGCCGTCATCCCTCCGCGCGAGAAGTTACGCACGATCGCGCCCGTGTCGCGGGCGATATACTGCCCCCACGAGTAATCGAACATATCGACGTTTCTGCCCTCGCCGTTTTCAAGTCTCGATTCGAATTCGCCGGAGGCGAGAGAGTCGCCGACGCAGCCGATCGAGCGGAAGATTCCGCAGAAGCCGCCGCCCGGAGCCAGCCGGTCGAGCGGTTTTTCGTTCGGGTCGAATTTGTACATTTCTTCGGGTCTCATTTTATCACCTCGTGAAAGCGCTTATCCGTCCCGATGAACGGGACCTCCGCAAAGTCGCGCGGGGAGCGCCTGATATACCAGTCTATGTAGCTTTCAAAGCATCGGGCTATATACATATATCCCATCGGATTGAAATGGCCTCCCATGTAAATAAGAGAGCGGATCTCGTCGTTCTGCCGGGGGAAATACTCGCACAGGTCGATGACGTACGAGTGAGAAAACAGTTTCGTCAGCTCGACGAGCAGATCGCGGTGCGCCTCGACGGTCGGGTTCCAGCACCCGTCGCACTCCTGATGCGGCATCGAGACGAGGAAGAAGCGGCAGCGCGGAGATATCTTTTTGAAGCGGGATAATATCCGCCCGAGATATCCCGCGAAGGTCGGAGCGTTTTTCTCCGGGGAGTCGGGATGAACGTTGGCGATCGAGCCGAGCGGTCCGCTCTTTGTGAACAGATCGTTCACGCCGAGCGCGATTATATACGCCTGACACGCGTTTTCGGGAGCGAAAAAGCGCTTTGAGTCGGCGTATGAGGTCACGAACTCCTCGGCGGTCATAAGATCCCGTCCCATGTTGACGATCTCGCATCCGACGTCGCGCCCGATATACGACCCCCACGAGTATTCGTACATATCGTGGAAGCCCGTCGTACCGTCGGCGCGTTTCGATTCGAACTCGCCTGCGGAAAGAGAGTCGCCTATACAGCCGATACGCCTGAATATCCCGCACAGACCGCCGTCCGCGACGGTGCGGTCGAGCGGCTTTTCGTCCGGGTCGAAGCGATACATTTCTTCCGGTCTCATATCCGTTATCCTCAATACGCGTCGACGTCGTTCATATATTCCGATCCGTGCGCCGTGATGAATTCTTTGCGCGCCGGCAGATCGTCGCCGAGGAGCGTCTCGAAGATATACGCGGTCTGTTCCGCGTCCGCTTTCGACACGCGTATGAGCCGCCTCGTCTCGGGGTTCATCGTCGTCTCCCACATCATGTCGGGCTCGTTCTCGCCGAGGCCCTTCGAGCGCTGGAGCGTATATTTCGTGCCCGCCTCTTCGAGCCCGCGCACGATCTCCGCTTTTTCGGGCTCGTTGTACGCGAACAGAGATTTGTCCTTGACCTTGATCTCGTAAAGGGGCGATTCCGCGATATAGACGCGGCCCTCCGTGATGAGCGTCGGGAGGAGGCGGTAGAACATCGTCAGGATCAGCGTGCGGATCTGGAAGCCGTCCTCGTCCGCGTCGGTGCAGATGATTATTTTCGCCCAGCGGAGCGCGGAGAGGTCGAAATCGACCAGATTGCCCTTGACCTTGCCGGACAGCTCCACGCCGCATCCGAGGATGCGGAGCAGGTCGACGATGATGTCGCTCTTGAAGATCGTGTCGTACGTCGCCTTGAGGCAGTTCAGCGTTTTGCCGCGGACCGGGATGATCGCCTGGAAGTCGGCGTCGCGTCCGAGCTTGCACGACGTCAGCGCCGAGTCGCCCTCGACGATATACAGCTCGCGCCTTTCGGGGTCCTTCGAGTTGCAGGAGACGAACTTTTCGATCCTGTTCACGCCCTCCGTCGAGCCGGAGAGCTTCTTTTTGAGGTTTATCCTCGCCGATTCAGCCTGTTCGCGCGAACGCTTGTTTATCAGGATCTGATTGAGGAAGCGGTCGGAGTCTGCGGGATTCTCTAGGAAGTATATTTCGAGTTGTTCCTTTATGAAGGCAGTCATCGCCTCGGCGATGAACGAGTTGGTGATCGCCTTTTTCGTCTGGTTAGCGTACGAGGTCTGCGTCGACACACTGTTGGTGACGAGGATCAGGCAGTCTTCAATGTCGCCGAACGTGATCTTGCTCTCGTTCTTGTTGTATTTACCCGCCGCGCGGAGCCTTTTGTCCACGGCGTAGGTGAACGCTGCGCGCACCGCCTTGTCCGGCGAGCCGCCGTGCTCGAGGTACGACGCGCAGTGATAATATTCGAGCGCCTGACGCGTCTTCGACATACAGAACGCGATATCGCAGCGGAGTTTGTAGTCGCTCATGTCCTCGCGGTCGCGCCCCTTCGTTTCGAGGTGCCACTCCGTTATCTTCGTCTCCGCGGAGTCGCCCGCGATCTCGCCGATGTAGTCGACGATGCCGTGCTCGTAGAAATATTCGGATTCGGTGAACTTCCCGTTCTCCTCCTGCCAGCGGAAGACGAAGCGGATACCCGCGTTGACGACCGCCTGACGGCGGAGCATATCTTCGTAATACTCTTTCGGGATGTCGATCTCGGTGAAGACGTCAAGGTCGGGTTTCCAGTGCTGGACCGTGCCGACGCGTCTTTCTTTTTTCTCGAGAGGACGGACCTTCAGCTCACCCACGGGGTCGCCGCGGCGGAATTCCATCGAGCTGACGTTGTCCCCGTCGTACGAGTCGACGAAGAAATATTCGCTCGAATACTGCGTCGCGCACGCGCCGAGGCCGTTGAGGCCGAGGGAGAACTCGTAGGCGGAGTCCTCGCTGTTGTTGTCGTATTTGCCGCCCGCGTAAAGCTCGCAGTAGATGAGCTCCCAGTTATAGCGGTTTTCCGCCTTGTTCCAACCGAGCGGGACGCCGCGTCCGAAGTCCTCGATCTTGATCGACTTGTCGGTGAACGCGGTAATGACGATCTTGCTGCCGAAGCCCTCTCTCGCCTCGTCGACGGAGTTGGAGAGGATCTCGAAAACGGAGTGCTCGCACCCCTCGAGACCGTCCGATCCGAAGATGACGGCGGGCCTTTTTCTGACTCTGTCGGCGCCTTTGAGGGCTGTTATGGACTGGTTGTTATACTGAGAGGCCGAACCCTTTTTTGCCATATTTCAAATTCCTTTCGGATTCTTCTTAACGGAATCTTCTGCTTGCTCCGCAAGCAGGATAAAACTTCTTCATTGCCGTGTCATTCTGAGCGCAGTGAACGGAGTGAGCGAAGTCGAAGAATCTAAACACATGATTCAAAGAGAATTACAGTTTGAAATCAGATCCTTCGGCTCCGGCCTTCGGCTTTCGCTCAGGATGACAAGTAAAAAATTATCTTAATCTTCTGCTCCTCGTCGCGGGGACGCGGGAGCGGAGTTTCTTCTGATTGTATCGCGCCTTTATGAGGATATAAAGGAGGGTGAAGACGACGAGCGATATCGCGGTCGCGATAAAGAACGGGCTCTTCGTGAACTCCTTGATCCTTTCCATGTTGTACAGCAGTTCGCTTCGGCTCACGTCCGCCGTCGCGACGAGGTCGACCGGCTTGCCGAGCAGATTGCCTCCGTACATTACCATCACGACGCCCGCCTTCTGGCCGAGCTTAACCGGCGCCTCGAGATAATCGCTCTCCGTGCGGCAGCTCACCGTGACGTCGCGGCTGACGTCGACGTCGGCGGGCAGGTACGCGGTCAGCGATTCTGCGGGGACGAGGGTGACGTAGTCGACATTCTGCGCGAACTTCACG
>JAFWPR010000072.1 GCA_017545225.1 Clostridia bacterium
CGACTCCTACCTGCGAGGGTGATAACGAAGCAGGGGAACCGTTAAACTCCGGAAGTTTGCACGGCAGTGCAAACTTCGTGCGAACAGCAGTATCGGGCAATGACAGCCGACTTTATCTGTTCGCGCAAAACCGGGTTCGGACAGCCCCTGTTACCCTAAGTTGACCGGGTATTTGCCCGGGCGGAAAGGAATCGCCGTAAGGCGGCAGGTGTTATCTTGTATAGACGATCAGAGAATTCTGAAAGTTCTGTTCGGAGCCACACCGAGATCGACCCCAATACGGGCGTTGAGCCCGCAAAGCAAAGAGCGACCGCATCGCACGGCGCAGCCGGCGCCTCAGGCGGTGCATACCGGACCCAATCGCAAAAACGGCAAACGAACAGAACCGGGGCGCAAAGCCCCTCGGCAGGAGGAAAAGGCGGCTCGACGCTCAAAAGAGGGGCCGTCGTCATCCTCATGTGCATCATCTTCGGGCTCGTAATGCTCGGAGCGGGCGTATTCGCGGCGTCTTCGATGTCGTCGAACCCCGCGTCGCGCTCGCGTGAAACCGAGATACAGTCGACGTCCGCGATCACTGAGGTCCCCGAGACCGAAGAGGCGGCTCCCGCGCCGGAAATCGGGGGCGGAGTATCGAGGACGGAAGCGACCGAAACCGAAAACAAAGATGCGGAACCCTCAAAGGACAAAGAGGCCGAAGGCGCGGAAAGCGTGACCGTCCCCTCTGCTCCGAACGATGCGGGTCAGCCCGAACAGGCCGCGAAACCCGACCCGAAATACACCGTAACGTTTAATTTCTGGGACAGGGATCCCATTTACGCCAAAACCGACGGCGGAACGGTCCGGGGCATACTCGCGGAAAACGGCTATACGCTCGACTCGCTCCACGTCCCGTCGATCGGCGCGGACGAATGGATCGACTACGACGCGACTGTCAACGTGCTGACGCTCAACTACGAGACGGTCAGCCTCACCGAAGAGATCCCGTACGACACGGAATACGTTTATTCCGACTCCGTCCCGTCCGGTCAGTCGTATGAGACGACGTCCGGATCCGTGGGCTACAGGAACGTGACCTACACGATCGAGTACATCAACGGCGAGGAGAATTACCGCTCGCTCGACAGCGAGTACGTCACCGCGTATCCCGTCAATCAGGTCATCACCGTCGGCACCGCTCCGTCGACCGTCGTCGAAGACCCCACGGGCGGCTATATCTACGGCGCGGACGGCACGGCGTACCACTATTCCAAAGTCATCACCGTAAAGGCGACCTACTATAACCTTCCCGGCGGAACGGCGTCAGGCCTTCCCGTCGGAGACGGCATCATCGCGACCGACCCGTCCGTCATACCGACCGGAACGAGCGTCTATCTCAAGAACGACACGATGGATCTGGGCGTGCGTCTCGCCGCGGACACCGGCGTTTACGGCGCGTGGGTCGACGTGTGGATGAATGAGAGCAGCCCGTATTACAGCATCTTCGCTCCTACCGGCGTGTGGGAGATGACTTGCTACATTTTAGACTGACATAAGGGGGAGAATCCGCGTTATCGGGGATCCTCCCTTTCTTTTTCCGGAGGACAAAAATGGCGGAATTCAGAGCTCTTGCGGAATACCTCGACGAGTTGGCGGAGAGGTCCGATCCGGGGAACGAGTGCGTCGTCACGGTCGGCCACGACGAAGTCTTCAGGCACCGCGCGGGTTACGCCGACGTCGAGTCGAAAAAGCCTATTGAGGGCGGCGAGCTTTACTATATGTGGTCCGTCTCGAAAGTGGCGACCTGCTCGGCGTTCATGACGCTCGTCGAACTGGGTGAAGTATCGCTTGACGACCCGGTCGCGAAGTACGTGCCGGAGTTCGGCGCGATGCGGCGGATTTCGGACGGCGGTACCGTCCCGGTGAAAACGGAGATGACCCTTTTCCATCTGATCACGATGACGTCGGGACTCTCGTACGACTCGGATTTCCCCGCGCTTGAAAAGATGAAAAAGGATCCCGGGGACCCCTGCCGTACTGTAGACGTCGCGCGCGCGGCGGGCTCGAAGATCCTCTCGTTCGAGCCGGGTCAGTCGTGGCTGTACGGTCTTTCCCACGATATTATCGCCGCGGTCTGCGAGACCGTGTCGGGAATGAGGTTCTCCGAATTCGTGAAGGCGAGGATCTTCGATCCGCTCGGGATGAAGGACTCGACTTTCCATCCGATCTCCGAAAAAGAAAAAAGCCGGATGGCGACGCAGTACAGATTCGATCCGGACAGAAAGATCAGGATCCGCACGAACAACACGAACGGATTCATCTTCGGAGACGAATACGAGAGCGGCGGAGCGGGACTCGTGTCCACGGCATCCGACTGTTCCCTGCTCGCCGAGGCGCTCGCGTGCGGCGGCGAAGGCAGGGGAGGCGTCAGGATACTGAAAAAAGAGACGGTCGACGATATGAGGCGCAACCGCCTCACCCCGGAGCTGATCACGAGCAAAGGCTTCCGCGAGTTCCACTATCTGAAAGGATACGGATACGGACTCGGCGTGAGGACGATGATCAACCCGCACGGGATCAGGGACGGATACGCCGTCCCCGGCGAGTTCGGATGGGACGGAGCCGCGGGCGCGGTCATGATCATCGACCCGGTGAACAAAGTCTCTCTCTTTTACGTTCGCCATATGCTCGAAGGAGAACAGGCGCTCGAAGATCTGAGAAAGCGTCTGTACGAGGGGCTCTTCGAGGCGGGTCTTATTGAGAAGAAAGAATATTAACAATAAAACGCTTGACTCGGATGCCCCGGACGGGGTATCATAATGATGAAATCAAAAAAGGAGGAACGATCATGGCATATTTCAAATGTGAGATCTGCGGAGAGGTGTTCGAAGCGGATTCGAAAGAGACCGCCGTCTGCCCGAAATGCAAGGCGACGGGCGACAAACTGAAGGAACTGAAGAACAAATACGAGGGAACGAAGACCGAGCAGAACCTGAAAGACGCGTTCGCGGGAGAGTCCCAGGCGAGAAACAAGTACACTTATTTCGCGTCGAAGGCGAAGAAAGAGGGCTTCGAGCAGATCTCCGCTCTGTTCCTCAAGACCGCCGAAAACGAGAAGGAACACGCGAAGCTGTGGTTCAAGGAGCTCGAGGGCATCGGCTCGACCGCCGAAAACCTCGGAGCAGCCGCCGACGGCGAAAACTACGAGTGGACCGATATGTACGAGACGTTCGCCAAAGAAGCGGAGGAAGAGGGCTTCACCGAACTCGCCGCGAAGTTCCGCGGCGTCGCCGCCATCGAACGCCACCACGAAGAGCGCTACCGCGCCCTGCTCCGCAACGTCGAGGCGCAGGAAGTGTTCGCCAAGAGCGAGGTCAAGGTATGGGAGTGCCGCAACTGCGGCCACATCGTCGTGGGCACAAGCGCCCCCGAGATCTGCCCCGTCTGCGCTCACCCGCAGGCGTACTTCGAGATCAACGCGGAGAACTATTAAAAATACGGGGGAACTTTTTGAAAAAAGTTCCCCCGGACCCCCTCAAAAACTTTACAAATAAGGGCGCGAAATACTTCGCGCCCTGACGTTTTTTATTTGGATTAATCGTTTTTTATTAACACCGCCTCCAAGAAAGAAACGCGGTATCTGAAGACGGAGCGATCATCGTGTTCCACAAAACGTGGAACACTAGGGATCGCTCCCTACGGGTATATCGGGGTCTTCATTGATACCGCCCGTAGGGAGGCATCCCCTGATGCCTCCGTGAAAGGCAGACAGATTCTTTATGTTTTACTGTTCGATTATCAATCCGGAAGCAATATCGAGGATCACGGTCTTCTCATCCGCGCCGTCTTCTCCGCAGCAGTACGTCACGCTGATCCGATCGGAGTCGATAAACTCCGCGGACTTGACCGCGGTGAGATACGCCGGGCGAACCGTCATTCCGTCCGGCGAGAACTCGAGGGACAGTTCCCTCGCGTCGAACGCGTTGCGGACGACGATTTTCTCTGAACCGGAATCATAAAAACAAATAATCTCGTCCCGGTAACAGTTGACTGCGTAGAAGACCCTCGACAGGGCGTCCCTCTCAAAACTGTAATACTGATACGCTTTGAATATCTCGCCGCTCCCGAAATCGCGTTTCAGGGCGAGTCCCCCGTCGTTCGTTTCGGTCACCTCGGGCGGTGCGAAAAGAAAGTCTTCGTACGAAACGACAACTTTACCGTTCTTGTCATACAAACTGACGGTATAATTCGTCTTTCCCTCTTTCGCTTCAACAAGCCAGTATTCCCCGGCTTCAGAATATTCGGCGGATCCGTTTTGGGATTCGGAGCCGGAGGCGGAGAGATCAAACGTTTCCTCGACTTCGGTATAGTCGTCACCCGAAAGATAAGTTACCGTGAGGCGGTTACCGTCCGCAGACAATTCAGCAGAAACGAACGGTTCTACCGTTTTTGACAGTTCATTTGAGAACGTGTCGATCACGATTTCCTCGCTTTCGTCAAAAATACCCCTGACCGTTATTCCGTCCGACGAACCGATCACGACGAGTTTGTCCGAATGACCGAGAACGTACGTGAACGGAGCCGAAAGCTCTCTCGTCGACGTGTTCAGAAAGAGCGTATACCTCGTCGCCGCGCTTGCGCCGGCGTTCCACGTAAAGACGGTCAGTGCGCCGTCCGCCTCGTCGACTTTGATCTCTTTCGGCTGATCAGTGCTGAACTGTTCGATGCCTTCGGAATCAAAGATAACGAGATGGTATACGCCGTCGTCGCCGCGAGTCAGTATATACGGTTCACTCTCATTTGAACACGAGATCAGAACAAATACCGAAACTATAAGAATTGACAATAATACAACCGCTTTTTTCACCCGTTCACCCTCCATTTTCCATTTTTCCATTTTCAATTTTCCATTAGAGAGCCGCGAGGATCTCCTCGGCGTTCGTATCCGGCTTTACCTTGTTCATCACGCGCTCGATCACGCCGTCTTCATCTATGACGAACGTGGTGCGGACGACGCCGAACGTCGTCTTGCCGTACATCTTTTTCTCCTGCCAGACGCCGTACGCCTTGATCGCCGTGAGGTCGGGATCGGAGAGGATTATGAACGGCAGGGAGAATTTCTCCGCGAACTTCAGGTGCGACGCCGCGCTGTCCTTACTTATTCCGATCACCTCGACGCCGCGCTTTCTGAACTCGCCGTAGTGCGCAGAGAACGCGCACGCCTGTCTCGTGCATCCGGGCGTGTTGTCCTTCGGATAAAAGTAGAGCACGACCTTTTCGCCCCTGAAATCCGAAAGCGACACCTCTCGCCCGTCCTTGTCGGGAAGCGTAAAATCGGGGGCCTTCATTCCTTTTTCAAGCATTGCCGTTTCCTCCGTTCAGAACGTACTCGGTCAGGAGCAGATACGTATTTTTCAACCCGTCGATATGCGTTCTCTCGTAGCCGTGGCTGTTCAGCGTGCCGGGGCCGATCGCGCCGTGGCGCAGATCGTAGCCCGCGACGAGCGCGGGATCGCAGTCCGTTCCGTAGTGAGGCGTGAAGATATCGGTGACGCAGTCCGCCCCGGCGCGCTGTGCCGCCGCGAGCAGTTCCCTTTTCATCCCCGCGTGGTACGGGAAGCGCGAATCCTTCGCGAAGACGGAGACACACCTCTCGCTCGAATTCTGATCCGGTCCCATCGGGGCGATGTCGACCGCAAGAATGTCGACGACGCCCTCCGGAAGCGTTACCGTTCCGTGACCGATCTCCTCGTACATCGCAAAATAGAAATACGTTTTCCGGGCGGGGACCTCTCCCGCCTCTTTCATGTTTTTCATCAAGGTGAGCAGAACGGCTGCGCTCGCCTTGTCGTCGATGAATCTCGATTTGATATACCCGTTCGAGACGGTCATGCGCGGTTCGAGAGCGATGAAATCGCCCGTTTTGATCCCGAGCGCGGCGACGTCGTCGGCGTTCTTCACGGGCTTGTCGATAACGACGCAGACGTTCTTTCTGAAATCGCCGGGGGTGTCGCGCAGCTCCTCCTCGGTCACGTGGATCGAATTCGGCGTGCGGCAGACTGTGCCCGTGATCACGTCGCCCGCGTCGGTATAGACCCTGACGTTCTCCGTGACGCAGTAGAACGGGTAAAGGCCGCCGACCGGACACACGTTGAGCGTGCCGTCGGAGTTTACGTGGCGGACCATGAGCCCGATGTCGTCCAGATGCGCGGTGACGACGAGCGCGTCGCCCTCTCCGCCGAGATCGGCGATCACGCCGCCTTTTCTCGTTCTCCTGTAAGGGTACCCCATCCCGTCGAGGATCGCGCAGAGCGCGTTCTCGATCATTTCGTACTGCCCCGTCGTGCTGTCGACTCCGAGAAGCGTCCGGAACGTGTCAAGACAGTATTTTTCGTCAAATGAAAGCATTTTTTATCCTCCGATGAACGACGCTGCTTCAAGCAATCCGTCGTTTTCTAATTTGAAGTGAAAAGCCATCGTCACCTCATCCGTCGCGGCAAGCCGCGCCACCTTCCCCTCGAGGGGAAGGCTATAGAATACGGCTGTTTTGAGGCTTCCCCTTGAGGGGAAGCTGTCACCGACAGGTGACTGATGAGGTGATACGCGGATTCGTTTTTGGCGGGCGTCTGAACCGATAATATTTTACCATACGAAAGAGCCGTTTTTCCATTGACAAATGAGAAAATTTTGACCGCGCCGTTTGTTGAAAATCGACGATAGCCGCGGCGCCGCGAATTGACAAGGACCGGCTTTTAAGGTATAATTAGGAAGATAACTATTCTACCGGAGGACGGCGCGGTGAGAGAGATCACGATCCTCAACCCCACGGCGGGAAAAGGCAGAGCGGAAGGCGCGAACTGCTACGTGACGAAAGACGCGGGCGACTGCAGGCGTTTCGTCAGGGAAGAATGTGAAAAGGACCCCTTCGTTCACTTCAACGTCGTAGGCGGAGACGGCACTCTCAACGAGGCAGTCTCCGGGATCATGGACGCCGGAGCCGGGAAGACCGCCTCCGTCACCGCGATACCTTGCGGGTCGGGCAACGACACCGTCAAAACGACCGACACGTACGAAAAAGGCTCCGAACTCGCCGTCGACCTTATCAAGGCGGGGGACGGGATCTGGTCGATCAATATGATAAATATCGGCTTCGACTGCAATGTGGTCGAGCGCGCATCGCGTTATAAAAGGATAAAGGGAGTATCGGGCAATTTCTCGTATATACTCGGCGTGCTCCGGGAATTCTTCTCAAAGTTCGGCGTTCCGTTCCGGATCACGGCGGAACTCGAAGACGGCTCGGCGTTCGAATATGAGGAGGATTCGCTCCTGTGCGCCGTCGCGAACGGCCAGTGGTGCGGCGGAAGCTTTCACAACTCTCCGATGTCCGACATGACGGACGGCACGGTCGAGATGATCCTCGTCCGCAAGATGAGCCGGCTCAACTTCATAAAGATGATCGGAAAATACAAAAAGGGTACGCTGATATGCGAGGAGCACGGCGGCGTAGACCCGAAATACCGCGACTGGGTCATTTTCAAGAGGATAAAGAAAATGACGATCTCCGGATGCCGTCAGATATGCACGGACGGAGAGGTGCTGCCGTGCGACCGCGCCGAGATCGGCGTCGCTCCGGGAGCGATAAGGTACATAGTCGGCGGGGCGGAGAACGTTCCCGAGACCGTTTGATATAAGCTTTGAAATAAGGAGATTCAGAATGAGCTACAAAACGAGATGCGAAAGATGTACGGACGCCGATCTGATTGAAGTGACGAAGTTTGCCACACGCGTTTTCGACGTCGATTTCGAACATTATCTGCCGTTCATATACGCGAAGGATTCGGGCAAGGGCCACGAACATCTCGTCGTCCGCGAAAACGGAGAGATCGCGGCCGCCGTGCTGAACAGTCCCGTGACGCTCCGCTGCGGGGACGCGGATATCCTGACGTACGGCGTCGGCACCGTCTGCGTGAGAGAGGAGAGCCGCGGACGCGGCTACATGAGCGATATGCTCGCGGAATGCCTGATCGAGGCGTCTGAAAAGGGCGCGGTCCTCTCGCTGCTGAGCGGTCAGAGACAGAGATACGAATTTTACGGATACGCCCTCACAGGCCTTTTCATGAACTTCCGCTTCGGTCACTCCACGATCCGTCACAGCTGCGGCAAAGGACCGTCGAAATACTCCCTGAGACCCGCGGAGAGGAAGGACGCGGAGGCGTTCATTTCCGTTATGAAGACCGCAAATATCTATCCCGTTCGCAGACCGGAGGATTTCATCACGGTAATGCTTCACGACTACCGCGTGCCCTACGCCGTATGCGAGGGCGACCGGATCGTCGGCCATCTCGTCACGGAAAGCGACGGCGGTCAGATCTCCGAGCTCTCCCTTGAGCCCGGCGCGTCCGTCAGGGATCTGCTTCTCGCGTTTTACGAAAAATTCGGCGACGAATTCCGCGTGGAGGGGAACCCCTTCGATCCCGTCGTGACGGAAAAGCTCTTTTCCATGTGCTCCGACTGGTCGTTCCACGGCGGGGCGTCGGTATCGGTCCTCGATTTCCCGGGAATGATGAACGCGTACGGATCGCTCGGCTGCGCCGTGGGGACCCCGTCCGACGGAGAGTTCGTCATCGGTATCGAGAGCCACCCGTTCTTCGACGAGATCGGTATCTCGAAGGAGGGCGTCACGCACGGCGCGTTCGAAGTCGCCGTCAGGAACGGCAGATTCTCCGCGAAAGCGACGGACAGATCGCCCGACGTCACGATGCCCTATCTGCGCGCGGTGGAATATCTTTTCACCGACTACTCGAAGTACCGCGCGGATTCCCCCGCGGGAGCGCGCGCGATCCTGCCGATACCGTTCTTCTACCCCTCGCAGGATACAGTATAAAAAAATATCGGGCGGTTCGACCGAACCGCCCGATACTTTTTATTTTCTCACTATTCTGATCATCTGGAAGCCCGCGGCGTGCATGACCGATTCGAGGACGGTCGCCCCCTCCGGGTTGACGTCGTCGCAAAGGACGCCGACGTCCTTCCCGTTGCCGCGCACGTTGTAAAGCGCGCACTTCGACGGGTCGATCGTGTATTTGACCGAGCCGTAATGACGGTACTCGGAATTGCAGACGCACATGTATTCGTATCCGTCGTCTCCGTCGAAGAAGCTGACGATCGTCTCGTCGTCCGCGTTTATCTCCTTGATAAGATCGTGATCGCCCGGCTTGAAGATCGGGAAAACGCCGCGGTCGAGCTTCACGCTGTACGTCTTTTTGTGCTTCATCTTCATGATGAACTCGCCGTAGTGGTTCATGAAGCGCCTCTGCGTGCGGTAGATCCCGTAAAACGCCTGCGTCGGGTTGCCGAACTCGTCGATCGGCGAGCCGTACCCGTCGTTGGCGAAGTCGCGGTCGTAGAATTTGAACCAGAGGACGCCGCGAAGTCCGAGCGCCGCCGCCATGTGGATCTGCCACTTCATGTCGACCTCGGTCGGTTCGCGGTAAACGTGGCCGCCGGTGCTGATGAGACAGCCCCACACGTCCGTTTCGCACGCCTTGCCCGCGTCGACCATCTTTTTGACCGCGTCGAAGAACATCGTCTTGCCGCCGCCGTCGTTGATCTGCTGATCGTAAACGTCGAAGCAGATCATCTCCGTGCCGGTGCGCTCCTTCACGTATTTCATCCATTCGTCGAGAGTCCGCCCTCCGCGATCCGCGTCGCTGAAGCCCGTCATCGAGCCGGTGTAGTTGAGGAACGGGGTGAGGTGCGGGGCGAGCTGCTTGTGTATTCCGATCACGTCCGCCGACGCCTCGAGATCCTCGCGGCAGGACGGCTCGTCGCCGACGTAAAAGCCGTAGAGCGCGGGATGGGAGGAAAGAGCGTCGATCAGCGGTCTGACCTTCGCGATATACCCCTCGCGCCCGAGTTTTTTGTAATCGGAATACGAGATCCCCTCGTAATTCGCGATCAGCCTGATGCCGTACTCCCGCGCGCGGTCGAGCCACGGAAGAAGAACGGACGGATCGTCCCGCCCGATGTACGTCTTCGGGGCGAGCGGGATATTCATCCCGCAGTCGCGCCATATCTTCATCTCGTCGGGAGTGAACTCGCGGATATCGTTGTAGACCCACATTGAAAAAGCAAATTTGTCTGCCATAAAAACGTGATTCCTTTCTGCTATGGTAAACAAATTTTACCATATGCGAAGAACCGTTGTCAATGAGAAAAGGCGCGCCGAGCGCGCCTTTTCCGCACATGACGGCGAGTCTCCTTCCGACCCTTGCGCGGCAATTTTTAGTCACAGAAAATAATCACCGGTCGGGAAGAAGAACTCACTTATTCATATTCAGTTCAAGCGGTTGACTCGGGAATCTGTCACCAAACGATATTTTCGGCGATTCTGATAAGCTCATCCTGACCTATATTCATCCCGAAGATCATAACCGAAATATCTCCGTCTCCGAAAACGATACTGCGGGCGTTGAACGGATTTCCGTCGATCTCGGTTTCGACTTCGACCGTGAAAGCGTCCATACCGTTGATATCGGTCAGATAAACCTTTTCCCACGTCGGCTTTGAGAAGCCCGGATCCATCTCGTCGGACGGGAAAACGTTGATGCCGACAAGCGTGTCGAAAATACCGTTCGCCTCGCCCATCCGGATATGCCTGTAATTCGGGAAATTCTCGTCCTCTTCAAGCTCGGTGAAGGTCAGCCCCTCGGGAGTATACCCGAAAGTCACGTCGGACGTGCTCTTTTTCTCGCCTTCTTCGTCCGGACCCTTGAAGCTGATCCTGACGCAAATCATTCCGTTCTCTACCGTCAATCTGATGTCGGCGTGAGCAACGTCGAGGAAACGGTCGAGAAGCGCGGAAGTTTCGGCGCGTGTGATATCCGCGTCGGGATCGAACTCGCCGTTCTCTTTTCCGTTGACGACTTCGGAGCGGTACAGAGTACCGACCGCATCAGCGGCGTATTCGTCGATCTCGTCCGCGTCGGCGGGCTCGCCGCCGCGCGTTTCGGTAAGCTCGATATCAGCCACATCGGTGAATCTGTAAAGCATCGCCGCAAACTCTTCGCGGGTGATCTTCCCGTCGGGATCGAACTCGGTCGCCGTCTTACCGTTGACGACTCCCTCGCTCTTTGCCCACGCGACGGCGTCCGCGTAATACGCGCCGTCAGCCACGTCGGCGAACGCAGCCGCCTCCTTGACAGCGGGCTCGCCCGCAACGCGGTAAAGGATCGTCGCGCACATTCCGCGGGTCAGCGTGCCGTCCGGATCGAACTCGGTCTCGGAGATCCCCTTCATAAGCTTCGAATCATAGATCCTCTTGACGTTATCATAGTACCATTTTTCGCTTTTAACGTCGGTGAACGGAAGTTCCGCGTCCGCTTTTGCTGCGAACGAGGCGAGGGGCAGCAGCATGACGACTGCAAGCGCCGCCGAGATCGCAATAAGAATTTTCTTCATTTGTTTTTCTCCTTTCTTCTGTGACTTTCAGCCACGCATGTGATTTATTTACCGGGGGAGCATCCCTCAGTAACCGAACAACGGGAAACCGTTTACCCGCCGCCGCTTTTGTGGTAGAATGAAAGCGGGGCGTTTCGGGGCTTCCGTTTA
>JAFWPR010000073.1 GCA_017545225.1 Clostridia bacterium
AAATGGCAGTGACCCTTTCGGGCAATGACTTCAGCGGCGGTGAAGGCATAATCAGCGCTGCAACGTCAGGCAAGATCACCGTCCTTGACGGTAAGTACGCGGGACCTCTTCCGACGGATGGCGATAGGCTGACCATTGAAGGCGGTGTGTTCACCGATAAACCCGTCGCTGCGGTCTGCGGCGAAGGCAAATTCCCGATCGCCAACACGGATGAAACAACGATGGCCAAATACCCCTATACCGTAGGCGGAGCGGTCGCGCTCGTCAACGGTCTCGGATACGGGACGTTCGCCGACGCGGCGGCAGCCAGAACGTCTGAGGGCGACGTCATCACTCTCCTTGCTAATATTACGGAGACCTATACGATGGCGCCCGGCGAAACGCTCAAGGTCGCGAAGAACGGCAAATCTTTAAAAAAGCCCATAGTTGAAGGTCCGTACGTTGTGACTGATTCGACCGCCGACGGCATAACGACGTATATAGTTGAAGAAGCTGATGTCGAGTTCACTGCGACAAACGGAAAAGTTTCATACTATAAGTATTTCTCGAGTTCGCCTAGCACACCAACGACTTTCAGTGCAAGCGGTACATACAAGCTTTTGAAAGATCTGACCGTTTCTCAGCATATCAACCCGGGAAGTATGGCATCATCCGTAGTTCTTGATCTTAACGGACATACCATTACTTCTACGGCTTCAGACTGCGGTATCGTATTTAATCGCGTCGGAACCCTTGCATATCAAAAGGATTTCTCGGTCATTGATTTAAGCGCGGATAAAGGTGGTAAGATCATTGTCAGCGCTGATAAGGCATTCGACGTTCAGGGTAAGTATAATAACGTAACGATCGGCGAAGGAGTCACGATCGAGGGCGGAAGCATTCTGATTACCTCCTCGAATAATACGCTCAACGTTTACGGCACGGTCAACGGCGGTAGCCAATTCGCAATTGTAACGAACGGTTCGTCTACAGATAACGCTACGATCAATATTTACGACGGCGCGGTCGTTACTTCCGATGGCAGCGTTGCAATCTATCTGCCCGGCACCGGAACGACGACGATATCCGGCGGTACCATCACCGGAACAGATGCTGTGTATATCAAGTCAGGCGTGCTCAATATTACCGGCGGAACGCTCCACGGGACTGGTGCTAAGGCCGATTATACTTACTGGGACAACGGCTGTTACGCGACCGGCGACGCGCTTGTCGTCGACAACTGCGATTACCCCGGAGGGGAACCCAGAGTTATCGTTACCGGCGGTACGTTTATCAGCGAAAATGCGAAAGAGATCGGCGCTTACTATTACGACGTATTAGTAGATGAGATCGCATACGTCACTTCGACCGACAACACGATCACGGTTCGCGACATACATGGCTGGATCGTTGAAGGCAATACTTACAGGCTCTACGAAACCTTCACCGTCACGTTTGTGACCGAGGAAGGTATTGAGGCTCCTGCGGCTCAGGAGGTCGTAAAGGGTAGAACGGCGACGAGACCCGCCGACCCCGTGAAAGAGAATTACATCTTTGACGGATGGTTCCTCGACGGCGCCGAATATAACTTCTCGACCCCTGTGACCGGCGATATCACCCTTACGGCGCAGTGGACGAAAGCCGTCGCGAAGATCGGCGATACGCTTTACGCGTCGCTCAAAGACGCCGTAGCGGCGGTCACCGACGGAACTCCGACGACGATCGTGATGATCGACAACGAATTGATCGAAGTTACGGGTTACGCGATCACGATCCCCGCGGGCAGAAATATCACGATCGACCTTAACGGATTTGAGGTCGTCGGTTATGCCACCAGTGCCGGCACCTCGGCTCTCATACGTAACCTGGGCACGCTGAAGATCGAAGACAGCAGCGCGAATGGAACCGGCAAACTGATCGGCGGAGCGGATCCCACATGGACTTGGGACGGATCTAACAACTACAGCGGAAGCTACGCAAGCAACGTTATCCGCAATGAAGGGAACCTGACGGTCGAGAGCGGTACGATCTACAACATAAGCACGGGAAGCGCCGTTTACGCGATCGACAACTACGACGCGGGTAAAGTGACTATCAACGGCGGTATCGTAGACGCGAAGAAAGCGTCCGCTATCCGTATGTTCTACAACAACGGCGGAGCGGTAACCGTCACCGGCGGTACGGTCGGTCACTACGTAGATGACGACAACTGCTCATACATGGGTATTCAGGTAATGTCCGGAACAAACGCGGACGTCACCGTCACCGGCGGTACGATTGCGGGAATGTACGCTCTGTACAGCAACGGCACCGATGACAGTTCGGTCAGCATCTCCGGCGGTCTGTTCGACGGATACGTCGCACTCGGATCCGCAGGACCCGACAACGTCTCGATCTCCGGCGGCTTCTTCAACGAGTGGGTCGGGACTTGGGGCGATCAGACCGGCTTCATCACCGGCGGATACTTCGCTGAAGAGCTCGATCCTGAGCTGGTCCATCCCGATTACGACTGTGCTCCCAACACCGACGCGGATACGATGGAAGACTATCCCTTCGTCGTGGTTCCCAGCGTCAAGGTCACCCTCCGCAACTACACGGGTTCCTATACCAGAGCGACCGTAAAGGTCGGCGATACGGCGTTCGACAACGGTGAAGAAGATGAATCCGACGTCGAAATGGTCCTGAGATATGACGGCGTGTTTACGGTCTCCTGTGAAAACGCCTGCGCGATCGCATGGTCCGTTGACGGCGGAGAGACGTACACCAGAATGTATGCGTCTGAATATGACGAAGCGACCGGTACCTGCACGTTCGTACTTCCCGCAGAGGCCGGGACAGAGAACGTGATAATTGCGGTTGTCCTCAAAGGAGACCTGGACCTCGACGGATGCGCCGACAGTACCGACTCGAAACAGGCGAGGGTGGTTGACGTCGGCAATCGCGTATTGAATGCAGCGGAATTCCTCGCGGCGGATATCGACGTCGACGGCTTAGTTGACTCTACGGATGCAAAACAGATCCAGCGTTTCGATTCCGGAGCGTTAGAAGCGTTCGAGTGGGATATTCAGCCTTGATCTCATGCCGAAGGATATCACAAAGATTTCACGGAAAGGGTAGAACAAAATGAAAAGGATACTGTCACTTCTACTTGCTTTTATACTGATAACCTCCGGTTTGTCGATCGTTGTCAATGCGGCTGATCCTACGCCCGCACCGTTCGACCTGATCGCGACCAAAAACGGAGATACGGTAACTCTGTCTTTGGTTACAAATGAGGAATTGACTTATGCAAACGTGACCTTTGAGCTGACAGTTCCGAACACGTTCACGTTGAACGCCATTAACGAGGGCGCGGATTTTGATGAATTCGGATGCTCGGTCTCAGCGAGCACGGTTCGCAGAAGAGCGTCGATCGTAACGGATGACGATTACCATAACACGGTGGTCGCCGAAGGAAAAGAGTTTCTCGTATTCATTCTGGACGCGTCGGTAGCCGAACCGGCAAGCTACACTTTTTCGCTCAAAGTTACGGCTGCTGCGGATATCGCCGGTAAAAGCTTTTCCTGGAGAGGCGATACGATCATATCCAATATGATAACCGTAGGCTGGTACACCGTAACGTGGATGAACGGAACTACTGCCGTTGAAACGGATACGCACGTTCCATACGGCAATCAACCTTCATATAACGGTTCGGTCCCGACGAAGGCGGCGGACGCCCAGTATACTTACAGCTTTTTGGGGTGGAACACCGTCCAGAACGCAACGGTTGCGATCTCGCCTCTTCCCGAAGTTACCGAAAACGTTACCTATTACGCCGTGTTCACAGGTACGCTCAATAATTACACGATCACGTGGAAGAACGACGACGGGACCGTCATCGACACGACCACGGTCGCATACGGCGTTACGCCGACGCATGCTGATCCGACGAAGGCTCCTGCGCCTCAGTATTCTTGGACGTTCGACACGTGGACTCCCTCGATCACGCCCGTGACCGGAAACGCTGTCTACACTGCGAAATTCTATCGCCGCAACTGTCTGAATATTCACAGAGAGGATACCGACCAGGACTTCCTGTACTTTATCAGCGGTGGCAGTTTCAGCATGTTTGCGGTCATTGAAGAGGGCAAGCACGACGTCAACGTGGTCGGCCTTCCCGACGGATTATACGAGATCACTGAAGTGGGATCCTGGAGCTGGCGTCATAAAATGGCGGACGAAGACAGGACTCAGACCCGTTGGCTGGGCGAAGGCAGCAGATTCGCTTCGGTAGAATTCGCCACCGTGCCGCCGACGCTGTCCGAATGGCTCAACGGATATGATTCTCTGACGAACCTGTTGGATATGATCACAGGTCATTGATCCCCGACGAATTGGTCCGTCGACGGCTTGCTCCGTCGACGGACCGGATCGATTATATAAGGAAAGAAGTGGTTTAAAATATGAAAAAAGTAATATCGTTATTACTTGCGGCTTTAATGATTCTTTCTGTTGCATCGATTATTGTCAATGCCGAGGATCCCGCACCCGCTCCATTTGACCTGATCGCGTCTCGCGACGGAGATACCGTGACGCTGTCACTTGTTACCAACGCGGAACTGACGTACGCGAACGTGACTTTTGAGTTGACGGAACCGGCGGGATTCACGCTGACCGCCATTCAAAAAGGCGGGGATTTCGGTGACTTCGGATGCTCTATATCATCTAACGTAGCGCGCAGAAGAGTGTCGCTCGTAACGGCGGACGATGATTATGACACCGTAGTTGAGGAAGGAAAAGAGTTTCTCGTTTTCGTTCTCGACGCAACGGATTCCGAAACGCAGGACCGCAGCTTTTCGCTCAAAGTCACGACCGCCGCGGATATCAACGGAAAGAGCCTTCCCTGGCGGTATGATGTCATCGTCTCCAACACTCTCTATGAAGACGGTATGGGAGAAAGACTTATAGGTTATACGATCTCTCTCGACGGCGATATAGGCGTCAACTTCTACATGGAGCTGAGCGAGAGCATTGCAGAGAGCGAAACCGCTAAAATGCACTTTACCATCCCCTCGGGCGGCAAAACGTTTGAGAATGACGTGTACGTATCCGAAGCAAGGGTCGTTGAACGCGGGAACAGAACGTATCACGTGTTCAAGTGCAGAGTAGCGGCAAAGGAAATGACCTCCGAGATCAAGGCTCAGATGATCGACGGAGATCAGACCGGCGCGGAATACGTCTATTCCGTCAAGGAATACGCTGATTATCTGATCGATCACGCAAGTGAAGACGCCGAGTACGCTGCCGCAGTTCCGCTTGTAAAAGCGCTGCTCAACTACGGCGCGAGAGCGCAGATCCACTTCGACAAGACCTCAACCGGACTTGCAAACGCGGATCTGACCGAAGATGAAAAGGCGCTCGGCACCCCGGATATCTCGGTTGCCGCTCCGATCGTTGACCTGCCCGACGGCGTGACTCTCGAAGGCGCTACACTTTCGCTCAAATCAGAAACTTCGCTGTCGTTTTACTTCAAGAGCAGCGAGGAACTGACCTTCTCCTGCGAAGGCTATGAAGTGGAAAAGGCGGCCTCCGGTTCGTATCAGATAGCCCGTATAAGGGGAATCAACGCGAAGGATATTGGTAACGTATTTACACTTAAAGTAAACGAAAGCGGTTCCGTCACCTACAGTCCGCTCAACTACTGCAAAACCGTTCTGGACGATGAAACGCAGCCCGACGTATTGAAAGACGTCGTAAAAGCGCTGTATTTCTACTGGCAGGCGGCTGTGGCCTATTTCGAGTGAGGAGGTACTTCGTATGAAAAAAGAAATGTACGAGTCCGCCGAGATTGAGATCATCAGGCTCCTGACGGATAACGTCATATTAACGAGCGAATACGACCTCGAAGAAGACGAAATACCTCTGGTAAACCCTTAAAAAAAGATGAAAAGCGCCGGAAATACGCATGGTATTTCCGGCGCTTTTATAATACCGTATTTCAACGGGTGCTCTCAGAATCGATAATAGTGAAAATAAAAAAGGCGTCGTATGACGCCTTTATAATTGCACCGTTCCCGAGGTGATTCGAACCGCGCGTGGCGTTGAAAACACCGTAATTCAACGTTATGCGAATCGCCACGCAGCGAATTCGCTTTCGCGAATTCGGCGATGGTTCTGCTCAGGATGTAGTTCCTCAAACCCTTGCAGGCATGGATTCGAACCACGCGTGGCGGTGGGAACACCGTAATTGAAAGCTAAGCGCATCGCCACGCAGCGAATTCGCTCCGCGAATTCGGCGATGGTTCTCAGTTGAGAAAATGGAAAAAAGAAGAGACGCCACAGGCGTCTCTTCTTTTTTCGTCCCCGAATGGATTCGAACCATCGACCTTCCGCTTAGGAGAAGCGCCCGGATTGGTTTTCGGCGTCCTTCGTGATGCCCGGAAATGCTTATAATTACAGGGTTTTCGGCATTTTATGAGACTCACAAATCCCTGCTTTTCTCTGCTAATTATCGCCGTTTTTTCCCGGTCATTTTGCTTCGATTTAGCACCCCATGAAAGATTAGGGTTAAGGTTATGAGTCCAAATCCTCGTTTTTCAGTTCATATATATTGTACTCATTTTCTTAGAGAAATCAAGACGGAGGCACCAATTCGGCACCTCCGTTTTTCTTATATGCTCTTTGCGAGCGTCTTGAGCAGCGCAGCCATCTCAGGGTTTGCCAAGAGTTTAGAGATCAATTCAGGACTGATTCCTTCTGCATTGTTCTCAGTTACTTCAATAGTTGGTTCCTCTTGAGGAACCGCCATAGGATCGAGGATGTCTGTCGATGTCTCAAACTTTGGCATAGGAGCTGTTCTGCCTTCCATATCAGTCAAAGCTTTTGCGTGATAGAACTGTTCATCGAAGCGTTGGGCATTGAATCGTCTGTCTTCGTCGATGATGTGTGAATACACATCCGCAACCATATCCATCCTCGCATGACCTGAGTCACCCTGAACAGATTTCATATCGCCGCCGTTCCATTTCAGCTTGTATGTGATGCTGGCGTGACGAAAGCTGTGAAAGACTACATCAGGCAGATTATTGTCTCGAATGAGTTGCTTTAACGCTCGTGTGATAACCTGTCCCTCCATAGGTCTGCCTGAGGAGTTGGCAAACACAAGATTATAATCAAGATATTCATCACCAAACAGTTCTTTCAGACCCTCGATCTGTTCTTTGCGCTTCACAAGCATTTGAGCGACGGTATTCGGAAGGAAAACCTTTCTGACGCTGGTTTTGGTCTTCGGGGATTTCAAAACAAGCGCCGTGCTTGTATTCATTAAGACTTTCGGGAAGATGAAGATTACGTCTTTGCTGTCGAGCTTTTCCATAGTATCCCGATTGACCCTTTGCAATTCTTTGTTGATGAAAATAGAGGCGCTGTTTTCCTTCAAACTTTTCTCGCTAATGTCGATACAGTCCCAAGTCAGTCCGAGCATTTCGCCCATTCGAAGCGAACAGGAAAAAGCGAGGTTGATAGCAAGGGCAAGAATCTCGTCATCACAAACTTCGAGAGCTTTCATGAGAGTTTCCGCTGTCCAGATTTCTCGCTTTTCATGTTCCTCTTTCGGAAGGGTCGCATTTGCCACCGGGTTGCGGGACATCATCTCCCATTTGACTGCCTGATTAAAAGCATTACGAAGCAGTTTGTGTATTTCCCGGACAGTATGAACGGTGAGGTATTCGTTTTTTGGCGTCCGGTTGTTGACGATCTTTGTCTTCACGCTCAAAAGGCTTTGGAAGTATCTATCCATTACTCTCGGATTGATTTCATCAAGCTTCATATCCCCGATCAGTGGATAGATGTAGTTTCGCATCAAACCACGCTTCGAGGTATAAGTCGATAACGCCCAGTTGTTCACACCGTAGATCGACGTGTACTCCTCAAGAAGTTCCTGAACCGTCCGTGCGCTCGGAATTATGAAAGTACCATTTTGTTGTTCAAACTCTACTTGCGACTTGCGCTTTCGTGCTTCTGCATTTGTATCGAAGGTTTCCCACTTCTGTCGCTTGTTTCCCTTATCGTCAGTGTATGAGTAAACCACAGCATATTTGTTTTTTCTCTTAACTATGGATGCCATCTTTGTCCTCCTGTTCCTTACCATCAAGCCAAGCGTCAAACGATGCCTTGATTATCCTGAATTTTCTTTCTGTCCGTACTGCCTTGAAGCAGTTTTCATGTATAAGGCGATAAACACCTTGTCTGCTGATCCCAAGCATTTCACCGACTTCCTTGACGGAATAGGTCGTTTTCCCGGAAGTAGTTTTCTTGAGCGTTTTATTCTGACTTTTGTTCAACCTAATCGTCCTCCTCGCTGCGTTTCTTATAATGGCTTTGTGAAGCGTACCATCTTTCAAAGCTCTCCTTATCAATTCGACGGAAACCGCCGACCTGATACAATGTAAAGACTCCTTTCCGCATCAGGTCATATACGGTGGAGTCGCTTATCCCAAGAATGTCAGCGGCTTCCTGTACGGAATAGGTATGCCGCCATTTGGCACCGGGCGGCTCTCCGTTGACCTTCTTGTATTTGACCTGATTTTCATACCATGACTCGAAGCTATCCAACATCACCCTCATTTTTCCGTTTGCCATGACGGTACGGAAGTAATGCTTTTTTACGAGCCAATAGGACTCGGTTTTCCCGATTCCCAGCATTGCCCTCATTTCAGGGACAGACATACTCTTTTTTTCCATAAGCATTTCTCCTTACTGGCGGATTGTTTTACCATCCGTCCTCATATAGCCAAGCTTTTTAGCTTGGCTATATGATACGGAGAAGCTGTTGTTTTGTTAATGATGCGATGTTTCAAATCGCACACTTGACATTAAGGATCAGCCTTTTCAGTATTATCGAGCCAATCATCAAAGCTCCTCTTTGAGATTCTGTAATG
>JAFWPR010000074.1 GCA_017545225.1 Clostridia bacterium
CTTTACCGCGAGATATTCGAGAAATACTACCCCGGTCAGGGCGAGATGATAAAGGATTTCTGGATGCCGAACAGGAGCTGGCGCGGATGCGAAGTCGACGACCCGTCCGCGCGCGTGCTCTCCAACTACGGCGACAGCGGCAAATGAGGAGGAAATGATGATGACAAAGTATATTTTCGTCACCGGAGGGGTCGTGTCGGGACTCGGGAAGGGAATAACGGCGGCGTCCCTCGGACGCCTCTTGAAGGCGCGGGGTTTAAAAGTCGCCGCGCAGAAGCTCGACCCGTATATCAACGTCGACCCGGGTACGATGAGTCCGTATCAGCACGGCGAGGTCTACGTGACGGAAGACGGAGCGGAGACCGACCTCGACCTCGGCCACTACGAGCGTTTTATCGACGAGGACCTGAACAAATATTCCAACCTCACGACCGGTAAAGTCTACTGGAACGTGCTGAACAAGGAGAGACGCGGCGAATACCTCGGTTCGACCGTTCAGGTCATCCCGCACGTCACCGGAGAGATCAAGGAATTCGTCTACAACGTGGGCCGCCACTCCGACGCCGACGTCGTCATCACCGAGATCGGCGGCACGATCGGCGACATAGAATCCCAGCCTTTCATCGAGGCGGCACGCCAGATCTCCCTCGAGGTCGGCCGCGAGAATTCGCTCTTCATCCACGTAACGCTCGTTCCGTATCTGCACGGATCGGAGGAGCACAAGACGAAACCGACTCAGCACTCCGTCAAGGAACTGCAGGGAATGGGCGTCGCGCCGGATATAATCGTCCTGCGCTGCGACGAACCGCTTGAAAAATCGATCTTTGACAAGATATCGCTCTTCTGCAACGTAAAACCCGACTGCGTAATTGAAAATATCACTTTGCCCAACCTCTACGAAGCGCCGCTGATGCTCGAAAGATCGGGCTTCTCGTCCGTCGTCTGCCGCGAACTCGGACTCGAGACGAAAGAGCCCGACCTCGCCGACTGGATCGCCCTCGTCGACAGGATCAAATCGCGTCCATATACCGTCCACATCGGACTCGTAGGCAAATACGTCGCGCTCCACGACGCGTATCTGTCCGTCGCGGAGGCGATGCGCCACGCGGGGTATCAGCACAACACGCACATAAAGATCCACTGGATCGACTCCGAGGCGCTCTGCGAAGAGAACGCCGAAGAGCAGCTCGGCGCGCTCGACGGCATCATCGTTCCCGGCGGCTTCGGCGGCCGCGGTATCGACGGCATGGTCACGGCTGTGAAATACGCGCGCGAGCATGAAATGCCTTATTTCGGTATCTGCCTCGGAATGCAGATCGCCGTGATAGAGTACGCCCGCGACGTCCTCGGCATAGAGAACGCCAACTCCGGCGAGTTCGACGAGAAAACGCCGCACAAGGTCATCGACTTCATGCCCGGTCAGTCCGACGAGATCGACAAGGGCGGCACGCTCCGTCTCGGCGCGTACCCGTGCGTGATAAAGCGCGGGACGGTAATGGAGCGCTGCTACGGCGAGACGGTCATCAGCGAACGCCACCGCCACCGCTACGAATTCAACAACGATTACAGGGATCAGCTCGAGGCGGCGGGGCTCACGCTCTCGGGCATCTCCCCGGACGGAACGCTCGTCGAGACCGTGGAACTGACCGAAAGACCGTTTTACGTCGGCGTCCAGTTCCACCCAGAGTTCAAATCGCGCCCGAACAGACCGCACCCGCTCTTCCTCGGCTTTATCGGCGCGGCGCTCGACCGCTCGGGACAGAAATAAGGATAAGAAAAGGACCGTAAAACGGTCCTTTTTTTGATCCGCTTTTTTCGGAGAAAAGTTTCCGTGATCTCCGTTATTCCGACCGGTCACGCGTCGGCTCCCCGCCGCTTTGTTCCGCTTGCCGGGCGATCAGATCCTTCACGACCTCGCCGGCGATTATCAGTCCCGCCACGGACGGAACGAACGCGACGCTGCCCGGTATATCGCGGCGCTCGGTGCATTTGCGTTCGGTCCCGGGAGGGCAGATACAGTTCGTCCGGCAGCTGATCGACGCGTCCTCTTTCGGTCTCGTCGGCTCTTCTTCCGAATAAACGACCTTCAGTTTTTTGACGCCCCGCCGGCGTAGCTCGCGGCGCATCACCTTGGCGAGAGGACAAGTCTTCGTTTTGTATATGTCGGCGACGCGGAACAGGCTTCCGTCGAGCTTGTTGCCCGCGCCCATGCAGCTGATGACCGGGACGCCGTGCTCCTGCGCTCTGACGACGAGCTCCAGCTTTGCGGAAACTGTGTCGACCGCGTCGACGACGTAGTCGTATTCCTCGAACGGAAATTCTCCGGAGTTTTCAGGCAGGAAGAAGCATTTGCGGACGGTTATATCCGCGTCGGGGTTGATCTCGAGCATACGCTCCTTCATGACGTCGACCTTGTATTTGCCGACCGTTTTTCTCGTGGCTATGATCTGACGGTTCAGGTTCGTCAGGCAGACCCGGTCGTCGTCGATCAGGTCGAACTTTCCGACTCCGCTCCGGATCAGCGCCTCGCAGACGTAGCCCCCCACGCCGCCGATGCCGAACACGGCCACGCGGCTCGACTTGAGTTTTTCCATTGCTTCTGCTCCGAGAAGAAGCTCTGTTCTCGAAAATTGATTCAGCATGATCCTCACCCGATCCCGGCTTGCCGGGATTTTCTGTTTTATTTTTCCGCGGTCATGACGAGTTCTATCTCGTCTTCGTCCTCGACTCCGGTCGCGCGAAAACCGCGGCTTTCATACAGTTTCCTTGCGACGGAATTGTTCCTGTTGCACGTCAGCGCGATCCTGTCCGAGTCGCCGAAAGGCTTAGTCTTTACGTATTCGATCACCCGTTCGAGGGCATCCCCGCCGTACCCGCGGCCCTGATGCGCCGCGTCAATCATCATGTGCCAGATATCGTATTCGGGTACGTCGTAGTCGTAGATCACCATAACGTATCCGACCATCTCACCGTCCGCGTATATGCCGAACGGTCGGCACTGATCTCTGTATACGTACGCCTGCGCGAGACTCCGTATCGGGTGGGAAACGTATTCTTCCTGCCCGGGCGCGAGCTTCAGATTGAACGCCTCGATGAAATTGGCTTCCGTTATGGGTTTCAACTCGATCATAGATTTCCTCGCGGTCTTTGTGTGTTATCACATATATTGTATCAAAAAAACCGTCGCCGTCAATACGTCCGCGACGCTTTATTCACAAAATAACCGTTGACAGCCCTTCGCCCCGGGTGATAGAATATTACCGAAGTACAAACAGAAAGGGCGGAACTGCTCGTTCCGTCGGGTGAAAGACATGATCGGAGCAAATGATCAGATAAGAATCGGTATCGTAGGGTGCGGCTTCATCGCAAATCAGAAACATCTGCCGTCCCTGCGTCTGTTGAAAAACGTGTCGCTCGTCGCTTTCTGCGATATCGTCGTCGAGAGAGCGGAAGAAGCGAGGACGAAATACGGCGCGCCGGGGGCGAACGTATATAAGGACTACAAAGAGATGCTCGATAAAGAGCAGCTCGACGTCGTTCACGTCTGCACCCCCAACAGATCGCACAGCTTCATTACGGTCGACGCGCTCGAAGCGGGCTGCCACGTAATGTGCGAGAAGCCGATGGCGATCAACTCGGCAGAGGCGAAGAAGATGATCGACGCCGCGAACAGAACGGGCAAGACTCTCTCCATCGGATACCAGAACAGAATGCGTCCGGAGGTGCAGCTCCTCAAACAGAAGGTCGACGAGGGCGTCTTCGGCGATATCTACTACGCGCGCGCGATCGCCATTCGCCGCCGCGGCGTTCCGAACTGGGGCGTGTTCCTCAACGAGTACGAGCAGGGCGGCGGTCCGCTGATCGACATCGGCACCCACTCCCTCGACCTCACGCTCTGGATGATGAACAACTACAAACCGGCGATCTGCCTCGGCTCCACTTTCCAGAAGATGAACAGGGAAGAGGAGATGTATACGAACGGCAAGTGGGACGTCAACGCGTTTACCGTCGAGGACAGCGCGTTCGGTCTCGTCAAGATGGAAAACGGCGCGACGATCTCCGTAGAGGCCTCGTGGGCGATCAACCTGCCCGAATCGATCGAGGCGTACACGCAGCTCTCCGGCACCAAAGCGGGAGCCGACATGCGCGGCGGAGTCCGCATCTTCGGCGTCAGGAACGGCGAGTGGTACGTCGACGTCTATCCGTACGACGAATACGTCGCCGCGATGAAGACGACGCTCGATCACAGCGACGATCCCGAGGAAGAGATCGAATGCGTCGCCGATGCGAAGCAGTGGATCGACGCACTCGTCGAGGGCAAGAAGCCGTGCGTGCTCCCCGAGCAGGCTTACTGCGTTACCCGCATCCTCGAAGGTATCTACGAGTCGGCAAAGACCGGCAAAGCTTACGTATTCGACTGATATTCAAGCCAAAACGAAACGCCCCCGGATCATCCGGGGGCGTTATTGTTATGCGATTATCCTCTTCCGGGAGGCGCGAATCCTCCGCCGGGACCTCCTCCGCCCGGGCCGAACCCGCCTGTGACCTGATCTCCCTCCTGCGCGGACGACTGCGTCCACGACAGGACCGCGGAGCCGCCGAGCGAAAGGGTAAAGCTTCCGTTCAGAGCGAGCGCGTCAGACGCGATCCAGAGCGACGAGTAAGACTTGTCGAGAGTGAATGAAGCTATCGTATTACCCGAAGAATCCGTCAGCGTATAATCGCCCGCGGAGAAATTCGTTCCGCTCGACGCGTACACGTTCGCGCCGTTACCTCCCGACGGGATCTCGCAGATGCCGCCGAAGGAGAGGATCGTACCGCCCGTAACGGAGATCGAACCGTCGACATCGATCGAACCCGCCATACCGCCCATCGCCGCGCCGCCTCTGACGAGGACGAAGCCCCCGCTCATCACGAAGTTTCCGTTGGAGTCGACGGCGTCCGTATCGCCGGAGGGCGTCGTCACGGTAACCGTACCGCCCGAGATATTGACCTCGGGGGTCTTTTCTCCTTTGCAGGCGTTCATTCCGTCATCGTATCCGTTGACGGTGACGTAACCCCCTTCGATCGAGATCACGTTGCCCTCGAGTCCCTCGTGGGACTCGGTGACGGTGACCGTACCCCCGGAGATAATGAGTTCTCCGTCCGCGTGGAGTCCGTCGTCGGCAGCCGTGACCATGAGAGTACCGCCGTTTACCGTTATCTTTCCTTCCGGCGTCAGCCCGTTGTCGAGCTTCGAGTCGGAGTTCGCGTGCACGCCGTCGTCCATCGCGTATATCGTTACTATACCTGCTTCGATCAGAACTGCGTTTTCCGCCTTGATCCCTTTCGAGGAGGACTCCGTCTCAGATACCGCCCCCGCGCCGCTTTCCGCCGCGTAGTCGGCGGTGTAAACGTACAGGTTGACGGCCGCTTCTGCTTCGTTGATCACGACGTCGTAAGCCACGCTGATCCCGTCGCACGCGGAGTAAACGCTGATATTTCCGCCGGAGATCGTGACGGTCCCGCGCTGATTGCCTTTGCTTGATACGTCTGTGTTCGACGTCTTGATCCCGTCGGCTTCGGTCGATACGAGAGTGAGCGATCCCGACTTGATCTCTACCGAGTCGTTGCCCTTTAGCGCGACGCCCGGCGAGGTGACCTTGAGCGTCACGTTCTTTACGGTCAGATCGTCCTTTGACTTGATGCCGTTGTCGTACGACGAAGTGACGATCAGAGTTCCCTTGCCGTTGATTTTGAGATCGCAGTCCGACCAGATCGCCGCGTTGCCGTCGGTGTTCCCGTCGCTCGCCGACGAATCGGCCGCCGCTCTGCTGTCGGTGACGGTGTTGTACGAACCTTCCGCCGATTTCACGCTGACCTCGCCTGCGTTTTTGACGTAAATGGGCGCCGTATCGGATGAGGCGAGCGTTACGCCGTCGAAGATGAGGACGACCTCGTCCTCATCGCCCGCGTCGACGGCGATCGAGCCGTCGAGCGCACCCTTGAACGTATACTCGCCTGCGGCGGTCACCGTGTAAACGTTTCCGTCGACGGTGACGCCCGAAGAGGGCGAAACCGTGAATTCGCCGGTCGCGATGAGCTCGTCGTTCGTCGGGTCTTCGACCGTTTCGGCCGGGACGGAAACCGCTTCCGTCTCCGTTCCGGATCCCGTCGGATTATTCGCCGTCCCGCAGGATGCGAAGAGGACCGACAGTGCGGTGATCGCCGCGAACAGCGCGATGAGTTTTTTCATGAAGATCACACTCCTTTTGTTTTGTGATCCGATTATACCCGCCGAAAATTGAAGAATGATTGAAAAGCCGAAAAAACTTTTCGGGACCGCGAAAAGCGGTCCCGCGCGGTTCAGTCTTTCTTTTCAAACAGTTCGACGGCGCGTTCGAGCAGGGAGCGGATCTCGATATGCTGCGGGCAGGCGTCCTCGCATGCACCGCATCCGAGGCACTCCGAAGCTTTCGGCGCGCTGGAGGTGTGCTTGGAATAATAGAAGTTTGCGTTCCACGTCCCGAATTCTTCCTTCGTGTTGAGGCACGAGAATATCTCCGGGATCGGTATTCCGACGGGGCATCTCTCCGTGCAGTACCGGCAGGAGGTACAGGGAATTGCGTGACGCTCCGAGAAGATTTCCCTCACGCGGTCGATCGCGGCGAGCTCCTCCTCGCTGAGCGGCTTGGGATCGCTCATCACGGCGATATTCTCTTTCGTCATTTCAAGATCGCTCATGCCGGAGAGGACCATGAAGACTCCGTCCTGATCGGCTGCGAAACGGAGCGCGTACGAAGCGGGCGAGCCGCCGAGCGCGCGGAACACCTCCGCCGCCTCGTCCGGGACCTTAGCCAGAGCGCCGCCTTTGACGGGCTCCATCACGATCGCCGGCTTGCCGTGCTTCCGGCAGACTTCGAGGCAGAGGCGCGACTGGACGGACGAGGCCTCAAAGTCGATATAGTTCAGCTGTATCTGTACGACTTCCACTTCCGGATATTCCGTCAGTATCTTCTCGAGCACGGACGCCCTGTCGTGGAAAGAGATCCCGACGTGCTTTATCTTTCCTTCCTCTTTTAATTCGAACGCCGTCTCGTATGCGCGGCACTTTTTGTATTTTTCGTAGTTCGTCTCGTCCTGAGCGTGCATCAGGTAAAAATCGAGATATTCGACCCCGAGCGTGCCAAGCTGGCTCTCGAAAAACGGACGTATATCTTCTTCCGAAGAGAAGAAGTTGTCGGACAATTTGTCCGTCAGGATATACGCGTCGCGCGGATACCTCGTCGTGAGGCAGTCGTGAAGGGCGACCTCCGACTGTCCTCCGTGATATCCGTGCGCGGTGTCGAAATAGTTGAACCCGGAGTCGATGAACAGATCGACCATCTCGGAAAACTTCTCTCTGTCCGGTTTTCCGTCTTTCATCGGCAGTCTCATACAGCCGAAACCGAATTTCTTTTTTATTCCGTACATATCAGCACCCGCCTTTCATAATGAGTATATCACGAAACCGCCCGCAAAAAGTTAACTTTTTTAAAACGTGACTTGACACGTCGGGGCGATTTTAGTATATTAAAGAAAACGGAAAAAAGGAGCGAAAAATGACTTACAGATACAAGACCGAGATGACGTGCTCTTCCGAGATCACGTTCGACCTCGACGGCGACGTCGTCACCAATATCGCGTTTACGGGAGGCTGCAACGGCAACCTCAAGGCGATCTCGAAGATCCTCGACGGCTGGACCGTCGACCAAATCGTCGAAAAACTCGAGGGCAACACGTGCGGCAGAAGACCGACCTCGTGCGCCGATCAGCTTGCCCGCGCCGTCAAAGCGGCGTACGAGAAGTCTAAAAATGACAATTGACAATTGACACCGGACAATTGACAATGGAAAAGGATCTCGTCAACTGCACAGATCGCAATATTCGATCCCGATCACTTTTTCGAGTTCTTTCGGGTCGAGCGAGACCTGTCTTCCGACTTTCCCGCCGCTGAAATAAATAACCCGGAACAGTTCCGCGCTTTTGTCTATGAAAGTGCGGAACTGTTTTTTCATTCCGACGGGGGAACAACCGCCGTGAACGTAACCGGTCAGAGGCAGCAGTTCTTTTTCCTTTATCATGGCGATGCTTTTCTCCCCCGCCGCGGCCGCGGCGAGCTTGAGGTTCAGCTCGCGCAGGACGGGGACCATGAAGACGTAATGCTCGCCCGATTTTCCGACGGTCACGAGCGTTTTGAAGACGGACTCCGGATCCGCGCCCGTCTCGCGCGCCGCTTCCGCGCCGCTCTTCTGCTTCGCGTCGAAAGAGTAATGCTCATATTTCACTCCCGACGCGTCGAAAACTCTCATAACGTTCGTCTTGTCGTCTTTTCCCATGTTCTTAATCCTCCGCACCATATTATATCATAAAAACGAAAAGAAGGGCGGTTTTTCGAAACCGCCCTCCGTCAGCAGTCTTTACTTTCTGCTGTTGTAGTCCTCGCAGATCTCTTCCGCCCAATCCTCGCTGATCTTCGCGCACTTCCTCATCTTCGTTATCGCCGACCCGACCGCGGAGTACAGCACTCTCGTCCCTTCGGCGTCCGCACGGTAGTCCACGGCGCGGCTCTCGTCGATGCCGAACGTCGCCGCCGTGGTCACGGCGTCGATGTTAGCGCCTATGAAGAGGAATTCCCAGCCGTCCTTTTTCTTCTTTTCGATCATCGCCTTGACTTTTTCCGCCGTAAACTCTCTGCTCGCGTTCTCCAGCCCGTCCGTCGTGATGACGAAGACCACGTTGCCCGGCACGTCCTCTTTGCGGATATACTTGTGGACCTTTTCGACGTGCTGAACGGTCGATCCGATCGCGTCGAGCAGGGCGGTGCACCCGCGGACGAAATACTCCTTTTCCGTCATCTCGGGGACTTCGCCGATCGGCAGTCTGTCGTGGAGCGTCTCGACGACTCCGTCGAAAAGGACGGTGGTGACGAACGCCTCGCCTTCCTCCCCGCGCTGCTTTTTCAGCATCGAGTTGAAGCCTCCGATCGTGTCGGATTCGAGCCCTCCCATCGACCCGCTTCTGTCGAGGATGAATACCATCTCGGTGATCTTGTTCTTTTCGTTTTTCATTTTCTTATCTCCCTTTCGGCCGGGTAACTTCCGTTACCCGATAAATTTCGGCGTGACCGTTTCCCGATCACGCCGTCATTATATACCGGAAAGAAATCGCGGGGGTCGCCTGTCAGGCGACATTTGAAAAGTGATTTACGCACAGCCGATCATAGGCTGATCGTACGCGAAAAGCGTCTCGTTGATCGTGAACAGATCCCAAACGCCGCGGGAGATGTAATATTCGACGATGATGTCGAATTTACTGCTGTGCGAGAGGGCGAAACCGGCTTTCATCAAGAGATCCGCCGTCTTATGAATATCGAGTTTCAGCGCGATCGCGAACGCGACGGCGGTCTGCTTGCTCGGTCTGTAAAGACGGTTGCTTCTGATCTTGGAAAACAGCTTTCGGTCGACGTTCGCGCGCTTGTAGCACTCGGCGTCCGTTATCCCCGCCTCGTCAATAAGACGGAGGAGCATCTCGGAAAAGCTTTCGTCTATCTGACCTATGAGCCGTTCGAGGTCGTCCGCCTCGGCGTCTGAGCGGTCCGCGCAGAGCCCGGGCTGCATAAGCCGTGTTTCCGCTATTTCAAGCTCATAGCCGAATGACTGCGCCTCTTCCGACTCAAACGACGGGGTGGCGGCCTCTTTGTCCGCTTTGCGCGACCGTTTTTCACGGACCTTCCCCGGCCTTTTCATATTCGGGGCGGGGGCCGCTCCCGAGACTCTGCATTCAAGGCACGGCTCGGGTCCCTCTCCGAGCGACAGGAGAGAGGCAAGGGGACCGGGAGTCCTCGATCTCAGCGTTTCACGCGCCGACGCGTCCGTTATGACGACCGCGTCCGTCTCTTTTTCTTCAAGGTACGCTCTGATCGCGGGAATGACGAAGTCGAAAAGCGCGTCCGGCGGGATCGTTCCCGACGCGAAAAGCGCGACCGACGCCGCTCCCGCGCGCCGCGCCTCCTCAAAACCCGCCGTGACCGCGGCGGCGAATACTTTTCCGCCGCCGTCCGCTCCGCCGGGAAGAACGGCGCAGACTTTCTTTTTCTCCCCTTCGGGAGAGGAAACGGTGAACGCGTCCCCGGGGGATATGCAGCGCAGCTGTACGGTGCGCCCCGCGACCCGCGCCGTTCGTGTTTCCGGGTTTAGCCTTGCCGGATATATGTGGGCGTCGCATTCGGCCGCGGCGCCGGGGTCGGTCACGATCCTGAACATTCCGTTATCCTCCGTGTTGATACGTTTTCTATATTTTACCATAAAATAAAGTATCGTCAAAGACCCCGTTGTATTTTTTTCCGCGTTGTGATAAAATTGAAGCAAATAAAGAACGTGAAAGGAGAAACACAATGGACAGAAACGAAATAGAATCCAGACTTGCTGCTCTCGAAGCCGAAAGAAAGGCGCTTGAGGATGCGCTTGCCGAGGCGGAAAAAGAAGCGGAAACCGTCGCGGAGGCGGCCGTTTGCCCCGTCTGCGGCAAACCCGTGGAAGCGGACGCGATTTTCTGTACTTCCTGCGGCGCTCCTCTGAATAAAGCGGATGAGCCCGAGGCGCCCGAAGAAGCTCCCGCCGGAGCGCGCTGCCCCGTGTGCGGTGCGCCGATCGACAACGACGCCCTGTTCTGCACGACCTGCGGAGCGAAGATAGAGAAAGAGGAGGCTCCCGCCGCGGAAGAACCGGCTGCAGAAGAGCCTGCCGCTCCCGTAGTTGATATTCCCGATCTCGACGCGCCCGCGGTCGAACCTCCGGTCGTCGAAGAACCGACGTTTGAAGCTCCCGTGGTCGAACCTCCGGTCGTCGAAGAACCGACGTTTGAAGCTCCCGTGGTCGAACCTCCGGTCGTCGAAGAGCCGACGTTCGAAGCGCCCGCAGTCGAACCTCCGGTCGTCGAAGAGCCGACGTTCGAAGCGCCCGTGGTCGAGCCTCCGGTCGTTGAAGCTCCGGCGTTTGAAGCGCCCGCAGTCGAGCCTCCGGTCGTCGAAGAGCCGAAGTTCGAAGCGCCCGCAGTCGAGCCTTCGGTCGTTGAAACTCCGGCGTTCGAAGCTCCCGCAGTCGAGTCTCCTGTCGTTGAAACTCCGGTCGCTCCGCCTCCGATCGCGGAGAATCCCTTCACCGAACCCGCACCCGCGGCTCCGTCCTTCACTCCCGACGAGCCGAAGCCGGCCGTCTGCCCGAAGTGCGGAAAAGAGATACGTCCCGGAGCCGTCTTCTGCACCGGGTGCGGAACGAAGGTGGGAGCGCCCAAGGCCGAACAGAAGGCCGGACAGGTCAGATTCTGCACCGCCTGCGGCGCGCAGATCAGCGCGAACGCGGTATTCTGCACCAAATGCGGAGCGAGACAGTATTTCACGACGAAACTGTAATTACCTTCGGCGCCCCGCGGCGCCCGAAAACGGAATGAGAAAATGATGTCAAAAACAGCGGTTAAGATATTTGCGGTCATCATCGCCGCGATCACGGTCCTGGCGTGCGTCGGATGCGGCGCGGCGCCTTCCGACGGGACGGTGACCGCGCCTTCGGGGACGGATCCTTCCGGACAGAGCGCGTCTGACGCGCGTCCCGAAGTGTTCAGTCAGGATGAGTATCTTCTCTATCAGAACGTTTTTTACGCCGACTACGGCAAAGAACTGGACGGCAAAGAGGTCTCCAAGGAGGGCGTTTTCGCAACTATCTACGACGCGTATAACGGCAGGCAGCGCTATTACGTCTGGGGTTATTACGACCAGACGAAATGCTGCGACTGGCAGTGGGAGATCGTCCCGCAGAACGCGGACGAACTTCCTCCCGTCGGCTCTCTCGTATCCGCGTCGGGAACGTTCGCGTCAAGCGCGGACGCGCTCGACGGATACTGGATCACCGACGCTTCGGTCAAAGTCAAAACGGAGTACCGTGGTCCCGCCGCCGAGAGGGATATGTGTTCGCTGAGCTGTACGCTGGAACGCGTTCAGATGATCAACGTGATGAACCGCAAAGATGCTTTCGAAGACGATGAGTTCATTGCATACGGACGGATCGCCTCCGCGAATACGCTGGAAGATCCTTACTACGACAATTCGTGGGAGATCGAACTGATATGGGACGGCGACGTCCCCGCGATCGGCACGCTCGTCGTTGTGAGCGGAACGATCAGGGACGGAAAACTGGCCGTTGAGTCGATAAGCGAAATGTAGAATCCTTAGTTAAAAAGGCGGCAGGCACTTTTTCAGTGCCTGCCGCTGCTTTTGTTTTTATAACTTTATTCTCTTCTCTTCCCAACTCATCCCCGGGCGGAAATTCGGCATCTCCATCGTTCTGCCGTTGTTCGTCACGGAGAGCTGGCTGAGCAGCGCGACCGCGGTCCACTCCGCCGCGCGGTACACGTTCAGGTACGGCATCTCGTTATTTTTTATCGCCGTCACGAAGTCCTCGACGATATAGTAGTCGCCTCCGCCGTGGCCCGCGCCTTTGCCGGCGCCCGACTTGAACCGCTCGGGAAGCATATAACTGAAATCGTTAAGCGAACGCCACGTGGTATGGCCCTCGGGATTTTCCTCGGTGTCGACCGCCACGACGTGGTCGCCTCCGGTTCGAGGCGCCTCGAAGCAGCCCTTCGTACCCTGTATCTGATAGTAAGTCAGCGCGTGCGGACGGGGCGAGATCGTGTCGACGCGGATCTTGACGAGTCCGCCGCTCTTCAGACGGCACATCACCTGGTTGACGTCGTCGTTTCGCAGTCCGTACGGGTTGTGGTTGCCGGAGGAGAAGCACGCGATCTCCGTGATCCTCTCGTCGTCGTCGAGACACTGCATCACAGGACCGAGGGAGTGCGTCGGATAGAATGCGCCGCGCGTTCCCATCTGCCAGTATGACCTCCAGCCGACCTGCCCGTGCCAGTTTCGCAGATCGGTGCAGTCGTGCGTGTACTCGCCCTCGGCGTAATATATCTTGCCGAACATCCCGGCGCGCGCCATTTCCTTGACTATCTGCATCTCGGGGGTGTAGCAGTAGTTTTCGGAATACATGTAGATCTTGCCTGACTTTTCGACGGCCTCTATCAGCCACCACAGCTCGTCCATCGTGACGGCGGCGGTGACTTCGCTCATAACGTGGCGTCCGGTCTGGAGCGCCTTGATCGCCTGCGGCACGTGGCACTGCATCGGGGTCGCGATGAGGACGGCGTCTATATCTGCGCGGTCGAGCATATCCTCATATATTCTGAATCTCGCCTCTTTCGGCAGGGAAAGGCGGTCTCCGAGATTCCCGACGATTTCTTCGTCCAGATCGCAAACAGCGGTGATTTTCGCATCGTCTCTCGCGGAGAACGCGCTGACGAACGACTCGGCTCTTGCACCGACTAATCCGACTTTGATCATATTGACTTATCTCCTTTTTTTATGTCCGGCGATCGTGCGTCCGGATCTTTTTACCGTCTTTCATTTTAGCAGAAAAAAGGAAATAATACAACGGGTTTTTCAATATTGTTCCGAGCGAAAATCGGCGGTTCTTTCTATTGCAAACCGCATCTTAATATAGTATAATATATACTTGGAGAAATATGGGGGCGGTGAACTTATGAAGAAGATAAAGACGCCCGCGCTGATCGGTCTGTGCGGCAGAAGCGGCTCGGGGAAAGGGACCGTCGCGTCGTTTTTTGCGGAGTCCGGCATACCTTCGATCGATACGGATGCGGTATGGCGCGATCTGACCGGTCCGACGGGGTGCGGGAAACCGGGCGAGTGCCTTGCCGCGCTTTCCCGGATCTTCGGCGACGGGGCGGTGCTCCCGGACGGCTCGCTCAACAGGGAAATCGTCCGCGCCGCTGTCTTCGCTGAGGACGGCGCCGAAAAAAGGGAACTGCTTAACCGCACCTCTCATCCGTTCATCATCGAAGAGACGCTGAGGCGCGCCGAAGGACTCGGAAGCCGCGGCTTCCGGGCCGTTATCGTAGACGCGCCGCTGCTGTTCGAGAGCGGTCTTGACGAAAAGTGCGATCTCATCATTGCGACCGACGCGCCCGATGAAGTGCTTATCGAGCGCATCGCCGCCCGCGACGGGATCGACCCGGAGCGCGCCGCGAAAAGACTCGCTGCGCAGAACAGGCCGGAGGAGCTGCCCGTCGATCTTCTCATCGATACCGACCGCCCGCTTTCCTCGATTAAAAAAGACGTCGCCCGGATCGCACAGATCATTAAGGAAAAATTCAAGGTATGAAATATAAAAGAGCGCTTCTGAGGTCCGCGGTGATCGCCGCCATAATAGCCCTGTCCGTCGCGGTGGGCTTCGTGTGGCAGGCTGTGAGCCGCAGCATGGACCTGAAACAGTATCCGAAAGAGTTCTCGGAATTCGTCGGAAAATACTCCGCCGAATACGGAGTTCCCGAGGAAGTTATCTACGCTGTGATCAAGTACGAGAGCGACTTTCAGTCCAACTACGTCGGGAGCGACACGGGCATCGGACTGACGGGGCTCAAGCCCGCAGAGTTTACCCGCCTTCTCTCCGCGACGAGAGAAGACCTGACCGACGGCATCCTCTACGACCCGGAGACGAATATCCGCTACGGCGCGATGTATCTGTCGACCCTATACTCGTCGTACGGTCGGTGGGAGCAGGTCTTCGCCGCCGTCGCGTCGAGCCGCGAAGCCGTCGATATCTGGCGCGGTGACCCGGAACTGATGGGCGAGATGGGCAAACTGAAGATACCGGACGAGTCGGTCGCCGCCGAGGTCGAAAAGCTCGAGAGCATAGCCGAGAAATACAAATCTCTTTACAAATAAGAACAAAAAAACCGAAAGGAAGTATATATAATGAGCGACAGATTTGAAGAACTGATCTACAAAAAGAAAACCGCGTTCGAGAGAGAGGACGAAGCGACTCTCGCAGACATGAAGGAATACGCCCGCGGATACGCCGAATTCCTCGACGCGTCGAAAACCGAGCGTGAAGCCGTAAAAGAAGTGATTGCGCGCCTCGCCGCCGCGGGATTTGAAGAATACGACCCTGCGAAAACGCTGAAGGCGGGCGATAAGTTCTACGTCAACAACAGGAACAAGAGCGTGATCGCCGCCGTCGTCGGTTCCGGCGATATCGGGACGGACGGTATCCGTGTCAGCGCGGCTCACATCGACAGCCCGCGCCTCGATCTCAAACCCCTCCCGGTCTTTGAGAAAGACGGGATCGGTTATTTCAAAACGCACTATTACGGCGGGATCAGGAAGTATCAGTGGACGACGATCCCGCTCGCTCTGCACGGCGCCGTCGTCAAAAAAGACGGCTCGACCGTCGACGTGAAAGTCGGCGAGGAGCCGGGCGATCCGCAGTTCTGCATCTCCGACCTTCTCCCGCACCTCTCGGGCGATCAGGGAACGAAACCGCTTGACAAGGCGTTCTCGGGCGAGGGACTCAATATAATGATCTGCTCGTCGCCGGAATTCGAAGACGGCGAACCCGTCGAAAAAGACGCCGTCAAGATCAGGATCCTCTCCATCCTCAACGAGAAATACGGCATCACCGAGGAAGATTTCCTCAGCGCCGATATCTGCGCCGTCCCCGCGGCTAAGTGCGTCGACATCGGATTCGACAGATGGCTGCTCGGCGCGTACGGTCACGACGACCGCGTCTGCGCATATCCGTGCCTCACGGCGCTTCTCGAGCATTCGAACGCGCCGCGCCGCACGATCATGGCGATCTTCGCCGACAAGGAAGAGGTCGGAAGCGAAGGTCCCACGGGTATGAAGGGTGAGATCTTCCGCGACCTCGTCGACAAGATATCTCGCGACTGCGGCGCCGATCCTGCGGTCGTCCGCGCTCATTCCGCGTGCCTTTCCGCCGACGTCACCGCCGCGTACGATCCCAACTATCCCGACGTTTACGAAAAGACGAATTCCGCGATCGTTCACTGCGGAGTCGGTCTGGCTAAATACACGGGTCACCGAGGCAAGAGCAGCACCAACGACGCGGGTGCGGAGTTCACGGCGAAGATCCGCGCGCTCCTCGACAAAGCGGGCGTCGTATGGCAGATGGCTGAGCTCGGAAAGGTCGACCAGGGCGGCGGCGGAACGGTCGCCATGTTCATCTCGACCCGCAATATCGATACCATCGACATAGGTGTTCCGGTCATCTCGATGCACGCGCCTTTCGAGGTCGTCTCAAAAGCGGACCTTTACGAAACGCACAAGGCGGTATCCGCTTTCAACGCCGACTGACCGTATCCGATGATAGAAAAGCTCAAGGACGTATCGGAACGTTTCGACCGTATAGAGGAGGAACTGTCCGATCCCGCGGTCGCCGCCGATCAGGAGCGCCTCACCCGCCTTATGAAAGAGCGGAAAGCGATCCTGCCGACAGTAGAAAAATACAGGGAGTACGCGACTGTCCGTGACGCGGCTGAAGAAGCGCGAATTCTGTCCGAGAGCGAGGACGATCCCGAGATGAGGGATTTCGCTCTCGAGGAATATCACACGCTCAGAAAGCGTCTCCCCGAGCTTGAGGACGAGCTTCGCGTCCTCCTTTTGCCGCGCGATCCGGACGACGACAAGAACGTCGTGGTCGAGATCCGCGCCGGTACGGGAGGCGAGGAGGCGGCGCTCTTTGCGGGAGTCCTTTTCCGTATGTATTCGATGTACTCGGCGAGCCGCGGTTTCAAGGTCGAGGTCGTCTCCGAAAACAAGACCGGGCTCGGCGGCTTCAAGGAGATCTCGTTCATCGTGACAGGAGACGGCGCCTGGTCGAGATTCAAATTCGAGGGCGGTGTACACCGCGTCCAGCGCGTCCCGGAGACGGAGACGTCGGGCAGGATCCACACGTCCGCCGCGACGGTCGCCGTTCTTCCCGAGGCGGAGGACGTCGAGATCGAGATCAACCCGTCCGACCTTCAGATAGAGACGATCAAATCGTCCGGCGCGGGCGGTCAGCACGTCAACAAGACCGAATCGGCGATCCGCCTTATTCACAAGCCGACGGGGATCGTCGTCGAATGTCAGGACGAGAGAAGCCAGTTCAAGAACCGCGACCGCGCGATGAAGATCCTGCGCGCCAAACTTTACGATATAAAACTGCGCGAGCAGACCGAGAAGATCGCGGGATCGCGCAAATCGCAGGTCGGCTCGGGCGACAGGAGCGAGCGCATCAGAACGTATAATTTCCCGCAGGGAAGGGTGACCGATCACCGCATCGGACTTACGCTTTACACGCTCGAATCGTTCGTCAACGGCGAAATGGACCCTGTGATCGACGCTCTTATTACCGCAGATACGGCTGAGCGCCTCAAAGAGGGAGGCGGGACCGGTGAGTGAGAAAAAAACGGTCGTTCTTCCCGTTTCCGAAGACACGATCGCATACGCCGCGGATATAATAAGACGCGGCGGTCTCGTCGCTTTTCCGACGGAGACCGTTTACGGTCTCGGCGCGTCTGCGTATTATCCAGGCGCGGCTAAAAAGATATACGAGGCGAAGGGGCGTCCGTCGGACAATCCGCTCATCGTTCACGTTTCGGATCCCCGGGAGGCGGAGGATTTCGCCGTCGTTCCGGACGAGTTTTACCGACTTGCGGAACGGTTCATGCCCGGCCCGCTCACCGTCGTTATGAAAAAGACCGAAAAGATCGATCCGTCCGTCACGGGCGGACTCGACACCGTTGCGGTGCGCTGCCCGGATCACCCCGCGGCGCGCGCCCTGATAAAAGCGTCCGGATGCCCGATAGCGGCTCCGTCCGCGAACAGATCGGGCTCTCCGTCGCCGACCGAGGCGGCGCACGTGATCTCCGATCTTGACGGCAGGATCGACGCGATCCTTGACGGCGGCGCGTGCCGCGTCGGGGTCGAATCGACGGTCATATCGCTCGACGGCGACGGGGGATGCACGATCCTGCGTCCCGGCGACGTCACCGCCGATATGCTCTCTGAAGTCATGCGTTCCGTCACGGTGGCGGGGGCGGTCACGGACCCGTCGCTCTCGGGCGACAGACCGCTCTCTCCCGGAATGAAGTACAAACATTACTCCCCGCGCGCCGAAGTGATAGCGTATGACGGCACGCTCGAGGAGATGATAAAAGCGGCGAACTCCGATCCCACCGAGCGAACAGGCGCGATCGTACCGGACGGGTACGCCGGAAAAGTGAACGGTACGGCGCTGCTTTCAGGCGACGGCGGCGCGGACGATTCGTGCCACGCTTTCTTCGCCCTGCTGAGGCGGGCGGACGAGCTGTCGCTCGACAGAGTTTACGTCAGAGTCCCGCCGAAAACGGGCAAATTTTTAGCGCTTTACAACCGGCTCATCCGGGCCGCCGGAGGCAGGATAACCAAACCCGATAATTGACGAAAGGCATCGTTGAATATGGCAAGAAAGAAGAAAGAACCCGAAAGAGAGATAAAAGAGGCGTTCATAACCGATCAGGCGATCACTGAGACCATTGAGAAGAACTACATGCCGTACGTTATGACGGTAATCGTCTCGCGCGCCATCCCCGAGATCGACGGGTTCAAGCCGTCTCACAGAAAACTCCTGTATACGATGTACAGGATGGGACTTCTCTCGGGCGGGCTGACGAAGAGCGCGAACGTCGTCGGTCAGACGATGCGCCTCAACCCGCACGGCGACGCGGCGATCTACGAAACGCTCGTCCGTCTCACCCGCGGCAACGAATCTCTGCTTCACCCTTTCGTCGAATCGAAAGGAAGCTTCGGCAAACAGTACTCGTCCGAAATGGCGTACGCCGCGGCGAGATATACCGAGGTGAAACTCGCTCCCATCTGTGCGGAGATCTTCGGCGGCATAGACAAGAACGCCGTCGACATGATCCCCAACTATGATAACACGATGACGGAGCCGACTCTTCTGCCGACCTCCTTCCCGAACATCCTCGTCTCGAACAACAAGGGTATCGCCGTCGGTATGGCGTCGAATATCTGCTCGTTCAACCTTTCGGAGATCTGCGACGGAACTATCGCGGTGCTCAAAAACCCGAAAACTACGACCGACCGTCTTCTCGATCTGATCAAAGCGCCCGATTTCCCGGGCGGCGGCGACCTCATTTACGACAGAGAACAGTTGAGAGCGATATACGAGACCGGGCGCGGTTCGTTCAAGCTCCGCGCACGGTACACGTTCGATAAAAAGAATAACGTGATTGAAATACTGGAGATCCCCTATTCGACGTCGATCGAACTGATCCTGAAAAAGATCTCCGACCTGATGAAGGACGGAAAACTGAAAGAGATCACCGATTACCGCGACTCGATCGACAAAAACGGCTTCAAGCTCACGCTTGACGTCCGCCGCGGAACGGACCCCGACCAGCTGATGGCGAAGCTCTTCCGCCTGACGACGCTCGAGGACAACTTCGCATGCAACTTCAACGTGCTGATAAACGGCGCGCCGCAGACGCTCGGCGTCGGCGGGATCATAAGGGAGTGGATAACGTTCAGGATCGGCTGCCTCAGGCGGGAGTTGACCTTTGAACTCGGAAAAAAGAAAGACAAACTCCACTTGCTCCGCGCGCTGGGCAAGATCCTTCTCGATATCGACAGGGCTATCGCGATCGTCCGCGGAACGGAGAAGGAATCCGACGTCGTACCGCGCCTGATGGAGGGCTTCGGTATCGATCAGGTCCAGGCGGAATACATCGCCGAGATAAAACTCCGTCACCTTAACCGCGAATATATCATCGGCCGCATCCGCGAGATCGAATCGCTGCAGGCGGAGATCGCCGATCTCGAGCTGACAGTCGCCGACGATCTGAGGATCAAGGCGCGGATCATCGAACAGCTCAAGGAGATCAAGAAGAAATACGGCAAGCCGAGAAAGACGTTCCTCGTGTTCCCGGAGGACATCGTCGAGACACCGACTGTCGACGTCACCGAGAACTACGGCGTCAAGGTCATCCTCTCGAGAGAGGGCTACTTCAAGAAGATAACCTACCAGTCGCTGCGAGGCGCCGACGAACAAAAATTCAAAGACGGAGACGGCGTCAGGAACGAGGAGGACACCGAGAATATCGCGGAACTGCTCTTCTTCTCCGACAAGGCTAAGGCGTATAAGGCGCGCGTCGCGGATTTCGACCAGGTCAAGGCTTCGTCTCTCGGGGACTTCATTCCCGGCAAACTCGGCTTCGACGAGGGAGAGGGCGTCATAATGATGAAGGCGCTCAAGAATTATCCCGAGGACAAATACGTCGTCTTCCTTTTCGAAAGCGGCAAGGGCGTTAGGATCCCCGTCTCCGCTTACGAGACGAAGGCGAACAGAAGGCGGCTGATCAACGCCTATTCCGAGGCGTCGCCGATCGTCGCGGCGTTCTACGAGTACGAGCCGACCGAGATCGTCCTCTTGACGAACGACGGCAGGGGGATCATGCTCTCGTCCTCACTCATACCGAAAAAGACGACGAGAACGTCCGCGGGCGTCACGCTGCTGTCCCTGAAGCGGAATCAGAAAGTCGTCGCGGCGTACGCGGGCGAGGACGCGAAAAATTACGCCGACGTGCCCAAGATCAAAAAGATCAAGATCCCGGCGACCGCCGTCGCGGTCGAGTCAGCCGGAGAACAGATAACTTTGGAGTAAAGGAACGGTAATCATGGCTAAGAAGAAAAACGCGAACAAAGGACAGAACGGATCGGGCAGAACGCGCACGACTCCCGCGAAAAAGGCGGTCCGGCTGATGTGCATAATCCTTGCCGTTCTCATGGCGGCGGGCGGTATCGTTTATCTCGTTCAGTTCCTTTTGGGTTCTTTTGCGGGGTGACGGCGTGAAGCGGATAGACATGCATATCCACATAAACGGCGGGAAACCAGAGCCCGCTCGCTTGATCTCGAAAATGGAGGAATCGGGCGTATGGGGCGGCGCGCTGTTTTCGGCGTCTCCCGAGATCGGACTCGCGCCGCTGGCGAAGCTTCCGTACCGCGAGCGCATCGCCAACCTCTTCGACTGGTGCCGCCCGTACGAGGGACGCCTGTTTCCGGTACTGTGGATACACCCGTTCGAGAAAGGCGTTGAGGATCAGATAAAGGACGCCGCCGAGTCGGGCGTGCGCGCTTTCAAGATCATCTGCGACAGCTTTTACGTCGGCTGCCCCGAGAGCATGAAAACGCTCGAGGCGATCGAGAAGACGGGCCTCCCCGTGATCTATCACTCGGGGATCCTCTGGGGAGGGACGAATACGTCGGATTTTAACCGACCGGCGAACTGGGAATCGCTTCTGAACCTCGCCGGAGGAGTAAAATTCTCTATGGGCCACTGCTCGTGGCCGTGGCACGACGAATGCATCGCCGTCTACGGCAAATTTCTCAACTCGTATCTTCAGAGGCGGTCTTCGGAGATGTTCTTCGATCTCACTCCCGGGACGCCTGAGATATACAGGCGGGATCTTTTGACGAAGCTTTTCACCGTCGGCTACGACGTCGAGAACAATATCGTTTTCGGGACCGACTCGATGGCGAACGATTACGACGTCGACTGGGTCTCCGGCTGGATCGCCCGCGACAACGCTATCATGGACGATCTCGGCGTCACGGACGAAGTGAGAGAAAAGATCTATCACGGCAATTTTCTCCGCTTCCTTTCCGGCGAGGATATCGACCACAAATTACCCGAAGTCAATAAAAAATGACCCGATAAGGGTCATTTTTTGACGCGTAGGAAGAAAACGAAAATCACATATCTTTTTCGATCTGTTCCCGATCCCGCTGACCGTAAACGATACGCAAAATCACGATCTGATGCTTTTCCTGATCGGGAATATAATATAAAACGTAGTTTCCTACCAACGTCTTGCGAATATCGTTTCGTTTGACGTACGGGTTTTCCACCGGGCTGCCGGAAAGAGGGAACTTCCGGATCGCGGAAATTGCGGTTTCCAGCTTTAAAATGAATTTATTCGCCGCTGCCGGACTGCTCAGTTCTGCGCTTATATAGTTTAAGGTTTCTTCGAGGTCGGTAACGGCGGTATCGGTAAAGAAAAAAGAATAATCAGTCGCCATATTTCTTTTTAATCTCCGATAATACTTCCTCTCCGCCGCGCAGTTTCCCGTTTTCAACGTCTTCGAGTCCGGCGGCGAGCGCCGACGCTTCCTGGATCTGTTTCATTGTGCGCTCATAGTATTCGATATTCATAACGACAAGGCGTCCGTATCCGTTTTTCGTCACGAAAACCGGACCGTTCTCTTCCGCGCAAAGCGCTTCGATCTTTACGGTGTCTTTGAGATCTCTCATAGGAACGATATGCATATACTCACCTCCATGTGGTTAAATTATATACTATATTTAGCCACATGTCAATATGTTTATTCAATAAAGCAGGGGGACGATGTGATCCTTCACATCGTCCCTCTAAGTTTACGAATGCATTTTATCCATGAAATTGAATTATTATCTGAGCTGGCTTTCGCGTTGCAAAGCAGCGCGGTGCGAGTCGAAGGATCTGTGTTTTCGCTGCGCGAAAATTTGAACGCCGCGATGCGGCTCATAACTGCGCGTAGCGCATCATAACTCACAACTTGCCCGAAGGGCAATCATAACTGATTATTCGTTTCCTTTGTAACTCTCTCTTCCGTCTTTTCCCCAGACAAGCGCATAACCGTCCATAACGTACTCTTTTTCGTCTCCGAGCCAATACGCGTTATTTTCGGTTTTCGTCTCGTCGTACGGAACGCCGTTTTCATCGCCGATCAGATATTCAACCCGATCGCCGAGCATCAGACTCGATCCGACGGTGTTTTTATCCTTGACCTCTTTCGCTTCATCTTCGTCGACTCTGCGAAAAACCTCGCCGTCGATAATGATCGTATCGTACTTATAAAATTGTTCGATCAGTCCGTATGAACAGGAACACATCGACAGCGCGATCGCGCATATCAGTACAAGCGCGAACGCGGAAAAGATAGGTTTCTTTTTCATTTGTTGTTCACCTCGTCAAAGTGTTGAGTTATCAGTTATGATTTCGCCTTCAGTGAAAGTTATGATCGCGCGCTCCGCGCGCGAGTTATGATCTTCGCTTCGCGAAAAGTCCGACGCCGCGAAGCGGCTCATAACTGCGCGGAGCGCATCATAACTCATAACTTGCCCGAAGGGCGATCATAACTGATCATGTCACTCCAGATTCAGCCTGTTCTTGATCCTGTATCTCGAGATCAGATAGAACGTCAGCGCGATCGCGAATTGATACAGAGCGTATCCCGACAGCATGATATGCATCGTCACGGTCGAGAAGCTGTCGTTGAAGAGTACGGGGAGAAATACGAGTTCGAGGACCGTTCCCGCTCCCTGCTGGATCCCGTAGAGTATAAAGAACCACATGATCGCTCCGCCGATCTTGCTCTTCATGCGCTGACCGATGGAGCAGGCGCAGTAAACGTGAAGGATCGTCCTCAGAAGGTAGAACAGGGCGCAGAGGCAGACCTCGATGATGAGAAGAACGACGTCGAGTCCCTCGCCGTTTCTGAACGCGGACGCAAACCCTTTGAATATCTGATTCAGGACGATCGCAAGTTCCTGACCGAGCGACATTATAAAGACCGACGTTCCGGCGACCGCAACGAGAACGAGCATGAACAGCACGCCGCAGATCAGCTTGCAGTTGAGCAGAGACGACGGCTCGACCGGGATCGTGTGGGTGAAATATCCCTCGTGAGTGAACATGCTTCTGAAGAATCTGAGCGACACGATCACGATGCCGAATACGATCATCGCGAAGAGCGAAGAGATATAGACCGAAATGATCATGGATTTGATTATTTCGGTGATTTGATTGTTGGGGAAGAGCATCGTCAGTTTGCTTATCAGAGCGATGCCGACGCACGCAGCGGCAATCGGAATGAACCAGCGCAGATAAAAGAGCGCCTCGTGCTTATAAAGTTTCCTTACCATTTGTACACCTCCCTGAACAGAGCGTCGACGCTCATGTGTTCCGTCTCGCGGATCTCCTCCGCGCTTCTGTAAAGGTCGATTCTTCCGTTTCGGATGAACAGAACGTCGTTCAGGATCGTCTCTACGTCGGCGATCAGGTGGGTCGAGATCACGACTGTCGAGTTCTCCACGTAATTCGCGAGGATCGTTTCAAGGATATATTCTCTCGTCGCGGGGTCGACCCCGGCGATCGGCTCGTCGAGCAGGTACAGCTTCGCCTCGCGGCTCATCGCGAGGATCAGGGAGACCTTTTCGCGGTTACCCTTCGAGAGCGTTCTTATTTTTTGATTGAGATCGAGCCCGAGCCGCGCCACCATCTCGCGGGCGGCGTCGGTGCGAAAGTCGGAGAAGAAATCGCGGGAGTATTCGATCGCCCGCTCGATCGTCATCCACCCGGCGAGAAAATCGCAGTCGGGGAGGAAGGAGACGATCTTTTTCGTTTCGACTCCCGGTTTCATTCCATCGATCAGGATCTCGCCCGACGTCGGCGTCAGAAGACCGTTCGCGAGTTTGATCAGCGTCGTTTTGCCCGAACCGTTCGGGCCGAGCAGACCGACGATCCTGCCGAGGCAAAGTTTGAGATTTACGTCGATAAGAGCGGGCTTCTGCCCGTATAACTTCGACAGGTTGTTACATTCAAGAATATACTGTTGTTCCACTTGCAGCGTCAACTCCTTTCGTTTCGGACGGCGCACTCAGCGCCTTTTCAAGCGATTCGCGGATCATGGGATCGTCAAGTCCCAGATCCCTCATTGCGCGGACGAACTCGAGAGTCGCCGTCCGCGACCGTTCGAGAAGCATATTGTCGCGAAGAGTCCCGTTATCCGCTACGTACCGTCCGTCGCCTCTCCGTGAGACGAGGATCCCCTCGTCCTCAAGCTCGGACAGCGCGCGCTGGACCGTGTTCGGGTTTACCCCGGCGATCACCGCGAGTTCTCTCACGGAGGGAACTTTGCTTCCCGGCGGGAAAACGCCGCGCGCGATCTCGTCGCACAGTCTGTCGCATATCTGCCGGAACAGCGGTTTCTCCGGATCGAATTTCCAGTTGTTCAATGATATCCCCCTTTTGTGTTATTGTGTTAGTACAATAATACACTAATACACTCGGGTTGTCAATAGTTTTTTGAAAAAAAAAGAACCGTCCGCAGACGGTCCTTTTCGTTATGAATGATCAGAATATCGGATAACCCGCGCCTTCGTGCGCCGCGATCAGCTCGTCGCACATCGCGACGATCTCGTCGGTCGAGAGCTCCGCGCCGGTGTGGGGATCCATCATCGCTGCCTGATAGACCTTGGAGCGGTCGCAGGTGACGGCCGCCTCGATCGTCAGCATCTGAGCGTAGATGTTCGAGGAGTTCATCGCCGCGAGCTGGAGGGGAAGATCGCCGACGTACGTCGGCGTGACGCCGTTCTTGTCGACGAGGCAGGGTACCTCGACGCACGCGTCGTAGGGCAGGTTGGAGATGACGCCGCGGTTGAGAACGTTTCCGCCGATCTTGTACGGATTACCCGTAACGATCGCTTCCATGATGTGAGACGCGTACTCGCGCGATCTCTCGTGTTCGATCTTTCCGGTTTTGAGGATCTCCTCGTATTCCGCTTTCCAGCCTTCGATCTGACTGATACAGCGGCGCGGATACTCGTCAAGCGGGATGTTGAATTTCTCGATCAGATCGTCTCTGCCCGGCTTGATGTAGAAGGGGTTGTACTCCGAGTTGTGCTCCGAGCTCTCGGTGCAGTAGTAGCCGAGTTTCGCGATGTAGTCGAAGCGGACCATATCCCAGTGCTTGCCGCTTGCGTTTTTCTCCGCCGCGCGCCGTCTGATCTCGGGATACAGGTCGTTGCCGTCTCTGTCGCGGATCTCGAGCAGCCAGCCCATGTGGTTGATGCCCGCGATCTTTTCGTAGCGTCCCTCGAGCTTGTCTTCCATCCCGAGTTTTTCGAGCAGATCGTGCGAGCAGACCTGGACGGAGTGGCACAGACCGACCGTTTTGACCTTCGTGAATCTCTGCATGAAGCCGGAGAGGATCGCCATCGGGTTAGTGTAGTTGAGGAACCACGCGTTCGGGCAGACGGACTCCATATCCTCCGCAAAGCCCTTCAGCACGTGGATCGTGCGCAGTCCTCTGAAAATGCCGCCGATGCCGAGCGTGTCGCCGATCGTCTGACGGAGACCGTATTTCTTCGGCACCTCAAAGTCGATGATCGTGCAGGGGTCGTAAAGACCGACCTGTATCGCGTTCACGACGAAATCCGCTCCGCGGAGCGCCTCCCGTCTGTTCTCGACTCCGAGATATTTTTTTATTTTTGCGCGTCCCTCGTTCACCGTGTCGTTCATGGCGGTGATGATCGTGTAGGACTCCTCGAGACGCTGTGCGTCGATGTCGTAAAGAGCGACCTCAACGTCGTGGAAGGGATCGGCCATCATGGTATCGCCGACCACGTTGCGCGCGAAAACGGTGCTTCCCGCGCCCATAAAAGTGAGTTTCATATCTTTTCTCCTTTCGGATATTGTTTACAGGTCTTCGATCGCGGCGCGCCGCGAGTTGATCGCGCGGATCCGATCCGCGTCGTATTTCGGAGTGCGGTCGTACCGGTACAGACCGTTCACTTCCTGTTCGACGTCCGTGAGCTGCGTGTAGCAGAAGCCCATGATGCACGGGTTGTCGAGCATGACGTTGACGAGCGCCTCGTAGTTGCGGTAGAACTGCTCCTCGTCGTTCAGCCTGCTGTAACCCCACACTTTCTCGCCCTTCGCGAGAGTCATCCCGCCGAATTCGCTGACGAAGACGGGCGCACCCTTCGGATATTCCTGCGCGCCGCTGTGAGCGTAGGTGATGACTCCCTCTTTTTCAAAGCGCGCGTAATGCTCCCTGAACGTCTCGGGATTCTGCTCGTAGTCGTGCACGTCGAAAATATCGGTCTCGACGTGAACGTAACCGGAAGTGTCAATGACCGGACGCGTCGGATCGACGGCCTTCGTCACCCGGTAAACGGTCCTCACGAGATCCCGGTACTGATCGTCGTCCGTCTCGTTGAACGGACACCATCCGATTATCGCGGGATGGTTGAAGTCCCTTGCGATCTCCTCGAGCCATTCGGGGAGGAGCGCGTAGATCGTGTCGGACTTGTTGTCCTCAAGTCCCCAGCTCGGGAACTCGCCCCAGACGATATAACCCTTTCGGTCGCAATGGTAGAGGAAACGCTCCTCGAAGATCTTCTGATGAAGCCGCGCGCCGTTGAAGCCGAGCGCCATCGAGCGGTCGATATCAGCCTCGAGCTCTGCATCGGACGGAGCGGTGTAGATCCCCTCCGGATAGAATCCCTGATCGAGGATCGTGCGCTGAAAGACGCTCTTCCCGTTGAGCAGGAACCGGTATCCGTCGAGCGCGACGGAGCGCAGACCGAAATAACTCTTCACGCGGTCCTCGCCGAACGTGAGCACGAGGTCGTAAAGACGGCCGTGACCGATCTCCCACAAATGACGCTCCGAAAGCTTTATCGAGAGGACGGCGGAATCGCCCGCCGTGACCGTTTCCGCTTCGCCGACGGGACGCCCCTCGTAGAACGCTTCCGCGCGCAGCGTCCCGGCTCCCGAGACGGTCGCCGTGACGTTGACGACAGCCGATTCGGGATCGGTCTCGTATCTCGTTCTTATTATCCTCGCCGCGGGAACGAACTCGAGCCATACGGGCTGCCATATCCCGGTCGTGCGGGTGTATGAGCACCCGGACGAGCGGTACCAGCGGCACTGCTTGCCGCTCGGGATCATCCTGTCTCTCGTGTCGTCGATCGCGCGGACGGTGATAACGTTCTCGCCCTCGGTGAGATGATCGGTGATATCGCCGGAGAATCCGACGTAACCACCCTTGTGGGAGAACGCTTCGCTGCCGTTCACGAAGACCGTCGCCTCATAGTCGACGGCTCCGAAGCGGAGCAGAACTCTGTTCCTGAGATCGTCCTTCGATATATCGACGGTGCGTTTGTACCAGACCGAATTGATGAAATCGGTATTCCCGATGCCCGAGAGGGCTGATTCGGGGCAGAAGGGAACGTTTATTTTAAGAGAGTACTCCGCGTCGGGCTTGTGAAGTCCGCGCGCTTCTCCGCTGACGCCCTGATCGTATTCAAAGTCCCAGACGCCGTTCAGACAGCGCCACTTTTCCCGCTCGAACTGCGGGGTCGGGTGCTCGGTTCTGTAGTCCATTTTCACCTCCGTCCGCCGCAGAAAAAACGCGGCGTTTTCCACAATCCATTTTATCATAAAAGCGTCTTTACTTCAATAACAAAAAAGCGGTTTTTATCTTTTTTTCGGTTGAAATGACGGAGGGAATATGATAGAATGAAATAAACCGAAAAATACCCTTAAAAGGAGAAAACAATATGAAGATTTTGTTCCAGGGAGACAGCATCACCGACGCGGGGAGAAACAGAGAAGATCCGCACGATATGGGGCCGGGATACCCCGGCTACGCCGCTGATTTTATTAAGGAAGAGCATCCGGACGTCGATTTTGAGTTCGTCAATCTCGGCATCTCGGGCGACCAGACGAAAGACCTCATGGCGCGCTGGCGCGAGGACTGCATCGCCCTTCAGCCCGATATCGTTTCGATCCTGATCGGCGTCAACGACACGTGGCATCACGCTGAGACAAAGACGTTTATCCCCACCACGGTTTTTGCGGCTAATTACCGTTTCCTTCTCGAGATGATAAAAAGTCAGGCTAAGGCGAGGATCGTCATGATGGAGCAGTTCGTTATGGACGTTCCCGACAAGCGGATATTCCATCCCGACATCGACGAAAAGATCCTCGTCACCCGCCGCCTTGCGAGAGAGTACGCGGACGCTTACGTTCCGCTCGACGGACTTTTCGCCGCGGCGAGCGTTGAGTACGATATGTATCACTGGTCCGACGACGGAGTCCATCCGAACGCAAACGGCTCCCGCTTTATCGGAGGACTGCTCGCTGAGGCGATGGCTCCGGTCATCGACGACGTCCTCGCAGGAAAATGAATCCCGGGCGAAAGCTTCTTGTAAACGTAGTCGACGGGTACGGAGATACGCCCGGAGAGCGTCTTGAGACGGTCCGCGAGGCGGGCTTCGACGGATTCTTCACCGGGTGGGGTCCCGACGTGCCCGGGTACCGCCGCGAGGCGGACAGACTCGGACTCACGTACGGCTCCGTCCACGCTCCGTTCGGAAAGATCGTGAAGATGTGGGGCAGGGGAGAAGAGACCGACGCGGTGCTATCGGAACTGCTCGACTGTATCGACGGCACGGCGGACGCGGGCGTCCCCGTCACGGTATGCCACGTATATATCGGCTTCGATTTCGACGCCGCCGACGCCGCGCTTCGCGACTTCCGCGGCGACGCGCTCAGAAACTTCTCCAAAGTCGCCGAACGCGCCGAAAAGCGCGGGATCACCGTCGCATTCGAAAACACCGAGGGAGAGGAGCATATGAGAGCGGTCATGGATTCGCTGAAAGACTGCCCCTCCGTCGGGTTCTGCTGGGACGTAGGCCACGAGATCTGCTACAACGGCTGCCGGGATCAGACGGCTCTTTACGGCGACCGCCTCGCAGTCACCCACCTGAACGACAATTTCGGCGCGACGGAGGAGGACGGCGTGATTACGTGGCGCGACGATCTTCATCTTCTTCCGTTCGACGGAAAGGTCGACTGGGAGAGCGTCGCCCGCCGCCTCGTAAAGTGCGGATTTGACGGTCCTCTCACCTTTGAGCTGAAAAAAGCGGACTCATCCGGCAGAGCGGGCGGCAGATACGACGGACTTACTCCGCTCGAATACCTCACCGAGGCGCACTCCCGCGCCGTCCGTGTCCGAGCCCTCGTTGAGGGCGTCGGATCACGGAAATGATATCGTCCCCGTTCGGGGACGGTTATATCCGCTCCTGCGGATGATATATCGCTGACGCGATATGATATACGCCTTCGGCGTATTGTTGAAAGGATCCCGGCGGTCATACCGTCCGGGATCCTTACCGTAATACGGCTCTGAGAAAAACGCAGAGCCGTATATCATGCCGCGCACCGCGCGGTATATCATGCTCCGAAGGAGTATATCATTGATCCGCTGCGCGGATCTATATCATTTAAATGCGCCGCCCGGCACATTTTAAACTACCCTCGATCTTCTTTCTCCCGCGAGGAACGCCTCGGCGTTCTTGACCATCTCGTCGATGCACCGCACGCGCGCCTCGTACGAACCCCACGCCATGTGAGGCGTCAGGCACACGTTCGGAAGATCTTTCACCTTGTAATACGGGCTGTCCTCGCCGAACGGCTCGGTAGAGAACACGTCCGATCCGATCCCGTGGAGCCGTCCTTCGGCGACGGCTTCGCACAGCGCCGCCTCGTCGGCGACCGCGCCTCTCGCGGCGTTGACGACGACCGCGCTTTTTTTCATGGCAGCGATCCGCTCGCGGCTTATCATCCCGCGCGTTTCTTCGTTCAGCGGAACGTGCAGCGTGATTATGTCCGCCCGCCGGCACAGCTCGTCGACCGAAACGCATTCGACCTCGTCGGTCGGCGTCCTTTTCACCGCGATCACGCGGCATCCGAGGGCGCGCGCGGCGTCCGCGACGCGGCGGCCTATGTTGCCGTAACCGACGACGCCCCAGGTCATCCCCGCGATCTCGTGATAGACCGGGGTGAGCCGGTTCGCCGCTCCCGAGCGCGAATAGGAGCCGTCACGGACGAACGAGTTGAACGCGTAAAGATTGGTAACGAGCGAAAGCGCCGTCGTAACGGTGAGCTGCGCCACGCTGTCCGTCGAATATCCGGCGACGTTGCAGACCGCGACGCCGCGTTTTTTCATATACTCAAGATCGACGTTGTCGTACCCCGTGGCGGCTATCAGCACGAGCCGGAGCGTCGTCGTCTCGCCGACCGTGCCCCGGTTCAGCTTCACTTTATTCAGAACGGCGGCGTCCGCTCCGTCAAGACGCTCCGCGACCTCGCCCGGCGCCGTCTTTTCATAAACCTCGACCGGACCGAATTTTTCGAAAGCGGAGAGGTCGACGTCGTCTCCGAGCGTTCCCGCGTCAAGGATCACCGTCTTCATTCCGCTTCGATCTCCGCCTCGGCGACTCTGACGACGTAGTTCGAGCCGTACGGGCACGCGGGAGCGTAGATGAACAGGTCGTCCCACTTCTGGATGAACGTCAGCTCCTCGCCGTTGTCGACGTACTTTATGCTCTTGACTCGTCCTTTGACGTTTCTGAAATGCTTGATCCCCTCGCCGTTCCCGGCGACGGTGACGTGCGCCTGACCGAAAATGCCGAGATCGTGGATGAAGAAATACGTCCGGCTTTCGTCGGCTATGGCAAAGTTCTTGCCGTCGCCCTCGATCGCCGTCGGCTTCGCGTCGTAGATGCACCCTCCGCACGCGGAGATCCAGCTTCCTATCCCCTCGATCAGACATTTCTGCATCGGAAGGATCGCGCCGTCGCCGGTAGGACCGACGTTGAGAAGGAAGTTCGCTCCGATCCTGCGGCACGCGCAGAGCGTTTCGATCAGCTCAGGCAGACTCTTGTAGTTGAAGTCGTGGTCGCCGACGCCCCAGTGGTCGTTCATCGTCGCACACATCTCGGCGGCGACGTACTTTTCCATACCTTCTCTGTTCATTGGCTGGGGCCGCGCCTGCTCGAACGTGACGCTGTCGATCTCGGGGTTCCCGAGCTTGCCCTGCGCGCCGAGTCCTGTGTTGTTGATGATGAGCGCGTCCGGCTGGTGGCGGCGGATCGTCGCGTAGAGCGCGTCCTCCTCCCAGTCAGCCTCCGGCTTCGACCAGTTGCCGTCGAACCAAAGCCCGCCGATCTTTCCGTACTCGGTGCAGAGCACCTCGACGCTGTCGCGCAGGTATTTGAGGTAAGCGGGGAAGTCGTCGTTGAACGATTTCACGTGCCAGTCGAGCGTCGTGTGATAAAACATAGGCATAATGCCCTCATCGTTACACGCGTCGACGAACTCGCGGATCAGGTCGCGTCGGCACCCCGGCGCGTGAGGCGCGTCGTAGTCGGAGAGCCCCTTCGTGTCGTAGAGAGAGAAACCCTCGTGGTGGCGCGTCGTCAGAGTGATATAGTTCATACCCGACTTTTTCGCAAGGCGCGCGATCGCCCGCGCGTCGAAATCCTTCGCCGTGAACGTGTCGAACAATCCGCGGTATTTCTCGTCCGGGATGCGGCCGTTGCACATGATCCACTCGCCTTTGCCCATCTGCGAGTAAAGACC
>JAFWPR010000075.1 GCA_017545225.1 Clostridia bacterium
GACGATCTGTACGGCAGAAGCAATTACGTCATCAACCTGACGGAGGACGGTACCGCGGACACCGCCGCGGTTTGGATGATCGCGAACCTCGACTCGGGCGCGGCGTTCTCCGAAACGGAACTGTCGATCTCGAAAGATTACGACTACATACGCCCCGAACAGACCGAATGGTTCATCAAAGAGCACGCTCTCGCCGGGGAGGACGTCCCCGCGATCGCCTACTACCACATCCCGCAGGATGAGAACGAAGCGGCGTGGGTCGCTGTCACCGAAAAAGGCGCGGATATCAAAAACAAGTTTTTCAAGCTCGAGGGATTCGCCGACAACGGAAACGAAAAGTACGCCAGCGACTTCATCGACCGCGCGAAGGATCACAACCTGAAAGCGGCGTTCATGGGTCACGCGCACAACGTCGACTGGACCTTCGAGCAGGACGGCGTCGTCATCGGTCTCGGAGTCAAAACGGGTACCGAACTCTACTTCGCCCATATCGACGCGGACTCGGACGACGAGGCGATGAAGGCGGGCCTCGCCTCGGTCGGGATCACGGAGGATTTCGATCTCGTCGGCGCGTCGCTCGTAACGCTGACTGACCGCGACGGATCGTTCGATCTCGAGCATCTGTATTTCAACGAAAGGGAAAACGGTGATTTCGCCGCTTGGGTCAAATGGTGATGAATAATACTGCCGATCTTGAAGGGCGCCTTGACAGAAAACAGGTCAAGCAAAACCTTGTCGTTACCGCCGCCGTCACTCTCTTCTTCATTCTGTCGGCGTTCACCTTCATGAATTTCCTTTACTGCCTCTCCGACTGCGTCGGCTCGATCGTCTGCGCGTCCCCGGACGTCGCTATGCGCGACGCGATCAGATCCTGCCCGATATTTCTCTCGTTCTTCCTGTCGCTCAGCGGTCTGATGACGGCTCACGCGTTCTACCGCAACGAGAGCCCCGGGATACTTCGCAAAAAGGCGAAAAAACACGCGGTGATCGGGATCGTGCTCGGGGTGACCGTTATCGTTTACGTTATCGTTATGCTGATAACCGGCAGGTATCTCTCGATCGTCGAGGGTGCCCCTTCGCGGTTCTATCCGCTTGACGCCGTGATCTACGCCGCCGCTTTCACAGCTTTGGGGATCGCCGTTCTCGTTTACCTCAAAAAAGCCGGCGACGGGCGTTTCGTCGGGCCGTGCCGCGCCCCGGTGTGGAAGAAGTGCCGCGGCCTGCGCAGTTTCTTCAGGACCTTCTGGCTTCTTTTCGGCCTTTACGGGTTCTGCGGATTCTTCTACAGTTTCTTCATCGTGGATTTCAAAAACGGATACGTTCCCTACTCCGTCGCGATGATGTGCGTATCATTCATCGCGTTCGTCTCTCTCCCGGTCTGGGAACTCTTCTTCAACAACATGACCGAGGAAAAGCGGAAAAAGGCGACGCTCCCGTTCGGACTCGTTTATCTCGTCTTGTCCGTCGGGGCGGCGGTCTTCTACTTCATCACCCTGAAGAATAATCTCGACGGCCCGTCGAACGTCGGATTCGGGCTTCTCCCGATCGCGTTCTCCGCAAGCGTCAACATCGCGACGCTTCTCGTCGTCGCGACGCCGATCATCGTCTCGGTATCGGTCGTGATCAAAGGGATCTTCAGAAGAATAAAAGCGAAAAACTGACGCTGACCGATTTCGGTCCCCGACTGCGCTGTCACGCAGACGGGGGCCGTTTTCCGTTTGAACGGAAACGGGAAATATGGTATAATCATATTTGATGAACGATCAATCATTTTCAATTGTCAATTGTCAATTGTCAATTTGCCCGGAGGACGTGCGTTATGAAAAAACTCGTCTCACTCTTCATTGCGACGATAATGCTGACGGCGGCGCTTGCCGCCGCGATACCTGTCTTTGCGGCGGAGGGCTTTTCCGACGTCGGGGCGGACAGATGGAGTTTCGATTCAATAGACTACGCGGTCAAAAACGGATACATGAACGGAGTCGGAAACGGGAAGTTCGATCCCGAGGGAGCGCTGACCCGCGCGATGGTCGCCACCGTACTGTGGCGGCGCGAGGGCTCCCCCGCCCCGTCGGCGCCGAGCGGTTTTGAGGACGTCAGGGACGGCGAGTGGTATACCGACGCCGTCGCGTGGGCGAAGGAAGCGGGCGTAGTCAAGGGACTTACCGAGACGATGTTCGGACCCGACGAATATATCACCCGCGAGCAGCTCGCGACGATGCTGTTCAGATTCTCGTCGAGCGCTCCGGTGTCCGTTCCCGAAAGGGCGGATCTCGACCCGTTCGCGGACGATGAAAAAGTCTCGGACTGGGCTGCCGAACCGCTCGGCTGGGCCGTTCAGGCCGGTCTTATAAACGGCACGGACGGAAAAAGGCTCGATCCGGACGGATCAGCGACGCGAGAGCAGTTCGCGGCGGTGATCGAAAGATACGACGATACGTTCATACTCGAATACAACGACCCCGTTCTTTTCTCCGAATACACCGAAAAAGAATACCCGCTCGTCGACGACGCGGACTTTTACGTAGCGACCGACGGCGACGATTCCGCCGACGGTTCCTTTGAGCATCCGTTCAAGTCGTTTGATAAAGCGATCATGGCGGTGCGCGAGACGAAAAAGACAAAAACGGGCGATATCACCGTCGCGTTCATGGCGGGAGAGTACGGACCTCTTTCGGTCGAGCTGACGGCGGAGGACTCGGGGAACGAGGACGGACGGATAACGTACTGCAAATACGGGGACGGAGACGTCACCTTCACGGGAGGAGTAACGTTCGACGCGGACGATATGCTGCCGCTGACGGACGGCGAAAAGGAATTATTCAACCCGTCGAGAGCGGACCGCATCAGGAAGATCGACCTCGACGGTCTGCTCGACGAAGTTCCGGACCCCGACGAATTCGTGCTCTTCGACGAGGATACGTTCTGCGTTGAGGCGCGTCTGCCGAACAAATACGAGGACGGGACCGACGCATTTCTGTTCGCGGCGGAATCAAACGACGACACGTCGCTCAAGGTCACGAACGCAGTCGCGGCGAACAGACTCGCCCGGTACACCGAAAAAGCGTTCGAAACGCTGAAAATATACGGTTACGTGGTCCGCGGATACAGAAAAGACACGTTCAGGGTCGCCGGATTCGACGCGAACAGCGGTATACTGTCGATAGAAAACTGGTACGAAGCGGAAGGCGGCAGAATGAGGAGCGGATGGAAGGGTGTGACCGGTCTCGGCATCGAGATCTGCCTCACGAACGCGCCGTACGAACTCGACTTCGCGCACGAATACTGGATCGATCCCGCGGAAAACGTGCTTTACGTCTACGACCCGCAGGGCAAATACGAGATCCCGCTCGGTTCGGGAGAAAAGAAGGTCCTCGACATGAATTATCTCGTGTCGATCGGTCTTGATGAACTCGCGGAGGAACACAGCTGCATGATCGAAGCGCACGACGTCGGATTCGTGACTTTCCGCGGTCTTTCGTTTGAGAACGCGGAAGGAGAATTCATCTACGTTTCTCATTCCGAAGATATAGTCCTCGACGGATGCTCTTTCCACGACTCAACGGGCCACTTCCAGGTCATGTTCGATTACTGCCGCGGGGAACGGATGGTCCCGAAGATCGTAAACTGCGATTTCGACCGGTCGTTCGGAGCCGCCGTCATCATCCACGATTCAGCGAGCGGGCCGGACAGATACGAAAGGCGCGTCGACGCTCTGATCGACAACTGCCGCGTTGCGAGCGCAAATCTGACGTTCGACGTTTACGGCGCGGTCATCTTCGACGACGCAGGGGGCGGTACGGTTTCCCACTGTCTTTTCGAGAAGTGCAGCCGGTGCGCCGTGACGTATACGAATTCGTTCGACGTCCTGATCGAATACAACGACTTTGCGGGCGCGATGTACAACTCGCAGGACGGCGGAATCATTTATTCCTGGGGAAATCAGGACGGGAACTGCGTGATAAGATTTAATCTGTTCCGTCCGATGCGCGAAGCGGCGGGAGTCGGAAGGCTGGTCCTCTACGCCGACGACGGCGAGTGCGGGACCGAGATGTACTCCAACCTCATCTTCGACGGTCTCTCGCTCGTCTTCGCAGGAGCCGGGCGCGACAACCGTTTTTCCTGCAACGCCGCCATCCACCGCTTACTGATCTCGGTCCAGTCGTACACCGCCATGTTCAAGGAACGCGGCGAGGAAGCGCACAAACAGTGGCCGCTCTACTATCACGACGCGAGATGGGCAAAGGTCAGGGAGTATTGCGGGACGGTGCCCGGATACGCGGAAGCGCTTGAGCAAAGGCGTCCGGGGATCCTGTCGCTCTCGTTCGATCTCGCTGACGTCGCGGAACGCAATTTCTATCTTGCGCCGGCAAACGAGATCAGGGGGAACGTCTTCGTGAACGAGGACTCGGATCTCTCGATCGGACTGGATTACGACTCGGCGGATTACTGCGACGTCGGGGACAACGCGGCTTATTCGTACGGCGAAAACCCGATCTTCGTCAATCCGACGCTCGGAGACTACCGCATCCGTGAAGGCGTCGATTTCCCGGACTATCATTTTGAAGATATAGGTCGTTATTGATCTGTCTTGAGACAGATCAATAACGGGCGGAAGCCGGAACGTTACCGAAGTATTTTCCATTGTCCATTGTCAATTCAACCGGAGGACGTGCGGTATGAAAAAACTCATCTCCCTCTTCATTGCGATCATGATGCTCTCGGTTTCGTTCATCGCAGCGATACCCGTGTCGGCCGCAGCGGGCTTTTCAGACGTTGAAGACGGGCGCTGGAGCGCGTCGTCGATAAAGTACGCCGTGAGCAAAGGATACATGAACGGAGTCGGGGACGGTCTGTTCGACCCCGAGGGGTCGCTGACGCGCGCGATGGTCGCTACCGTTCTGTGGCGGCGCGAGAACTCTCCCGAGCCGTCCGCGCCGAGCGGATTTGACGACGTGCCTTCGGAAGAATGGTATACGGACGCCGTCGCGTGGGCTAGGAATGCCGGCGTCGTCAAGGGACTCACCGAAACCACGTTCGGCCCCGACGAATATATCACAAGAGAGCAGCTCGCGACGATGCTGTTCAGATTTTCGTCTTCCGCGCCGGTATCCGTTCCCGAACGCGCCGATCTCGAGCCGTTCGCGGACGATGAAAAGGTCTCCGATTGGGCGACGGAACCGCTCGAATGGGCGGTAGAGTCAAATCTTATAAAAGGTACGGACGGAAACCGCCTCGCTCCGGACGGACGTGCGACCCGCGAGCAGTTCGCGGCGGTGA
>JAFWPR010000076.1 GCA_017545225.1 Clostridia bacterium
GCCATCGCGCGGGCTCTTGCGATGGATCCCGAGATACTGCTGTTCGACGAACCGACGTCGGCGCTCGATCCCGAGATGGTCGGGGAAGTACTTGCCGTAATGAAGTCGCTGACCGAAAGCGGTATGACCATGATCGTTGTCACTCATGAAATGGCTTTTGCAAAAGAAGTGAGCTCGAGGGTCATTTATATGAACAACGGCGTCATATGCGAAGAAGGAACGCCTGTTGAAATATTCGACGATCCCCGGAAAGAAGAGACAAAAGCTTTTCTTGCGAGATTCAGAAAAACGACGGACGAATAATTGCGGCACCGATAAGGGACAAAAACGCGGGTTGACGACCCGCGTTTTCTTTTTGCTTTTTTGTGGAAAGTTTATACTCAAGCGCTGGGATCTTCCTTTTTCTCGAACAGTTTGGCGACCCGTTAAGGGTTGCTTTTTTTAGTTATTATGATATAATATAATTGTTTTTTATGGCCTTTTGCATGGCCGTGGAGATTCGGGCGAAAAATTCAGCCTGATGAACCGTCCATTTTTCCGAAACGGTCAGCGGAAAAACAGAGATTAATGATAATCGGTCCCGCGGCGAGATCATCTGCGGGAAAAGCAAAAGAGCTCGCTGCGCTTTCCTGAGATAATATTCCGGATAAGAGTTCTCGTTCGGATTTAACAGTTCTTTAAAATATCGGAGGCATACAGAGTGTACCGTAAAGTGATAAAAAGGGCGCTTGATATTTTGATTTCTTTTCTGTCGCTCGTGATCCTTTCACCCGTTCTTCTCATCACCGCGATAGCGGTAAAGATCGACTCGAAGGGCCCGGCGCTCTTCAAGCAGACGCGCCTCGGTCGCGGAGGGAAAGAGTTCAAAATACTGAAATTCCGCTCGATGGTCTTGAACGCCGAGCATACGGGCTCGGGAGTCTACAGCGGCAAGGACGACGCCAGAGTCACGAAGGTCGGCAAATTCATCCGCAAAACGTCGATCGACGAGCTGCCTCAGGTCATCAACATCCTGGCGGGGCAGATGAGCCTCATCGGGCCGCGTCCTCCGCTTACATATCATCCGTGGCCTATCGAAGAGTATTCCGACGAACAGAAGAGGATGTTCGAGGTCAGACCCGGCATCACGGGCTGGGCGCAGGTCAACGGCCGAAAGGACGTCGAGTGGAACAGGCGCATCGAGATGAACGTGTGGTACGTAGATCACGTCAGCTTCATCCTCGATCTCAAGATCTTTTTCATGACGATCTTCAAGGTCGCGACGAACGCCGACAACGAGAACGTCTCCGAGACGGTCAAAAAGTACGCGCCCGCACAGGCCGCCGAAGAGCAAACCGAAAAAGAAGAGATCAAATAAAGAGGTTGGGCAGATGGCTCTGAAACTGATGTACATAACGAAAAGACCGGACGTCGCTCTTATCGCGGAGCACGCGGGCGTCGACCGGATCTTTATCGACATGGAATATATCGGCAAGGAACTGCGTCAGGGCGGACTCGATTCCGTCAAGAATCACCACACCGTTGAAGACGTCCGGAGCATTCGAAAGGTGCTGAGGACGTCCGATCTTCTCGTCCGAGTGAATCCGATCCACGAAGCGACCGAAAAATACCGTTCTTCTGAAGAAGAGATCGACGCGGTCATCGAAGCGGGCGCGGATATCGTGATGCTCCCGTATTTCAAGACCGCCCGCGAGGTCGAAAGGTTCGTTGCCTGCGTCGGCGGAAGAGCGAAAACGCTCCTGCTGCTCGAGACGCCGGAAGCCGCCGCCGCGATCGATGAGATCGCCGCGGTCCCCAGTATCGATGAGATACATATCGGGATCAACGATCTTTCCCTCGGCCTCGGAAAGACGTTCATGTTCGAGCTTCTGGCGGACGGAACCGTCGAGGCGCTTTGCCTGAAGATCAGAAAAGCGGGCATCCCGTACGGATTCGGCGGCGTCGCCGCCGTCGGCACGGGGACACTGCCCGCAGAATCGATCCTTAAAGAGCACTACCGGCTCGGCAGTTCGATGGTGATCCTCTCCCGATCTTTCTGCAACGTCGACGAAATCGGCGATATCGAAAAGATAAGGGAGACATTCGAGACCGGCGTCCGCGAGATGCGGGAATTCGAAAAAGAGATCGAAGTCCACAGCAGGTATTTCGACGAGAACAGAACTGCGGTCGCGGAAAGCGTTCGCGCGATCGTAGAAAAGATACTTCGAAAATAGTCGCAAGTGCTTCCGGAGGTAATGATGTTCGGTCTGAAAGAAAAGAAAACCACGTCGATGATCTTTTTTATCACTTTTCTGCGCGCGCTTGCGGCTTGCGTTATTACGAATTCCCATTACACGGGAATATATCCGACGGACCTGATCGCAAACGGAGGCCTGATAGGCGACGTGCTTTTTTTCTCCGTGTCTGGCTACTGCCTTTACAACGTAAAAAACAAGTTGAGTCCGCTCGGATTCGCATCATGGTACGGTAAAAGGCTCTGGCGCGTCTTTCCACCGGTCCTCGTCATAACCGCGGTCTATATGATCGCCGGTGCGTACAGTCTTGAGGAGCACAACTTCTTTTGGTGGTATTTCTTCCCGACTTCATACCATTTCGTAGCGTCGATAATCATTCTTTACGTTCCGTTCTTCTTCGTAATGAAGATCGGCGCGCTCAAAAATCATCTGATTTGGATCATGGCGGGCGTCGGTGTCGCGTATCTGGCAGTATACGTTTTTTTCTATGATAAGAGCACGTACCATATCGACAAAGTCAGAGAGCCGATGATCTGGTTCTTGTTTTTCGAGAGCATGCTGCTCGGAGCACTGTTCAGACAGCGCGACTCCGATTGGCGGAATAAATTCAACCCGATTTGGCCGATCGCTGCATTCGTTTCGTTCTGCGTTTATTTTGCAAGCAAGACCCTGTTTTCGAAAAAGACCGCTCTCGCTCCTTTCCAGATCCTGAATCAGGTCGCGATCCTGGTTTTGCTCTATTTTCTCTTCAGAACGTTTTGCTCGATCGACGGAAAACTCGAAAAGATGCCGACGTGGCTGAAAAACGTCGTGAGCTTTATTTCTTCCATGACGCTCGAGATCTACGTCGTACAGTCCGTGCTGATCGGACAGATAAGAGGTCTTAAACTGGTATTCCCGCTCAACTGGCTGGCGGTCACCGCAGCCATTATAGCCGCGGCTTCTCTTCTGCATTTGGTATGTGAACTGCTTTATAAAGGCGTCGACAAACTGTTTTCTAAATTTTCAAAGAAGGTAAAAAAATGAATCTCCTGATAACTGGCGCCTGGAAGGAGGCGCGTGACTACTTTCCCTTGATCGGCGAAAAACACGAGGTCTTTTTTCTCCCGAATGAGACCGATGCGCTTCCCTGCGACCCCGCTCGAGTCGAGGGGATAATCGGTAACGGGATCTTTCTCTCGCATCCCATCGAGCGTTTTACAGCTCTTAGATATATCCAGCTGACGTCCGCGGGTTTCGACCGCGTTCCGATAGATTACGTGAAAGAGAACGGGATCACGATATATAATGCCCGCGGCGTATACAGCGTACCGATGGCGGAGTCTGCGGTCGCCGGCGTTCTTCAGCTTTACAGAGGATTGAGAAAGTTCTTTGACAATCAGCGCGCGCACGCTTGGGAAAAAGAAAGGGAGCTGCGAGAACTCGCAGGACGGACCGTAGCGATCGTCGGATGCGGAAGCGTCGGGAACGAGTGCGCCAAGAGATTCGGCGCGTTCGGCACGGAAGTCGTCGGCGTCGATATCGTCGTCAGGGAGGATGCTGTTTACCGCGAGATGAGAGGAATAAACAGTCTGGACGAAGTTCTCTTTTTTTCCGACGTCGTCGTTGTTACGGTTCCGCTTACGGCTGAGACCGAAGGACTATTTGACAAAAAAAGGCTCGGTCTTATGAAGACCGGAGCCGTTCTCGTGAACATAGCGCGCGGCGCGGTCGTCGATACGGACGCTCTGACGGAGGAGTTGAAAAAAGGGCGCCTGTCGGCGGTGCTAGACGTTTTCGAAAACGAGCCGCTTGAAAAGGACAGCCCCCTCTGGGATCTTGAAAACGTGGTCGTCACTCCGCACAACAGTTTTGTCGGAGAGGGAAACGCGAAAAGGTTGGGCGAAGTGATAATGGCAAACCTGAATGGATACGAGGGTTGAGAGGCTGAAAATGAAATTCGTTTTGATTTCTCCGAAAAACAGAACTGCGTACAACTTCCGCGGCGACCTTATAAAAGAGATCGTCGGGATGGGGTACGAGGTCATCGTCACGGGACCGGACAGGACTGACGAGAAAAGGATCACCGAACTCGGCGCGAGGTTTGTCGAGATCCCGCTGAACAAGACCGGGACGAGCGTCAAGGCGGATCTGAAATACCTCAAAAGTCTGAAAAAACTTTTTAGAGAAGAAAAACCGGACGTGACGCTCGGCTATACGATAAAACCTGTTATCTACGGCGCGATCGCGGCGAAGAAAGCCGGCGTGGGCAACGTCAACAGCATGGTGACCGGAGTAGGTTATACGTTCATTGCGACTTCTTTCAGGGCGAAAGTACTCGGGATCATAACGAGGACGCTCTATCGTATCGGCCTAAAAAAGGCCGACCGCGTCATTTTCCAAAATCCTGACGATATGAAAGAGTTCTGCGGCCGCAAACTCGTAAAAGCGGAAAAGTGCTTAGTCGTCAACGGCTCGGGCGTCAATCTCGAGCGGTTCGAGCCGACAAGATATCCCACCGGCGTCAGTTTCTTTATGCTGTCGCGTCTTTTGAACAGCAAGGGGGTCCGCGAGTATCTTGAAGCGGCGAGGACCGTTAAGGGAAAATACCCCGACGTGCGTTTTTGTCTGCTCGGGAAATACGAGACTAACATGCAGGACGCCGTGCCGCGCGACTTCGTCGAGGAGTTCGTGAAGGAAGGCACGGTCGAGAGGTACGACGAAACGAACGACGTACGGCCGTATTACGGTTTGTGCGGAGTATACGTTCTTCCGTCATATCGCGAGGGGACGCCGAGAACGGTGCTCGAAGCGATGGCTATGGGCAGAGCGGTCATCACGACCGATACGCCCGGCTGCCGCGAGACGGTCGTCGACGGGGAAAACGGATTCCTCGTTCCCGCGAAGGACTCCGCGACACTTGCTGAGAAAATGATCTGGTTCGTCGAGCATCCCGAGGAGATCCCGAAAATGGGAGAAAAAAGCAGGAAACTCGTCGAAGAGAAATTCGACGTAAGGCTCGTCAACGCGGAGATGTTTCGCATAATGAACATACGTTGAGTCATTTGACTCGGGAGGTGTAATCGTGGCCATTTTCAAGGCTTTTTCAAATCTGATCAAATCGAAAAAACGTCCGATTGAATACGCAAGGAAAATCGGAGTCAAAATCGGAGAGAACTGTCGACTTTTATCGACTAATTTCGGAACGGAGCCGTGGCTTATCGAGATCGGGGATCACGTTGAGATCACGGGCGGAGTTCATTTCATAACTCATGACGGCGCTACTTGGGTTATAAGAGACAACGAACGCGCGAAAGACGTTATAAAATACGGGAAAATCGTAATAAAGGACAACTGTTTCATTGGACTCGGCTCTATCATTCTCCCGGGAGTGACCATAGGTCCGAATTCGATCGTTGCGGCAGGCAGCGTGGTTACGAAAGATGTGGAACCCGATTCGGTTGTAGCGGGAAATCCCGCAAAAAAGGTATCTTCTGTCTCGGACTATATGGAAAAATGTATCAGAAACTGTCCGGACTATGATAAGGCCGCTTATAAGCAGGATAAAAAGAAAGAAGTTTTAAGAATACTCGGGAACAAAGAAGAGTAAAAAGAGAAGCGGGTCAAAGACAGGAACGCAGTGTTTCGAGGTTGATTTTTGATTTGCCTGTGTGAGGACGGATAAATGCCAAAATGTGTTACGCATCTGATAATCGGACTCGGGATCGGCGGAGCGGAAACGATGCTTTACCAGCTGCTTCTTCATAAAAGCGATCCGGATTTGACTTACAGAGTGATCAGTCTGGGAGAGGGACGGTATTATGAAGACCCGATCAGGGAACTGGGAGTTGAACTGACTGTACTTCCTTTCAAGAAAAAGCCGGTTTCCTCTTTTTTGAAACTGAAAAAAACGTTATCGGATACGGACGTGCTCTGCTGCTGGATGTATCACGCCGATTTCATCGGAGAGACGGCATTCCGGAAGGAACGCAAAAAAGGGAAAAAGATCATCTGGAACGTAAGACACAGCAATCTGGATAAAAAGAACAACAGCCGGTCTACGGTCATATTCAATAAACTGTGCGCGAAGCGCAGCCGCAAGGTCGATCTTATTGCTTATAATGGGAACGAAGCGCGCCTCGTTCATGAAAAAGCGGGGTATTGCCGTGAAATAGGAGTTGTACTCGACAACGGATGCGATCCGGAAGTTTACGCGCCTATTCCGGGGGCGTCCCGGGAGATAAGAGACGAACTCGGTATTCCGGATGAAAAAAAGATTGTTATCTCTGTCGCGAAAGACGCGCCGATCAAAGATCTTCCGACGTTCATCTCTGCTTTCGGACGCGTTCATCGGGATATGAACGACACAGTCGCGATAATGTGCGGATCTGGAGTCACAAAAGAAAACGAGCGACTGGCGTCACTGTGGGCTGACGCCGGGCTGACTCCGGGAGAAGACGTGTTTCCGCTCGGGGTGAGGCACGATATCCCGACTCTGTTTTCCGCAAGCGATCTTTACGTCCTTCATTCCGCGGGAGAGGCGTTTCCAAACACGCTTATTCAGGCGATGGCGTGCGGGTGCCTCTGTGTGACGACTGACATAGGCGACGCCAGACGCATACTTAACGACGGGGACCGAACCGTAAAGCCGGGCGATGTGGACGCTTTGGCGAAGGCGATCGAAAGCGCATTGTGCCTTCCGGCAGAGATATGCTTGGAGAAACAAAAAAGAAACAGAGAAACAGTTGAAGAAAAATATGACATTCACCAAATCGTAAAAGGATACGAGCGGTTGTTTTACGATTTTTGATTATATGGAGGATGAAGTCTTGTTTTTGATTCGTTTAGACGACGCATGCGAGTATATGGACGTTCCAAAATGGGATCAGATGGAGGCGCTGCTTGATAAATACGGGGTCAAACCTATTGTAGGTGTGATACCGGCATGCGAAGATAGCAAAATGAAGGGCGTTTATCCGCCTGATTCAGGCTTTTGGAATAAGGTAAACCGTTGGAAAGAAAAGGGGTGGACGATAGCATTACATGGGTATCATCATTTGTACTCGAGTAATGAGGTCGGAATCAATCCGGTTAATGATCGTTCGGAGTTCGCGGGGTTGTCCTTAAAAAAACAAAGATCGATGATCAAAGAAGGGATAGCGATTTTTCATTCGCACGGTATTTACCCTGAGGTCTTTTTTGCTCCCGCTCACACGTTCGATGATAATACGCTGACTGCGCTTAGAGAAGAAAGCGATATTCGTGTCATCAGCGATACTGTCGCTTCGGATGTATATAAGAAAGATGACTTCTGGTTTGTTCCGGTGCAAAGCGGAAAGGCACGTGCTCTTCCCGTGAAAACGGCAACGTTTTGCTATCATCCGAATTCTATGAAAGATAAGGATTTTGATGAACTCGAAACTTATTTGAAGAAAAAATCGTCGAAAACAATTGTGACGCTCAAAAAACCGTTGCCCCAACGCAAGTTTTCTTTTTATGACAGGTTTCTGAGGTTTTCTTATTTCTTTTCTCGAAGGATCAGAAAACTGACTCCGAAAGTCATGACAGATGTTTTGATTATCGTCCCGAATTTTCATTTGGGCGGAGCGCAAAGAACGGCTATTAAAACAGCTGAGTTGTTGCTTGATGACGGACTAAAAGTAACGCTTGCTGTTTTTGATTTGAACAATGCCGTGTATGAGAGTGAAGCGGCTGTTCTGAATCTTGACTTACCTGCGAGCGATGGGAAAATAAAAAAAGTCTTTCATGCGGTTAAACGATCCCGAATAATCAGGAAGATAAAGAAAGAAAGACAAGTCAAAACATGTATCTCTTTTGGTCCCACTGCCAATTTGTCGAATGTTTTAAGCGGCGGTAAAAGCAGAGTCATTACTAATTTTCGGGGTTTTGCGTCAGCAAACGGTTCTTTTCTCTCCAAATATCAGTACCGTCATAGCGACGTGATCGTCTGCTGCTCCAAGGAGATAAAACAACACATAGACAGTATTTTGCCGTCCGTATCTGACAGGACCGTGGTGATCTATAATCCGTTTGATTTGGATTTGATTGCGAAAATGGGAGATGAACTCGTTGATGATTATGTTTTTTCAAAACAGACGATCGTCACACATGGACGTCTGAACAGTGTGAAAAATCATTATCGTTTGATCAAAGCTTTCAGTTTAGTTCACCGAATGGATCCGAATACGCAATTGCTTATTATTGGCGAGGGTGAGATGCGCGACGAACTCCAGTCCTTGATTGACAGTCTTGAATTAACTGATAACGTAAAGATGATAGGATTCAGAAAGAATCCGTTCAAGTATCTCTCTAAATCAACTCTGTTCGTTTTGTCGTCTTTCTCCGAGGGATTTCCGAACGCGCTTGTGGAAGGAATGGCTTTTTTACCTGCTGTGTCCGTCGATTGCCCGAGCGGACCGCGAGAGATCCTCGGCGGCGGGGACTTGACGCATACAGATTCAATTGAGGAAGCGGAATACGGTATTCTTGTTAAACCCGCAGCGTCAAAGATAAATACGAGCGATATCACGGATGATGATCGCCTGCTTGCTCAAGCGATTGGCGGCATTTTATCAAATAGCAAAAAAATGGATTTTTACAGAAAAAAAGCAGTTGAACGAGTTTCAAAGTTTTCTTTTGACAAATACCGAGATGACCTGACTGTAATCATGCTTATGTAAAATAGCAGGTGAAAAGGAACGAAAAGATGAAGAATCCTAAAGTTTTTTTCAAAGAGTTATCGAACAAGTGCTGGATCAAAGCTTCTCCGATTCGACAGTTTTTAATGAGTTCGTCATTTATTGAGGGTATGGTATACCGCTCGCATAAGCCGGACGAAAAATATATAATGGACAAATACAAGAAGAAAATCGGGCATATATTTGATATTAACAACCCGCATTCATTTACGGAAAAACTGCAGTGGATTAAATTGTATGACAGGAAACCGATATACAGCATAATGGTTGATAAAATTCAGGCTAAAGAATTCGTGGCGTCTGCTATCGGTCCTCAGTACGTTATTCCGACGCTCAAGATCTGGGACAGTGCGAACGAGATCGACTTTTCCGAACTTCCGGATCAATTCGTTTTGAAATGCAATCATAATTCCGGACGCGGGATGGTGATTTGCAAAGACAAAAACGCGCTGGATGAGAAGGAAATACGTAAAAGAGTAAAAAGAGCACTGAAAAGAAGAGAATACCTTGTCAACAGGGAGTGGCCTTACAAAAACGTCACGCCTAGAGTCTTTGCGGAAGAACTCGTTTCGGACAGCAACGTTCCCGAAGGTCAGACGGACGGGTTGATAGATTATAAATTTTATTGTTTCAACGGCAAACCGCAGTTTTTGTATATCGGGTTTGCTAATATTGTCAATAATAAAAAACACGACTATCTCAGTTTCTATAATCTTGATTTTACCCCAGCGGATTTCGGAAGGCACGACCACCCGAAGATTCCTTTCGAAATTAAAAAACCCGATAATTTCGATGAAATGATCCGGATCGCGGAAAAACTTGCGGAGGGTACTCTTTTCGTAAGGGTCGATCTTTATAATCTGGGCGGAGAGATCAAGTTCTCGGAATTCACCTTTTTCCCCGGAGGCGGGATGGCATGCTTTGATCCCCGGGAGGCGGAAATGAAGATCGGAGAAATGATCAGGATCGATAAAAGGAAAGACAGTAAATGAAACATATCGTTTTTTTGAATTTTTCTTTACAAAACGGCGGTGCGGAACGGGTCATATCTTCGCTTGCCAATGATTTTGTAAACAGAGGCGACCGCGTGACCGTCGTTTTGCTTGACAAAGAAAAAGAACCTTTTTTTCCCCTTGACGAACGCGTGCGTCTGATCTTTCTTGATTTGCACAGCGTTTCTTGCAATTTGCTTCAGAGTGCGGCGCACATGATCAAGGAGTTACGCGCTTTTCGCAAACTCTTTCGAAGGATCGCTCCGGACGTAGTGATCTCTTTCCAGTGCAAAAGCGCCGTGCTTGCGAAGAAAGCGTACAAACGGGCCAAGGTGATCGGCTCGGAAAGAGCCAATCCGGAGCGGAAGAACAAGAAAACGGATCTGTGGATGAGAAAGAAGTCGGCATCTGTCGACGGTTTCATTTTTCAGACTAACGGCGCAAAAAGGTATTATCCGTCTGCAACGCAGAAAAAGAGCACGGTGATCCCCAATGGCTTTTCTTTGACCATTCCCGACGAGATCACGTCTTTTAATGAACGTAATAAAGTAATCATTACTACAGGCAGACTTGCCGGCACTAAACGCTACGATCTGATCCTCGACGCATTTGCGGAGATCAGGTCCGCAGACCCGGACTACCGGCTCAGGATATTCGGGAGCGGTCCGGAAGAGGGCAGGATTAAAGAAAAGATCCGGGTTCTCGGTCTGGAGGATTCCGCTTTCGTCATGGGACTGACGAACGACGTCGCAAAGGAACTTCTCTCTTCCCGGATCTTCGTTCTTGCGAGCGATTACGAGGGCATGCCGAACGGCCTGATCGAAGCGATGGCGTGCGGATGCGCCTGCGTCTCGACCGACTGCGATTTCGGCCCGTCCGATCTGATCGAAAACCGGGAAAACGGACTTCTTGTCCCCAAAGGAGACGCCGATGCGATCGCGTTCGCGATCGGGGAACTGATTGCCGATCCCGATCTTGCGTCCTCCTGCGCGAAAAACGCGCAGAAGATTCGTGATACGCATTCGCTGAAAAAGATTGCGGACAGGTATTATTCATATATTTCCGAGGTAGCGGAGAAATAATTCGCCGAAAGATCGGTTCGGTCGGAAGACGAATGAAAGCGCGGGCCGTTCGCCCGCGTTTTTCTTTCAGGCTTTTGTGAATCGTATAAAGGATCGGTGCGGACCGCCCCCCTTTGCTCGATCGGTTTTGCGGCCCCTTAAGGGTTGCTTTTTTTTATTAATATGATATAATATAATCGTTTATTATGTCTTTTTTGCCGTGCGATCAAAACGCCCGGCGTTTGTATGTTGAGAATCATTCGCGTCAAAGGGAAGAACGCAGTGTTTCCCGATGCGCGATCATTTATACAAACTTATCCCGGCACGCCGATCGGACTTCCGATCGTTCTGCCGAATCGGTCAAGAGGGTACGATCAAATGACTGGTAAAAGATCCTGGGTAGAGATAGATCTCCGTCAGTTGAGACGGAACTATGAGATCTGCAAATCTCTTCAGCCCGAAGGGCGGAAAATAATGGCGGTCGTCAAGGCCGACGCATACGGACACGGCGACGCGGAAGTATCGGCGGAACTATCGTCGCTGGGGGTGGACCATTTTGCGGTCTCAAACGTCGACGAGGCGCTTCACGTGAGACGCGTGACCGACGGAGAAATACTCATCCTCGGCTATACTCCGACCGACAGAGCTGGAGAACTCGTTGAGAACAGAATTACTCAAGCGCTTCTTTCCGAGAAATACGCCGAAAAGCTTCTCTCGACCGGACTTCCCGTGAGATGTCAGTTTGCTGTCGATACGGGGATGAGACGCATAGGGCTGAACGCAGACGACCCGGCAGGGTGCGAGCGCGTGATCAGGAAATATTCCGATTGGCTCGACGGACTGTTTACCCATCTTTGCGTCGCCGATACCCCCGATCAGGACGCGTTTACGAACGAACAGATCGAAAAGTTCAGGACCGTATGCGCAAGGGTCGCGGATCTAGGCCTTTCCTGTCACTGCATGAATTCCGCCGGAGGTCTGTGGCACGCCGCGGATTCTTCGTTCGTACGTCTCGGGATCGTTCTATACGGGCTGAAACCGGATTACGAAAACGTTCTCCCCGACGGGATCGCTCCCGTACTGAGTTGGAAGAGCGTGATCAGTATGGTCAAGGAGATCGGGGCGGGAGACACGGTCGGTTACGGCAGGAGTTTCACCGCCGACAGGACTATGAGGATAGCAACCGTTCCCACGGGATACGCCGACGGCTATTCGCGGTTGCTTTCCAATAAAGGATTCGTACTGGTCAACGGCAGAAAAGCGGGGATCATCGGCAGGGTCTGTATGGATCAGATGATGATCGACGTTTCGGATATACCCGGTGTCGATATTGGTACGGAGATCGTACTGATCGGCAAAAGCGGCGGGGAGACGATAACCGCCGACGATCTGGCCCATCTGTACGGTACGATCGGATATGAGATCGTCTGCGGGATAAACAAGCGAGTTCTTCGGGATTATCTGCGATAAAAACGTTTCTGCCCACTATTTACTGTTTTTTCAGTCAGTTTAACGATTTGTCTTGTTTTGGAGGAAATAATGTCAGGGAAAGATTTTATCCATCTGTTCCGCAAATTATATATACCCATAGTCAATTCCGAATTTGCCGCTTCCATACGTGAACACCGCGGTATGTCTGATGAAAAATATATAAAGCGGAAATTCAAAAAGAGATTCGGCCGCTTCCCTGATTTGAATTCTCCGACTACTTTCAACGAAAAACTCCAGTGGATGAAACTTTATGACAGAAGACCTATCTACACTCGAATGGTTGACAAATACGCGGTCCGTGATTTCGTAAAGGAGAGGATCGGCGAAGAGTACCTTATTCCCATGCTCGGGGTATGGGATTCACCGGAACAGATAGATTTTTCTTCGCTTCCCGACCGATTTGTTTTGAAACCCAACCACGATTCGGGCAGTATCGTTATTTGTAAGGACAAAAAAACGTTTGATGCCGAAAAGGCTGTTTCGGAATTGAAGAAGACGTTTAGACACAATTACTATCTTAAGTCACGCGAGTGGCCGTACAAGGACGTGAAGAAAAAAATCATTGCGGAAGAGTACGTTGAAGACGCGGAAACAGGAGAACTCAGAGACTACAAATTCTTAACGTTCGGCGGAGTCCCGAAAATCATGTTTATCGCAACGGAGCGGCAAAACAAGACGGTTGGGGTCAGGTTTGACTTCTTTGATATGGAGTTTAATCATCTTCCCATCATCAGCGGCCCGCCGAACGCCGACGTTCCTCCGGCAAAACCGGCGCACTTTGATTTGATGAAAGAATTGGCGAAAAAACTCGCGGAGGGCACTCCGCAGGTGAGAGTCGATTTTTATGAGGCAAACGGGAAAGTTTATTTCGGAGAGATGACGCTGTTTCACCACGGCGGTTTCTGCCCCTTCGTTCCGGACGAGTGGGACAGAACTCTAGGCGATTGGATATCTCTTCCGGAATTCGGAGAAACGAAAGAGAATTCTCAGTAAAAAAGAGGATCCGAATTTCGAGGATCCGTCTCGATGATTCGAAAGTGACGGCTAAATACGTATTCGAAACTGGAGATTAGGTGAGGTCATATATGATGGTGCCGGGACAAAGCAAGTCGGTAGTTTTTGATAATAACAGAAACGGGAATAGCGTTCTTCGTTTTTTGACCGTTCTGTTTTTTATCGTTTTCTCCGCCCTCGTTTTGGGCAGGGACGTTATCGGTCTGCCTGTAAATAAATATATTTTTATCGTTCTAGGCGCGGTGATCTGTTTCATCTGCGACAAGACCGAGCTGCTTTGTTTCGTCGCGTTTATCGCGCCGCTGCACACCGGCGTGTCCGGGGTGTATATTTCCGGTTTTGCCCTGATTGCTTTTTTCATCAAGAACAAGCAGATAAAGAGATCGAACGTAAGTCATCTTCTGATTTTTGCTCTTCTTGCTCTGGAACTCATCGTCGGGCTTCATTACGAGTTCTCATACGTGGAGTATATAAGGCTTGCGATCTGCTTTATTCTGCTCTTTACCGTTACGCTTGATTCGGGTCTGGAAGTAGACGGGGAAAAGGTTCTGAAATTCTTTCTTTTCGGATATTTTATCGCCCTGATTTGTATCTGGGGTCAGATGCTCAGGTCGTTCTCTTTTTCTCAGATCCTTTCGCTTGGCGTAAGATTCGGAGAGTTGTCCAGAGTGGGTATAGAAGATGAGGGGATGAGGGTGAGTTTCAACAGTAACGACCTCGGCTTCATTTCAATGCTTGCCGCGCTTTTCTCCCTTTTGCTGTTGAAAAAGAGCGGGAAAAAGCTTTATATTGTCCCGTTTGCTTTTGCCGTAATAACGAGTATCATGACCATGTCGCGAGGGGCAAATATCGCACTCGTGATAGGTTTGATCCTGTATTTTCTTTTCTCGGCTGACAATAAGAGGAAAACCGCTCGAAACGTTATCATCGCCGTCGTATCCATCGCGGTACTGCTTCAGGTTATGTGGTGGCTGATACCGAATTATTTTACCGCTTTTTCCGAGCGAATGGGGGTCGAAGACATTTCAAACGGCCGATGGGATATAGCTCTGTTCTATTTCCGGGCGTTGTGGCACAATCCCGTGGGCCTTCTTTTCGGCGTCGGTCTTCAGAAATACAACGCGAAATATGATTATACTTTATCGGCGCACAACGCGACGCAGGAAATACTGATCGCGTGGGGGATTCTCGGTTTCGTGATCGTCATGGCGCTGTTCGTCAGGGCGGTGATCATAACGAAAAACAATAATCCGGGTTTCCGGCTGTTCCAGGCGGTACCGCTTATTACTCTCTTGATCGGTCTTCAGTCAAGTCAGGGTTTTTCGGGGCTCTCGCACATGCAGTATCTGCTCGTTTGCTTTATGGCTTTTTATCTGGAGTATGATAATGGAATCAAGAAAAAAGAATACGATTAAGAATTTTGTATTCAGTTTATCTTCATACGTACTGAATATGGGCCTGTCCTTTGCAACAAGGACCGTATTCATTTATTGCCTTACGACCGAGTACCTGGGAGTCAGCGGTCTGTTTTCAAACATTCTGTCTCTTCTCTCACTGGCCGAACTCGGAGCCGGAGGCGCTTTCGTTTCACTTTTATACAAGCCGATCGCGGAAAACGACGAGAAAAAGCTTGCCGTCATAATGAAAACTTTCAAGAAGGTATATTTCTTTATGGCGCTTTTCGTCGGGGTGGTAGGTCTTTCTCTCACGCCTTTCCTTAAATATATCGTAGCAAAGAACTCGATTGAAAATCTCCCCCTGATTTACGTTCTGTTTATACTGAATTCCGTCGTGGCTTACGTATGCGCCGCGGAAAAAGCGCTGATCAAAGCAAATCAGAAAATGTTCATTGTAACGACGATAGCTCAGATCGCCGCGATAATTCAGTATTCGAGCCAGATCGTCGTCCTTCTTCTTACGCACAACTACATCTTTTACCTCATAATCCAGATAATGTGCGCGATGGCGGGCAATTTATACGTGTCGTTCTTCGCAAAGAAAAAATATCCTTACCTGAAACAGAAGACCGAGAAGATGGATAAAGAGACCAAAAGAGACGTTATCCAGAAGATACGGGGCGGCTTCTGCGTTCACGCGGGATACGTTATCGCGTCCGGGACCGACAGCATCGTTATATCTCATTTTTTGGGTTTGGCGGTTCTCGGTATTTATTCAAACTATCTTTTAATTATCGGTATCTTTCAGAAACTGGTCATGATGATCTTTGATTCCGTCAGAGCGAGCGCGAGCAATTTCGCCGTCTCGAGCAATCCGGAAGAAAACTACAGTTTCTTCAAAAAGATGACTTTTCTCATCATGGTGATGATGGGGTTCATTTCGACGAGTCTTATCGTCCTCTTCAACCCGTTTATCAGACTTTGGGCAGGGCCGGATTATCTTCTTGATTTTCCTCTCGTTATCCTGGCGTCTTTAATCAATTTCGTAGGGTGGCACGGGATCAAATTGCCGATGACGATCTACAGAGACGCTCTTGGACTTTATTACAAAGACAGATATATCGCACTCCTTGAGGGCATCCTTAACATAGTGATCTCCGTCGCTTTGGTAAACGTTATCGGTCTGGCGGGCGTATTCCTCGGTACGATCATATCTTCTCTCTGTACGACGATATCCGGCTCGTATCTCGTTTTCAAGTACTGCTTCAAAAAATCGAGCTGGTATTTCTGGAGAAGTCTGCTGACGTATATGGTCGCGATAGTTTCGGTCGCGTTCCTCGCGTACTTCTTGGTCAATCTGGTAACTATAACCGGATGGATCTCCTTCATATTGAAAACGGCGATCTGCGTAGTGACGATCATAGCCGCATATCTGCTGATCTTTTTCAGAAGGGAAGAGTTCAGGTACTATCTGGGCCTGATCAAAGGAATTGTCCGCAGGAAAAAGAAAAGCTGACGGGGGTGCTCGTTCAGGACACGAAAAACGTCCCTCCCGGATCAAATAACGAGGTGAAAAATGCTGAACGGCGCAGGACACGCTTGTAGTTTTTTGCGGTCGCCTTTTGAAAAGCGTTTTTGGTGGATCTTATGAATGATAATTATTATCAATTATTTCAAATACTGAAAGCCAGCCTCTTTACGAATGAGGACGTTGAAGCAGAAGATCCGGAGTCTGTCTTCAAAGAAATGAAAAAACAATCTGTTGCCACTATTCCGTGGAATTGGTTACGGGAGCACCGCGTACCGCGTTCTGAAGCATGGGATACGTTTTGCATTACACAGTACGCGAACTGGATAAAAGTGATGTACTGGCAGGATCAGGCGCTGAAACTTTTTGAAAAGAACAGTATTCCGTGTGTTATCATCAAGGGCGCCGCCGCCGCGATGGCATATCCTTATCCGACTTTACGTTCCATGGGCGACGTCGATATACTTGTGAAAAGATCTGACTTTTTAAGAGCTGCGTCTGTCATGGAAGAAAACGGTTTCTGCTTAACTCATGATAAGGATCATGCAGAACACCATTATAGTTACAGCAAAAGCAAGATCGTATTCGAGTTGCATAGACGATTATCGGTTCTTTCGGATTCCGATGAGGGGATGCTGTCATATTTTGAAAAAGGGATCGACGATCGGGTCTTCAGAACGATTGAAGGGTACTCTTTTCCTGTATTGCCCCCCGAATTAAACGGTTTGGTGCTTATATTCCATATCAATCAACATCTGAGATCTGGTTTGGGGTTGAGGCAAATCATCGACTGGATGATGTACGTCAACGATTTGTCTTCCGAAATATGGGAGAATAAGCTTATTCCGATGCTGCAGCGGACCGGCATGGAAAGGCTTGCGTTTACAACAACTGTCATGTGTCAGAAATATTTTGGACTGAGGACAATTGTTGACGATAAAGATTATCCGTGCGACGAACTGATGGAATATATCATGGAGAAGGGAAATTTCGGACGCAAAGCAGGTGCTGAAGGTAAAACAGCGTCTTTTTATCTTTCGACCAATACAAGGGGCGGGTTCTTCAAGCGTTTGCAGACCGGCGGCCAGAAACAGTGGAAATCGGCAAAGAAATACATATTTCTCAGACCATTTGCTTGGATCTATCAATCTTTCCGCATTTTTGGTATTATTTTGAAGAATAAATTGACGTTGAAAGAGATAGCAACACAAAGAGCAAAGAGTAACGATCAACGCGAACTGATTGAGAAGTTAGGACTTGATTTGGATAGAACGATACATGGGACCTGACTGTTTTCAGTAGCTGAAAAACGATTAAACGGAGGTTCATATGAATACGGCAGCGATACTCCTCTGTGCCGGGAAAGGCACGAGGATGAACGACGACTCAAAGAACAAAGTATGCTTTGAATGCGCCGGGGTCCCGGTGATAAAGCGAATAATCGACAATATGCGTCTCGGCGGTGTGTCGAGATTTGTCGTCGTTGTCGGCCATCAGTCCCGCTCGGTCATGGACTGCCTCGACGGCGAGCCCGGAGTCGTTTACGCATATCAAAAGGAACAGAAGGGTACCGGTCACGCGGCTCTTTGCGGGCTCAGGGCGCTCGGAACGATAGGCTACTCCGGTCCCGCGATCGTTTCTATGGGTGACAAGATCATTTCCCCGTCCGTTATATCCTCCCTGATCGAGAGGGCGGGACGTTGTAAAGCGGTGTGGGGCGTTCAGCCCGTTGAGGCAAATCCGGGCGGCGGACGCGTCGTAGTGAAAGACGGGAAACCTTTCGGCGTAGTCGAACTTACGGATGCTGCTTTCATGACGCTTGCAGATCTGCCTCCTGAAGAGTATCAGAGCAAACTCGAAAAGATAGGTCTCAACGCAAAGAAGGCGCAAAAGGTACTGAAACTCGCAAAAGAACGTACCCCGGAGAAGACAAAGCGTCTCGGCGGCGAGATCTTCACCGCGGATGAGATTCTGGCGTCTTCGTTTTCAAACGCGGGGCTTTACTGTTTCGACGTCGATCAGGCGATCGAAGCGATCGGTACGTTCAACGCGTCGAACGCGCAGGGAGAGATTTATCTGACCGACGCGCTCGAATGGTTTTCCGGGAACAGTACGGTCGAACTGTACGAGGTGAAAAAAGCCGACGATATGAAGACGTACAGTACGAAGACCGACCTCCGTTCGATGGGCGTCTGGTTCATGCGCAGCGCGTCGGAATTCAGATCGGATATTACCGCGGGCAAACTTGACGGCGAGTTCACCCGTCTTTACGGGGAGAACTCGGACGATCAGAAGGAACGGTATACCGTTCTGATCGACAAGTTTATTTCAAAGTTCGGCGACCGCAAGGTCGTTATTACGAGATCGCCGGGGCGGCTGAATCTTATGGGCCGCCACGTCGACCACCGCGGGGGCGGGATCAACGTAATGGCGACTGACAGCGATACCGTGTTTATCTGTTCTCCGCGTGACGACGATCTCGTCAGCATCTCCAACGTGGACCCGTCGTATCCCGACAGGTGGTTCTCGATAGGGTGGATGATGGGAGAGAAAAAGTACGAAAAGTGGACCGATTTTATCGAAGACAAGCGGATAAAGGAAATGATCGGACTGAGCCGGGGAGACTGGTCAAATTACGTTAAATCCGCCGTGCTCCGCGTTCAGTTCGACAACGACGTGCCGCTGTGTGGGATGGATATGGTCGCCTACGGCAATAACCCGGTCGGCGCCGGAATCTCGTCCTCGTCGAGCATCGTCGTCGCAGTTATGGAGGCGGTCGTCGCGCTCAACTGTCTCAATTATTCCGACCGCGAGTTCGTGGAACTCTGCGGAGAGGGCGAGTGGCTCGTCGGATCGCGCGGAGGCGCGGGGGATCACGCGGCCATGAAGTGCGGAAAACGCGGAAAGATCACACATATCGGATTCAAACCGTTTGAGATCGGCGGCAGCGCCGCGTTTTCGGACAAGTACGCGATCCTCGTTGCCAACAGTATGATACAGTCGAAAAAGGCGGAGGACAGCAAGGATACTTTCAACGCAAAGGTCACCGCCTGCGAGATCGCGTTCATGATCCTGAAACGAGAATTCCCGGAAAACGACATGAGGGAATTGAGAGACGTCGCGAAGGTACGCCCGTACTCTAAGATATATGAAATGCTTAAGGCGGTCCCGGAGACGATGACACGCGGAAGCGCAAAAGCGCTTCTCCCGGAATACAGGGAAAAACTCGACCGTCTGTTTTCGTCGCACGCGGATCCGAATATTTACGACCTCAGGGGCGTCGCTCTGTTCGGAATCTCCGAGTGTGCGAGATCAGACAGATTTATGGAGGCGCTCGACGATTCCGATTATGAATTCATCGGAAAGATGATGAAGATCAGCCACGACGGAGACCGGGTGGGAAAAACCGATCTCTCCGACGAGGTCCTCGATCGTCTTGCCGAAGAAAACGCAGACGTCGCGCTTCAGTGCGGCGCTTACGGATGCTCGACCGTACAGATCGACGTTCTGAGCGATCTGCTCAACGGAGAGGACGGCGTGCTCGGAAGTGAACTCGTCGGCGCGGGCCTCGGCGGCTGCGTGATCGCTCTCGTAGAAAAAGACAAAGCAGATGCGATAATCGAAAAGTTGAACGAGAAATATTACGACATTTACGGATACGAACACGGTGCGAACGTCTTTACGTCAGCATGCGGTTCATCCGTTCTGTATTAAGGAAAGACCGGGGTTGAACTGTCGTTTGAGGGAGGCGTAAGGATGAGTGTAAAGACTGTTGTCGGCGAAGACTTTCTTTTGAATACGAATACGGCGAGGCGGTTGTATCAGTCTTACGCCGAACCGCTCCCCATCATTGATTACCACTGCCATCTCGATCCGAAACGGATCGCGGAGAACAAGGGATTCACGTCGATCACCGACCTGTTTCTCGGCGGGGATCACTACAAATGGCGTGCGATGCGCTCGTTCGGAGTCCCGGAAGAGCTTATCACGGGCGACTGCGACCCGAAGGAAAAGTTCAGAGCGTACGCAAAGACCGTTTCGTACGCGATAGGCAATCCGCTTTACCACTGGACCGCACTCGAGTTGAAGAGGTATTTCGACGTTGACGTCGCTCTGAACGAGGCGACCGCCGACGCGATCTATGACGCGACGCTTCCTCTTTTCAAAAAGGAGGAGTATACGCCGCGCGGATTCATCTCGCGGTCGAACGTCGAGACGGTATGTACGACGGACGATCCCGCGGACTCGCTTGAATATCACGAGGCGATCGAAAGGAGCGGATTCGGCGTCAAGGTCGTTCCCACGTTCCGCCCGGACAGGTGCGTGAACATACGAAAGGCGGGTTTCCGCGATTATATCGCGAAACTCGGCGCGGACGGCTACGACGGTCTCAAAAGGATCCTGTCGGGATCGATGGACCGTTTCGCCGCGCACGGATGCCGCCTCTCCGATCACGGGCTCGATTATATTCCCGAAAATACGAAAGAGTCTCCCTCCGCCGCTTTCGATAAAGCGATGGCGGGAGGAGAACTGACCGACGCGGAGGAAAACGCATACGTTTACGACATGATGATTTTCCTTGCTTCGGAATACGCCCGCCGCGGATGGTGCATGCAGCTCCACGTCGGAGCGTTGAGAAACGTGAACAGTACCGCCTTCGGACGAATGGGACCGGACTCGGGGTACGACTGCATAGACGATACGCGCCTCGCGCGTCCGCTCGCCCGCTTCGCGGACGAACTCGACGCCTCGGGCGCTCTTCCGAAAACCGTTCTTTATTCGCTGAATCCGGGCGATCTTTATATTCTCGGCACGCTGATGGGATGCTTTCAGAAAGGGCCTTCAAGATCGCGGATCCAGCTCGGCGCCGCGTGGTGGTTCAACGACCACAGGGACGGGATCGAAGCGCACCTGAAAGCGCTCGCGGATCTCGGAGTTCTCGGAACGTTCGTCGGAATGCTTACCGACTCGCGCAGTTTTGCTTCTTATCCGCGCCACGAGTATTTTCGCAGAATTCTCTGCGACCTGATCGGCGGATGGGTCGAGCGGGGCGAGTATCCCGACGACGAAGAGATGCTCGGCGCGATCATAAGCGGGATCTGTTACGGAAACGCGAAAGAGTATTTCGGATTCTGAATAAAGAAAGGGCGTTCCCCGCGGGGAACGCCCTTTCCTTTTATCTGTCGTTCGTGATATTTCCGTCTCCGTCGATCGGGATCTTATCTCCGAGATACGTCGGTTCGGGTTTGAAAACGGTCGAGGCGAAGTCCTTGCATCGCGCGAGGATCTCGCGAAGCTCTCGCCCTTCCTGACCGCTGTACGTGCGATAATCCGACGCGACGCCGTACGCCTCCAGACCGAGCTTTTCGGCGATGAACAGAGCGCGGTAAAGGTGATATTCCTGCGTTACGATGATCACTTTTTCGGCGCCGAAGATTTCTTTCGCCCTGTAAACCGACTCGTAAGTCGAGAACCCGGCGTGATCCATGAAAACGTCGCTCGACGGCACGCCGTTCTCCGTCGCGTAATTCTTCATCGCGTTGACTTCGTCGTAATCGTCGGTGCCGTGGTCGCCGCTCATGAGCAGTTTCGGAGCAGCGCCGCTTCCGTATAGTTCGACGCCGCGGCGCAGTCTGTCCTCGAGCATGTTGCTGAGCGTGTGGTCGATCTTGACGGAACAGCCGAGGACGAGTATGCAGTCGGCGTCCTCGATCGCCGCCGCTTCTTCGGGCGTGACGACCCTCTTACCGCCGATGCTTTTGACGTACGCATTCAGCCCGAACACGGCGCAAACGGCGAGGATGATGAGTATGAAGAGCACGAGGGCGATTGTTTTGATTATCTTTTTCATTTTCATTCCAATATCTCGTTTTCAAAAGTTACGTCGATATCGTCGTTGAGTTCGGAGAGTGTGTCAAACTTTTTCGCCGACGTATAACACGAAATCCACAAGTTTGTCGAGGCGTCGAAACGCTCGAGCATATACGCGAAAACGTTGCTTTTCGGCGCGAAGATCACGATCCGGTACGAAAAGTCGTCGAAATACTTCACCCCGATCGGATCCGGGTATTTTTCAAGCGAATCCTTTTTGTGCTCTTTCGCGGCGCATGACAGAAGAACGGCTTTGCAGTCGTTGACGACCTTCAGTTGTTTCCCGCTTCTGTCGGCGAAAAACAGCGTCAGGACAAAAGCCGTCAATTCCGCGACGGCGAAGGCGACGAAGATCAGGGTATCGCTCCCGTTGAACTCTCCGAGGTCCTTCCCGTCCGTCAGTATGACGCACCACGCGATATTCGCGAACATCAGAATTCCGAACAGGACGGTCGGGACGATACGGTTGCCGAATTTCTTTTCGTAAAGAAAAGAACAATATATAGTAAAACAGACAACCCTAATGAAGAAAAGAATCTGGTGGAGAAATCAGTATTGTCAGCATCTTTTTTCTGTATCAGAGCCGTATTGAACCC
>JAFWPR010000077.1 GCA_017545225.1 Clostridia bacterium
AACGTGCGGTTTTGTTCTTTCGAATTTTTCCTTTGCCATGGTTCTTTCCTCCAAATTTAATTTTTAATATTTTTTATTTTATCTGCCTTTGGTTTTCAAGATATTTTCCATAATCGACTTAGGCACCTCCGCGAAGTGCGAGGGCTCCATCGAATACTGGGCGCGGCCCTGGCTTCTCGAGCGCAGGTCGGTGGCGTATCCGAACATCTCGGACAGCGGCACGAAAGCGGTGATCTCGGTGGCTCCGTTTTCGGATTCCATCGCGTTCACCTGACCGCGGCGGGAGTTGAGGTCCCCGATCACGTCCCCGAGATACTGGTCCGGGGTGATGACGTTGACCTTCATAATGGGTTCCGTCAGGACCGGGTCGGCAAGTCTCATCGCTTCCTTGAAAGCCATGGAGCCGGCGATCTTGAACGCCATATCCGACGAGTCGACTTCGTGGTACGAGCCGTCGTAAAGCGTGACCTTCACGTCCACGACGTTGTACCCCGCGAGCACGCCGTTCTGCATGGCGCCCTGGATACCCTGATTCACGGGTTCGATGAATTCCTTCGGGATCGATCCGCCCGTGACGTTGTTGATGAATTCGTATCCTTTGCCGGGCTCGTTCGGCTCCAGGATGATCTTGACGTGCGCGTACTGGCCCGAGCCGCCCGTCTGACGGCGGAACTTGCACTCATGGTCGACGCGTTTTCTGATCGTCTCTTTGTAAGCGACCTGGGGTTTGCCGATGTTTGCCTCGACTTTGAATTCGCGGAGAAGTCTGTCTACGATGATCTCAAGATGAAGCTCGCCCATTCCGGCGATGATCGTCTGACCGGTGTCCTCGTCCGTGTAGGTGCGGAACGTGGGGTCTTCCTCAGCCAGCTTCGAGAGCCCTATGCCCATCTTTTCCTGACCCGCGCGGGTCTTGGGTTCGATGGCGACTCTGATGACCGGCTCCGGGAATTCCATCGACTCGAGGATGACGGGGTGGGATTCGTCGCAGAAGGTGTCGCCCGTCGTGGTGAGCTTCGTCGCGACGACGGCGGCGATATCGCCGGCGTACACCGCGTCGAGGTCGCGCCTGTCGTTGGCGTGCATCTGGACGATACGTCCGAGCCTTTCCCTCTTGTCCTTGGTGGAATTGTAAACGGTCGATCCCGCCGACACGTGGCCGGAATACACTCTGAAGAAGCAGAGCTTTCCGACGAACGGGTCGGTCATTATCTTGAAAGCGAGCGCGGAGAACGGTTCGTCGTCGGAAGCGTGTCTTTCGACTTCCTGATCGTTCTTCGGGTTCGTTCCCTTGATCGCGGGAATATCAACAGGTGCGGGCATATAGTCGACGATCGCGTCGAGCAGTTTCTGCACTCCCTTGTTCTTATAGGAAGTTCCGCAGACGACGGGGACGATCTTGTTGTCGATCGTGGCGGCGCGGAGCGCGCGCTTGAGTTCCGGGACGGTGATCTCCTCACCGCCGATGAACTTGTCGAGCAGTTCCTCGTCCGTCTCGGCGATCGCTTCGATCATCGCCTCGCGGTACTCTTTTGCCTTTTCGACCATGTCCTCGGGTATCGGCTCGACCCTCATATCCTTACCGAGATCGTCGTAGTAGACGTCGGCTTCCATATTCATAAGGTCGATGATACCGCGGAAGGTCGCCTCGGCGCCTATCGGCAGCTGGATCGGCACGGCGTTTGCCTTGAGCCTGTCCTTCATCATGTCCACCACGTGGTAGAAGTTTGCGCCCATGATGTCCATTTTATTTATATAGGCCATTCTCGGCACGCGGTACTTGTCCGCCTGCCTCCAGACCGTCTCGGACTGGGGCTCGACTCCTCCCTTTGCGCACAGGACGGTGACGGACCCGTCGAGGACCCTGAGGGATCTCTCGACCTCGACCGTGAAGTCCACGTGGCCGGGGGTGTCTATGATGTTAATGCGCGTATCTTTCCAGAAACAGGTGGTCGCGGCGGAGGTGATCGTGATCCCTCTCTCCTGCTCCTGCTCCATCCAGTCCATGGTGGCGGCGCCCTCGTGGACTTCGCCTATCTTATGGGTCTTTCCCGTGTAGAACAGGATGCGCTCCGTCGTCGTCGTTTTACCGGCGTCGATGTGAGCCATGATCCCGATGTTTCTGGTACGCTCAAGCGAATATTCCCTTGGCATCGTAATTAACTCTTTCTCCTTATGCGTCTGCTCTGTAAGACGCGGCGATCAATATCTGAAGTGCGCGAACGCCTTGTTGGCTTCCGCCATTCTGTGGGTGTCTTCCTTCTTCTTGAAAGCCCCGCCGGCGCTGTTCTTCGCGTCGACGATCTCTGCGGCAAGTCTCTCGGCCATCGTCTTTTCGCCGCGTGAACGGGCGTAGTCGACGAGCCATCTGAGCCCAAGCGTCTGGCGTCTCTCCGGTCTGACCTCTATCGGGACCTGGTAGTTGGAACCGCCGACTCTGCGCGCTTTGACTTCAAGAACGGGCATAATATTTTCAAGAGCCTCGTTGAACACCTCAAGCGGGTTCTGTCCCTGCTTTTCCTCGATGATCGAAAATGCGTCGTAAACGATCTTCTGGGCAACGCCCTTCTTACCGTCGTACATCACGTTGTTGATGAGCTTTGTGACGACTTTCGAATTGTAAAGAGGATCGGGCAGGACGTCTCTCTTGGATATCTGACCTCTTCTCGACACTTTACTTCCCTCCTTCATTAAAAATATGAAATCTCAGGTACTCGGGACGGTGCTCCGCCCCGTATGTGTCGGCTGCATTTGCGTTTATCACGAACCAGCTCTGACACATATAAACCGGTTATTATTTCTTACCTCTCTTCGCGCCGTATTTCGAACGCGCCTGGTTACGTCCGGAGACGCCCTGTGCGTCGAGTGTGCCGCGGATGATGTGGTAACGAACACCGGGCAGGTCGCGGACTCTTCCGCCTCTTATGAGGACGACCGAGTGCTCCTGCAGGTTGTGACCGATCCCGGGAATGTAGCAGGTTGCTTCCATTCCGTTTGAAAGACGCACTCTCGCGATCTTACGAAGAGCTGAGTTCGGCTTCTTGGGGGTCGTCGTCGTGACCTTGGTGCAGACGCCGCGCTTCTGAGGGCTGCTCTGATCCGTAGCACGGTTCTTGAGCGTGTTGAATCCCTGCTGGAGCACGGGAGCTTTGGACTTGTAGACCTTGTCCTGTCTGCCCTGTCTCACAAGCTGATTGAGTGTCGGCATGCTTTATCTCCTTTCTTCCGTGATAAACGCCCGGCCGCATTTTTTGCGTACCAAAGCAAGGGTAACCGCCGTTACCCGACTATATATTCTACACCCGGAAAGTCAAATTGTCAATAGTCGCGTTTTGAGGAGAGATTTTTCTCCTCTTTGCACAATTATGGTTCCCTGAAAAATCGGTTCGATGACAGATTTTCCTTGAAACCTGCTCCCGGGAGCGACTTCCGCCACCCCCGGGAGGGGTGTAAAACCGGTTTATTCTTCGTCGACGATCTCGTCGATGAGTGCGTCGACCTCGTCTACCGCCTCTTCCTCGTCGAACTCCCCGTCGTCAAACTCCTCGTCTTCCTGATCGATCTCTTCCTCTCCTTCGGCGGGAGCGGAACCGCCCTCCTCCGCTCTGAATGCGGCGGAGAGTTTTTCGATGGAATCGTCGTCGTCGTCGAATTCGTACTCGGACAGGTCGATGTCGATCGGATTCGTCCTCTCGACCTCGACGCCGCGGTAGCGCTCCATGCCGGTACCGGCGGGGATGAGCTTACCGATGATGACGTTCTCTTTAAGACCGACGAGGTGGTCGACCTTGCCCTTGATCGCCGCTTCGGTGAGGACCTTGGTGGTCTCCTGGAAGGACGCCGCGGAAAGGAACGACTCGGTGAGAAGGGACGCCTTGGTGATACCGAGAAGCACGGGCTCGCTCGTTGCGAGTCTGAGATCGGTCTCGCCGGCGGCGATGCGCTCTTCGAGCGCCTCGTTCTCCGTCAGGAATTCGTTGACGTTGACGGTCGAACCGGGCAGCAGCGAAGTGTCGCCCTCGTCAAGGATCTTGACTTTTCTCGTCATCTGACGGGCGATGACCTCGATGTGCTTGTCGTTGATGTTGATCGACTGCGAACGGTAGACCTTCTGAACCTCGAGGATGATGTAATCGTAGACCGCGTCGATACCGTTGATGCGGAGGATGTCGGCGGGCGCCTTGTCGCCCTCGGTGAGGTCGAAGCCGGCTCCGACGTGGTCGCCTTCCTCAACGGTGATGCGGGTGCCGAACGGAATGGTGTATACCGCCGGATCGGATCCGTCGTCGGGCGTGATCGTGATGTTTCTCATCTTCTTCACGTCTTCGATCGAGATGATACCGGCTTTCTCCGCGATAACGGACGCCTTCTTCGGGCGGCGCGCCTCGAAGAGTTCCTCGACTCGCGGAAGACCCTGCGTGATGTTAGCCGCCGCGACGCCTCCGGTGTGGAACGTTCTCATCGTGAGCTGCGTACCCGGTTCGCCGATGGACTGAGCGGCGATTATGCCGACGCTCTCGCCCACGTTGACGGGACGGTCGTTCGCAAGGTCGGAGCCGTAGCAGTGAGCGCAGATCCCGTGGCGGGACTTGCACTGGAGCACCGTTCTGATGTGGACCGATTTGATCCCCGCCGCGACGACTTTGTTCGCGAGCGCGTCGGTGACCATCTCGCCGTCGGGAACGATGACCTCGCCGGTGGCGGGATCGACGACGTCGCCGATGACGTATCTGCCGAGGAGTCTGTCGCGCAGAGGCTCGATGACGTCCGCGCCCTCCATGATGTCGGAGACCACGATGCCGTGCGTCGCTCCGCAATCCTGTTCGCGGACGATGACTTCCTGAGCGACGTCGACGAGACGGCGGGTCAGGTAGCCGGAGTCTGCGGTCTTCAGAGCCGTGTCGGACAGCGACTTACGCGCGCCTCTCGCGGCAATGAAGTAATCGAGGATGTTAAGACCTTCGCGGAAGTTCGATTTGATCGGGATCTCCATCGTCTTACCGGAAGTCGCGAACATGAGTCCGCGCATACCGGCGAGCTGACGCATCTGGGTCATGGATCCGCGGGCGCCCGAGTCGCTCATCATCTTGATGGAGTTGTATCTGTCGAAGTTCGCCTGAAGCGCCGCGACGACGTCCTTCGTCGCCTGTTCCCAAACGTCGATGACGTTCTTGTATCTCTCCTCGTCGGTGATCTCGCCGCGCATGAAGTGACGGTGGATCAGGTCGACCTTGTGCTCCGCATCCTCGATGATCGAGTACTTCTCCTTCGGGATCGTCATATCCGCGACGGAGATGGAGATCGAAGCCTTGGTGGAGTACTTGTATCCCATGCTCTTGATCGCGTCGAGCACTTCCGCGGTGACGGCGAAGCCGTGGCGTTTGATGCAGCGGTCGACGATCGCGGCGAGTTCCTTCGAACCCGTGACGAACATGATCTCGAGATCGAACGCCTTTTCGGGATCGGACCTGTCGACGTAGCCGAGGTCCTGAGGAATGTTTTCGTTGAAGATGAGCCGTCCGAGCGTCGCGTCGATGATCTTCGACTTCTTGACGCCGTCGATCTCACGCTCCATCCTGACTTTGATGGGAGCGTGCAGGCCGAGGAATCCGGCTCTGTACGCCATCATCGCCTCGTTGAAGTCGCGGAACATCTTGCCCTCTCCGGGTTCGCCCGGCTTGTCGAGAGTAAGATAGAAGGAACCGAGGACCATGTCCTGAGACGGAACTGCGATCGCGCGTCCGTCGACGGGCTTCAGCAGGTTGCCCGAGGAGAGCATGAGGAATCTCGCCTCCGCCTGCGCCTCCGCGGAAAGCGGGACGTGGACGGGCATCTGGTCGCCGTCGAAGTCGGCGTTGAACGCCTTGCAGACGAGCGGATGAAGCTTGATCGCCTTACCCTCTACGAGGATCGGCTCGAACGCCTGAATGGACAGGCGGTGGAGCGTCGGCGCGCGGTTGAGAAGAACGGGATGGTTCTTGATGACGGTCTCGAGAGCGTCCCATACGTCGGGGTTGATCCTCTCGACCTTCTTCTTCGCCTCTTTGATGTTGGTGGCGTTGCCGGTCTCGACGAGCCTCTTCATAACGAAGGGCTTGAAGAGTTCGAGCGCCATCTCCTTCGGGAGGCCGCACTGGTAGATCTTGAGGTCCGGCCCGACCATGATGACGGAACGGCCGGAGTAGTCGACGCGCTTGCCGAGGAGGTTCTGACGGAAGCGTCCCTGCTTGCCGCGCAGATATTCGGAAAGCGATTTCAGCGGGCGGTTGGAAGGACCGGTGACCGGTTTCCCGCGGCGGCCGTTGTCTATCAGGGCGTCGACCGATGATACGGC
>JAFWPR010000078.1 GCA_017545225.1 Clostridia bacterium
AGGGCATCCTCACCGTCCGCGGCGGTATGACCTCTCACGCGGCGGTCGTCGCCCGCGGCATGGGCAAGTGCTGCGTCTCCGGATGCGGCGAGATCAAGATGGACGAAGAGAACAAGAAGTTCGAGCTCGCGGGCAAGACCTACGGTGAGGGCGACTTCATCTCCATCGACGGTTCCACAGGCAACATCTACGACGGCCTGATCGAGACCGTTCCCGCTTCCATCAGCGGCAACTTCGGCAGAGTCATGAGCTGGGCCGACAAATACAGAAGACTTAAAGTCAGAACGAACGCCGACACTCCCGCGGACGCGAAGAAAGCCCGCGAACTCGGCGCCGAGGGTATCGGCCTCTGCCGTACCGAGCACATGTTCTTCGATCCCGACAGGATCGCCGCGTTCAGAGAGATGATCTGCGCCGACACCGTCGAGGAGAGAGAAGCCGCGCTCGCTAAGATCCTTCCGATGCAGCAGGCCGACTTCGAGGCTCTTTACGAGGCTCTCGAGGGAACTCCCGTTTGCATCAGATTCCTCGACCCGCCGCTCCATGAGTTCGTTCCCACCGAGGAAGCCGACATCGAGCTTCTCGCGGCGGCTCAGGGCAAGACCGTCGAGCAGATCAAGAACATCATCGCCGCCCTTCACGAGTTCAACCCGATGATGGGTCACAGAGGATGCCGTCTTGCGGTCACGTATCCCGAGATCGCTAAGATGCAGACCGCGGCGGTCATCCGCGCGGCTATCAACGTCAAGAAGAAGCATCCCGACTGGACGATCCGTCCCGAGATCATGATCCCGCTGGTAGGCGAGGTCAAAGAGCTCAAGTACGTCAAGGAATTCGTCGTCGCTACCGCCGACGCCGAGATCAAGGCCGCCGGAGCCGCACTCGACTACGAGGTCGGCACGATGATCGAGATCCCGAGAGCCGCTCTCACCGCCGACGATATCGCGAAGAACGCCGACTTCTTCTGCTTCGGCACGAACGACCTCACGCAGATGACGTACGGCTTCAGCCGCGACGACGCGGGTAAGTTCCTCGGCGCTTACTACGAGGCGAAGATCTTTGAGAACGACCCGTTCGCAAAGCTCGACCGCATCGGCGTGGGCAAACTCATGAAGATGGCGATCGCTCTCGGCAAGGAAGCGAACCCGAACCTGCACATCGGTATCTGCGGCGAGCACGGCGGCGACCCGTCCTCCGTTGAGTTCTGCAACGAGATCGGTCTCGACTACGTCTCCTGCTCACCGTTCCGCGTTCCGATCGCAAGACTTGCGGCGGCGCAGGCTGCTATTCAGCAGAAGAAATAATCGGTATCAATAACGAAAACTCCCTCCGCCTGACCGCGGAGGGAGTTTTGGAAAAAGGAACAGTTATGTCAAACCTCGGCAGCAGACCCGTGCGACGGTTCGGAGAGGCGGCGTATATTCTGGGAACGGTTCTTTGCGCTCTCGGCGTTTGCCTGTCCGCGAAAAGCGGACTCGGCGTTTCGACGGTCGTCGCACCCGCTTACGTTCTGTCTTCGTTTCTCGAACCGATCGCTCCGTTTTTTACGTTCGGCAACACGGAATATATCGTGCAGGGGATCATTCTGATCCTTCTTGCGGTTTTCGTGAGGCGCGTAACGCTTTCCTATCCTCTGTCCTTCGTTACGGCGATCATATACGGAGTGACGCTGGATCTCTGGCGCCTCGTATTCGGAACTGAGACGGTCGACGCTTTATATCTGAAGATCATCCTGATGGTCACGGGAGCCCTTTTGACCGAGATCGCAATAGCGCTGATCCTGCGCAGTTATCTGCCGCAGCAGGCGTACGACTTTTCGGTCAAAGAGATAAGCGTGGTCAAAAAGTACGGTATGAACAAAGTAAAGTGGATATACGACGTGTCGTCTCTTGCCGTCGCGATCGTTTTGATGCTTATACTGTTCGGAAGGTTTGATTTTTCTCTGATCGGTCCCGGTACGCTCGTCCTCGCGGCGGTAAACGCGCCGATGATCGGTCTGTTCGGAAAGATCTTCGACCGGCTCATTGATTTTTCACCTCTTTTTCCGAGGTTTGCCTCAAAAGTATTCAAAGTATAACGAAAGAGATAAACTCTCTCCGCCCGGCGCGGAGAGAGTTTTTTTCGCGTATAATAAAAATGAAGAAATCCGTCTCAAAACGAAAAGTATAAAAAAATTAACGAAAAACATTAAAAAATAGTTGACAAACGTATTTTCAGGTGCTATAATGTGATCAACGTCGGAAAGTGAGGACATTACAATGGACAAATCGGTAAGAAGAATCAAAGCGATCGGCAAGGTATGCCGGATACTCGCGACGGTAATGATGGTATTGATGATAATCGGAACGGCGGGACTCGTCGTTGCGGGTACCGTTCTCGCAGTGATCCCGCAGAACGCGATCTCCGCGGAAGTCTCGGGCAGTGCGGACGTCACGGTAAGCGGCGACTGGGTAGACCGAATTCCCGAGGATCAGATCGGGATGATCCCCGAAAAGATCGAAGAGGGTTCGTTTCTTCTCCGGCTCCGCGCGGACAAGGTGAGCGGCGTCGAACGCGACGGAGACAAGATCGTTCTCCACGCCGAAGGCGACGCGAAACAGTTCACGCTCCGCAAGGTCGGATTCGCTCTTCTTTGCTATGCGCTGATACCCGGCGCGCTGATAGCCGTATTCGTCATGCTCCGCCGGCTGATGAAGGCCGTCGAGTCGAGCGAGACTCCCTTCACCGACTCCGTCGTGAAAGGGATGACCGGTCTCGCGATCTCGCTGATACCGTACGCAGTACTCAAGCCGCTTGTGTCCGCTCTCGGAAAAGGACTTATCATGGGAGGCGAAGCCGATTTCAGTTTCGGCGTCGATCTGACGACCGCGTTCGCCGCTCTTGTTATCATTCTGATCATTATGATCTTCAAGTACGGCGCCGCGATCCAGAAAGAGTCCGACGAGACTCTTTGACCGGGGGAAACGGATAGTAATCAAAATCGAGGTTTTGTTATGGGAAGGATAATCCTGCGTCTTGACCGCGTGATGGCGGACCGCAAGATAGGACTCAACGAACTGGCCGAGAAGGTAGGCGTCGCGAACGTTAACCTATCGAAACTGAAAAACGGCCGCATAAGCGCGATCCGTTTCTCAACGCTCATCGCGATTTGCGACGCGCTTGACTGCCAGCCGGGCGACCTGCTCGAGTATGCTAAGGACGAAGAGCCGCCCGCTCTCGAAAGCGGAGAACGGTAATGAAAAGAACGGACTGAGAGATCAGTCCGTTTCTTTATCCTGTTTTTTCTCTATCTTTTTGTTTATGTAGTCCGTCGCGACGGCGCCGCCGCTCTGGCCGAGCATGGCGATCAGACGGATAAGTTCGCGCTGTTTTTCACGCGAAAGATCCTTCATTGCCGATAATATCGCGCCGGCGCTCTTTCCTTTCTTTTTCCCTATCTCGGAGAACGTGTCCGCTCCGGTCGAGGCAAAGAGTGAAAAGATCGTTTCCGTGAATGACTTTCTCGTATCGTAGTCGATCTTTTCGATCCATTCGCCGACTGCTCTGCCGATCATCTCGCCTGCGGTCGAGAGTTCCGTTTTTTCAAAACGGTTGCGTTCGATCGACCACGTCAGGGCGTCGTGCTGACCGATCCCCTTCGCCGTGCTTTTGACGACTTCGCGCGGCGCCTCGGAGATCAGAAGTTGTCCGATCAGGGAAGTGTCCGGGATGAAACTGACCGTCTTCCCGAGAACGGCGCGGTATTCTTCCGTTTCGACCGTCTCGCGGGGGAACCCGGGCCCGTCGAACGAATATACCGCCTTTATCCGCCGCCTTACGTAGGGCGAGCAGAACGCGGAAGCAAAGACGGCGAGGTTGCCGCCTTTCGAGTGGCCGCCCACGCGGAGCGGAACACGGAGCGCCTTGCCGACCCTGTCGAGATAGGACGCGGCTTTCAGCTGTCCCTCGGTCCTGCTCTGAAAACTGATATCGAAGTCCTCGCGCCATCCGGTGAGCGTCGAATCGGTCCCGCGGAACGCGACGAACGCGGTGCCGTCGGAAAGGCGATACGTCACGGCGCAGAACTGCATATCCCGTTCGGAGACCGTTTCGTCGTCGTAGAACGAGAACGTCATATCTCCGAACCGTCCGCCGCTGAGCATACTCCCGAGAAGCAGAGGCGATTTCGGCTGGATCAGCTTGTCCGCACGGACGTCATCCGGGGTACGGTCTCTGTAATACTCGTCGTAAACTTCGCGGAGCGTTTTTTCTTTTCCGCCGTCTTCAACGATCCCGTCGAGCTTCACGTAGGCGAGCATCGAGAGGATCATCGCGTCGACCTCGCCGAACGGATCGCCGACAAAAGGCACGTCGCCTCTCCACCTGAGATATTCGTATACGTCTGCCACGGTATCCCTCCTCCCGGTTCCGTTCTAACGAGATTATATATCAACGTCCCGAGCAAGTCAAGAACGGCCCGCGAACGCTTGAATTTTCGGGGCTTCCGTGATATACTTTTTTTGACATCATTTTCGGAGGATATCGAGGATATTATGGAAGAAAACAAAATCGTAAAAACCGTCGAAACGGCGGGAGCGGAAGAGAAGACTCCTTCCCGTTCGCAGTATTTCTCATGGATAAACAGCACGAACGAGGGTTCGACCGAAGCGCAGACTCTCGCGAATATCGGATATTTCAAATGGCTTCACGACGAGTACGGTATGACGGTCGACATCTACGCGTGGGACGCGGGGAACCTCGACGGCTCGAGAAGTACGTACGAGACGTTCGACTCGCCGAAGCTTCGCGCGCAGTATCCGAACGGATACGGCAAATGCGCAGAGGCGGCGGCAGAGATCGGTATGCGCCTCGGAGTGTGGTGCGGGCCCGACGGGTACGGCGATACGGACGAGTCCGCCGCGGCGCGCAGAGAGCTGCTCGTATCGCTCTGCCGCGACCATCACTTCGCCCTGTTCAAGATCGACGGCGTGTGCTCCCGTCTGCGAGAGGAAAAGCAGGAGGAGTTCGTAAAGACCATGAAGGAGTGCCGGAAGTATTCACCCGATCTCATCCTTCTCAACCACCGCCTGCGTCTCGGGATCGGCGAGCCCTACGCGACCACGTTTCTGTGGAACGGACAGGAGACTTACGTCGACGTCCACATAGGAAACGATATGCCGGCTCCCCACCACCGCGCGTTCACGTTCTTCCGCGGTACGGTGCCGGAGCTTCAGCGTCTCGCCGAAGACCACGGCGTGTGTATCTCGTCATTCAACGACTTCTTCGACGACGATCTGATCTATCAGGCGTTCGGTCGATGCCTCATCCTCGCCCCGGAGATCTACGGCAACCCGTGGCTGATGCCCGACCGCGATCACGCGCGTCTCGCGAGGATTTACAATCTGCACCGCAAGTACCGCGATATCCTCGTCGACGGAAAACTTCTCCCCGACTGTTACGGGCCGGACGCCGTATCGCGCGGCGACGGCAAGCGCCGTTTCATCGTCGTCGGCAATCCGACGTGGGAAAGGGTATCCGTTCCCGTACGGCTCGACTCCGAGATCGGTCTCGGGAAGTGCGGCAAGGTCGCCGTCATGACCCACCACCCCTATGAGGAATTCGTCGGCGTCTTCGACTACGGGACCGTCGCCGACGTTCCCGTCCCGCCTTTCCGCGCGGGTCTCATCGAGGTTTGCGACGCCTCCGTCGCGGGACCGGTCCTCACGGGCTGCAAATACGAAGTGATCAAGGAAAAAGACGGAGTTCCCACCCGCGTGAAACTCGTCTCCTCGACCGGAAGGATCGGCAGATTCACGGCGGGGAAGGAGATCCCGATGCCGTATCTTTCGGACGAAAAATTTGATCATTCGATGCGCGATCCCGTCAGAGTCGACCGCACCCGTTGGGAGCGCGAGCCCGTCACATCGAAGATGGAACGCCTCTATGAGGCAGCGGTGTTCGCCTCCTCGAACGACTCGCTTGAGGCGCAGGCGGTGCGTTCCGCGGGCGAGACGGCGATACCGGCTGTCAGGGCTGCGAGAGACGCGTTCTTCGCGCAGAGGACGTACGTTCTGCGCGGCTGCGAATCCCGGTTCGCATTCGACGGCGATCCCGACACGTTTTTCGACGGCGGATCCAAGACGTTCTACGGAGGCGCGATGCGTGAAAGCGGCGCGTGCCTGCGCGTCGATTTCGGAGCGAAATACCACGCCGACAAGATAATTATCGAGTATTTCAAGGGCGACGTCGAGACTGCCGAGATCAAGCCGCAGAGCGCGTATCCGTTCGGCGACTACTCGACCGATCTCGCGATCTGGAACAGGACGGATCTCATAGGCGAGACTCCTCTCTGCGCAAGAGAGCAGGAAGTCGTCGTCAACGACGTCCACAATATCGAAAAAGTCCCCGGGAAGGTCGTCCGCGCGGAGTATTCGGTGCGCGGGCAGATCAGGTATCTCCGCATCCGCGAACCGCTCGACAGGATCTACAAGATCGCGCTTGAGGAGAACGGGGCAGAAGTTCCTCTTTCCGACCCGAAACTGCTCATCATGCTTCCTCATTACCGCGACAGAAAGATCGCCGGCGCGAGGAGAGCGAGAGTTTACGTTCACAAGGAAGATATCGTTCCCGGCGCGTATCTTTCCGTATGTATAGACGGCGAACACGGCGCCGAGGGCGCGTACGGCGTCATCGAGATCGACGGAAGGGAATACGGCTGCCCCGACAGAGCGTCCGCGTATCCCGCGATGTGCTGGGAGTGCGGCGTGAGGGAAGCCGACCGCGGTTATACTTACTATCTGCCCGTCACCCCCGCGATGGCGGAAAAGGAGATCAACGTTTTCGTCCTTGAGTTTACCGAGGAGGCGAAGAGCTGCGAGCTCTCGGTGCAGCTCTGCTTCCCGAGGGACGGGGAAGAGTGCCCCGAGATCGACCTGTAAAAAGAGGCGACCGTCGTGAAAAAGATCGTATCGTTTCTTCTGGCTTTCGTGATGGCTGCCGCCGTCGCCTTTGCGTTCCCGGTCTCCGCCGACGCGTCGGAACTTCCTTTCCGCGACGTGAAGACGGACGACTGGTTTTATCCGTACGTCAGATACGCGTACGACAATTCCATAATGCAGGGTAAATCCGGGACCGTTTTCGGTCCGGAGGATAAAGTCACCCGCGCCGAGATCGTCACCGTCTTTTACAGAATGGCGGGCGGATGGTGCGAATATCCCGAGCAGTATCTCACGTTTGCCGACGTTAAAAGAACGTCGACGGAGTGGTACGCTCCGTACGTCGGATGGGCTAAACAGGCGGGACTGATCGACGGATACGAAGATAAGACGTTCCGCCCGGACAATCCCGTCACGCGTCAGGAACTTGCGAAACTGATCGTCAGTTTCATCCGCTACCTTCGCGCGGACGCGTCCTCTGAGGGAACGGCCGGCGCCTTTACCGACGCCGCTTCTTTCCCCGAATGGTCGCGCGGGTATATTGAGGAGCTTCGCTCGACCGGCCTGATGAAAGGCGACGAGAAGGGAAGATTCAATCCCGAGGCGACGGCGACCAGAGCCGAAACGGCGACGGTCCTCACCCGTCTTTATCCCGCAGTCCTCGAGGCGGCGGTCCCGAAGGCGCCTCTCATGGGATGGAGCGCGTATTACGCGTTCAATATGTACACGACGGAAGAACGCGTGATCGGGCAGATGGACGCCGCGATCGAGCGAGGTCTTGCCGACGCGGGGTATAAAACTTTCTCTCTGGACGACTGGTGGTACACCACGCGCGACGCCGAGACGGGGAGAGTCACGGTCAGGGAGGATATGTTCCCGCACGGGATGAAATACATAGCTGACGCGGCGCACGAACGCGGTCTTTACGCGGGGATCTACACGGATATCGGGTACGATACCTGCGGATCCGGATCGGACAAGCTCGGGGATATTATTTCGGGCATTAACGTCGGACTCGCTTCCGGGAACAAGAAAGACGATCTTTACACGTATATGTCCGTCGGAAACTACCGCGACGGATACGCCCGCTCCCACCCGGACGATCCGGGCGTCGAATGCTGGGGGTTCGACTATATCAAGATAGACTCGAACGGAACGAACACGGACGGTGTCAACGCGTCCGATTCCCACGTCGGGACGTGGTCGATCATAAAACAGATCGAACGCGAGACAGGCAGAGATCTCAATATGAATATGTGCCGGTGGTTATACGAGGGACCGTATCAGCTGCTCGTCGGCGATTCGTGGAGAAGCGGCGGCGACAGCTATCCGAGTTTCAAATTCGTCACAGACGTCGTGAATCAGATGAAACGGTACAGCGAGTATTCGACCCCCGGCCATTACGCCGATCTCGATATGCTGATGATCGGCAAGGGTCTCACCCCGACCGAAGAGCGCTCCCATTTCGCAATGTGGTGTATGTTCTCCTCTCCTCTGCAGATCTCGTGCGATATCCGCAGTCTCACCGACGATCAGATCGCGCTTTTGACGGATCCTGACCTGATCGCTCTCGATCAGGACCCGCTCGGCGACTGCGCGGCGTATATCGCGACGGTAGGGGAGAACACGTCCCTGTGGAGAAAGAAAACCGGGACCGCCGACGGCGGTACGGGCGCTTTGGCGCTCTTCAATCCCGGCGACGCCGCCGAGGAAGTGACGGTCGATCTGTCGCTCGTCTTCGACGGAGGGCGCGCGAAGATCCGCGATCTGTCAGGCAGTGCGGACCTCGGCGAGGTGACTTCGTTCACGGCGTCCGTCGAGCCGCACGGCGCGCTGATCTTCAGGTATGAGACCGATTGCGCCGACGCGTACCCGAACTTCAAGTCGCTCGCGTATTACGAATCGATCGGCGAAAGACTGCACGACAACCTTTTCGACGACGGATTCTATACGGTGTACGAGATATCGAAAGAGGACGCCGCGGCGCAGCTTTCGCTGCATCCCCTTCTGCGCCCCGTTCTGGTCGACGTGAGAAGCGCGGAGGAGTACGCAAAGGGGCATCTGCCCGGCGCGGTCAACGTGCCGTATCTCGAGATCGCGTCCCACGCCCGGGATCTGCCGTATCTTACAGAGGGTTACTCCGTCGCCCGGCCGATCGTCATATACGCCTCCTCGCGCGAGGAAGCCGAGATCGCAAATTACTGCTTCAAAAAATTCAAGTTCATAGTTTACGTACTCAACGACACGGAGTACACGAAATAATTCTACGTATAATAGCAGAAAACGGTTGAAGGAGCAAAAAAACCTGTTATACTGTTAGGGGCGTACGGCGTCGTCGGGATCGACGGCAGGGAATACGGCTGCCCCGACAGAGCGTCCGCGTATCCCGCGACAGATTTATAAAACAGAGGTGACCGTAATGAAAAAGATCGTATCGTTCCTTTTGGCTCTCGTGATGGTCGCGAGCATCGCCCTGGCGTTCCCGGTTTCTGCCGACGCGTCGGAGCTTCCTTTCCTCGACGTGAAGACGGACGACTGGTTTTATCCGTACGTCAAATACGCGTACGACAATTCCATAATGCAGGGGAAATCCGGGACCGTTTTCGGCCCGGAGGACAAGGTCACCCGCGCCGAGATCGTCACCGTATTTTACAGAATGGCGGGCGGATGGGGCGAATATCCCGAGCAGAATCTCAGTTTCACCGACGTCAGAAGATCGTCGACGGAGTGGTACGCTCCGTACGTCGGATGGGCCAAGGGAGAGGGACTGATCGACGGATACGAAGATAAGACGTTCCGCCCCGACAATCCCGTCACGCGTCAGGAACTTGCGAAGCTGATCGTCAGTTTCATCCGCTACCTTCGCGCGGACGCGTCCTCTGAGGGAACGGTCGGCGCATTTACCGACGCCGCCTCTTTCCCCGATTGGTCGCGCGGGTATATAGAAGAACTCCGCTCGACCGGTCTGATGAAGGGCGACGAGAAGGGAAGGTTCAATCCCGAGGCGACGGCGACAAGAGCCGAAACGGCGACGGTCCTCACCCGCCTTTATCCCGCAGTCCTCGAGGCGACCGCGCCGAAGGCGCCTCTCATGGGATGGAGCGCGTATTACGCGTTCGGTTGGTCTGCGACCGAAGATCGGATGATCGAACAGATGGACGCCGCGATCGAGCGCGGTCTTGCCGACGCGGGGTATAAAACTTTCTCTCTGGACGACTGGTGGTACACCACTCGCGACGGTGAGACCGGCAGGATCATGATCAGGGAGGAAATGTTCCCGCACGGCATGAAATATCTCGCTGACTCTGCGCATGAACGCGGTCTTTACGCCGGGATCTACACCGACATCGGGTACGATTCCTGCGGTTCAGGCGCTACAGGAGATCTTATCTCGGGAATCAACGTCGGACTCGCTTCCGGAAACAAGAAAGACGATCTTTACACGTATCTGTCCGTCGGAAACTACCGTGACGAATACGCCCGCAGGCACCCGGAGGATCCGGGCGTCGAGTGCTGGGGCTTCGACTATATCAAGATCGACTCGAACGGAACGGGTACGCACGGCATCAACGCGTCCGAATCTCACGTCGAAACGTGGAAGATAATAAAAGAGATCGAACGCGAGACCGGCAGAGATCTCAACATGAATATGTGCCGGTGGATATACGAGAGTCCTTATCAGTTCCTCGTCGGCGATTCGTGGAGAAGCGGCGGCGACAGTTATCCGAGCTTCTCATTCGTCACAGACGTCGTGAATCAGATGAAGCGCTTCAGCGAGTATTCGACCCCCGGTCACTACGCCGATCTCGATATGCTGATGATCGGCAAGGGTCTCACCCCGACCGAAGAGCGCTCCCATTTCGCGATGTGGTGTATGTTCTCCTCTCCTCTGCAGATCTCGTGCGATATCCGCAGCCTCACCGACGATCAGATCGCGCTTCTGACGGATCCTGACCTGATCGCGCTCGATCAGGACCCGCTCGGCGACTGCGCCGCGTATATCGCGACGGTGGGCGAAGACACGACGCTGTGGCGCAAGAAGACCGGCGACGCCGACGGCGGTACGGGTGCTCTGGCGCTCTTCAATCCCGGCGACGACGCCGAGGAAGTGACGGTCGATCTGTCGCTCGTCTTCGACGGAGGACGTGCGGCGCTTTACGATCTGTTCGGGAAAGAAGATCTCGGAGAGAAGACGTCGTTTACCGTTACGGTCGAGCCTCACGGCGCGCTGGTATTCAAGTACGAGACCGACTGCGCCGACGCGTTCCCGAACTTCAAATCGCTCGCGTATTACGAGTCGATCGGAGAGAGGCTGTATGACAGTTTATTCAGCGGCGATTTTTATACGTCAAAGGAGATCTCGAAAGAGGACGCCGAAGATCGGTTGTCTCAGCATCCTCTTTTCCGCGCCGTCCTGATCGACGCGAGAAGTGCGGAAGAGTATGCTAAGGGTCATTTGCCCGGCGCGATCAACGTGCCGTATCTCGAGATCGCGTCCCACGCGCGCGAACTTCCCTATACTACGAGCCGCGGGCTTGTCTCCAATCCGCTGATAATCTACGCATCCTCGCGCGAGGAAGCCGAGCTCGCAAACTATTGCTTCAAGAAATTCAAATTCGACGTATACGTTCTCTTCGACACGGAGTACACGAAATAATTCTACATATAATAGTAGAAAACGGTTGACGGAGCAAAAAAACTGTGTTATACTGTTAGGGCGCGCGCGAAAACGGGCGCGGAATACCTGCCGCACGGGTACAGGATAAATGGCTGCTTTCAGCAGAGGTATCACCCGCCGTACGCTGAGTGACAGGAAATAATCAAAGAGGTGATTGTTATGATTACGAAGGAACAGAAACAGGAGCTTATCGAGAAGTATAAGACGCACGAGGGCGACACGGGTTCTCCCGAGGTACAGATCGCGATCCTCACCCACAGGATCAACACGCTGACCGAGCACCTCAAAGTGAACAAGAAAGACCATCACAGCCGCAGAGGTCTGCATAAGATGGTCGGTCATCGCCGCAGTCTCCTCGGATATCTGCAGAAAACGGATATCGAGCGTTACCGCGCTATCATCGAAAAGCTCGGACTCAGAAGATAACTTATTAAATGCGCTGTTGCGGGAGACCGATACCTCTCCCGCGACAGCCGTTTGTTTTAGTTAAAAACGTCTCACCCCGGAGTTTTAGCCATTAAACAAGAGAGCGGCGCGTTACGTCCTTTTGTTTAATTGCTGAACCTCCGCGAAGAGACAAAAAAAATAAAACGGAGGAATTTCAAATGTTTGAGAACTACAGAGTATTCAAGTACGAATACGCGGGCCGACCCCTCGTCGTTGAGACGGGCAAGATGGCGGGCCTCGCAAACGGATCCGCTCTCGTCCGTTACGGCGACACGGCGATCCTCGCGTGCGCCACAGCGTCCAAGAGACCGAGAGACGGCATCGATTTTCTGCCCCTTTCGATCGACTTCGAAGAGCGTCTTTATTCGGTGGGCAGGATCCCCGGATCGTTCCTCAAGAGAGAGGGAAGACCGACGGAGAAGGCTATCCTCACCGCACGCGTCATCGACAGACCGGTGCGCCCGCTTTTCCCGAAGGATCTGAGAAACGACGTGGCGATCACCCTGACCGTCCTGTCCGTTGACCACGACTGCTCCCCCGAGATCACCGGTATGATCGGCGCGTCGATCGCGCTGTCCATCTCCGACATCCCGTGGAACGGCCCGATCGGCGGTATGTTCGTCGGTCTGACCGAGGAAGAGGGTATCGTTATGAACCCGACTTCCGAACAGAGAAAGAGAAGCTCCCTCGAGCTCACCGTCGCGGCGTCCGAGAAGAAGGTCGTCATGATCGAGGCGGGCGCGAAGGAAGTCGCCGACGACGTCATGTACGACGCGATCATGAAGGCTCACGAAGAGATCAAGGGCCTCGTCGCGTTCATCAACTCGATCGTTTCTGAGATCGGCAAGCCGAAATTCGAGTATCCGTCCTGCGAACTCGATCACGATATGTTCGATAAAGTCTTCGACTTCTGTGAAAAGGACGTTATGGTGGCTCTCGACACCGACGACAAGAACGTCCGCGACGAGCGCATGGAGCCTATCCGCGACGCGATCATGGAGAGATTCCTCGAGGAATATCCCGATCTCGAAACGGTATATCCCGAACTCATCTACAAGATCCAGAAGAAGATCGTCCGCCGCTGGCTGCTTGAGGACAAGAAGCGCGTTGACGGCAGACGCATGGATCAGATCAGACCGCTCGCGGCTGAGGTCGGCCTCTTCAACAGAGTCCACGGCAGCGGTATGTTCACCAGAGGTCAGACGCAGGTCCTGACGATCGCCACCCTCGGCACGATCTCCGACGAGCAGATGCTCGACGGTATCAGCGAAGAGGATCACAAGAGATACATCCACCACTACAATATGCCCGGTTACTCCGTCGGCGAGGCTAAGTCGACGAGAAGCCCCGGCAGACGTGAGATCGGTCACGGCGCGCTGGCGGAAAGAGCGCTTCTTCCCGTTATCCCCGACGAGGAGGAGTTCCCCTACACGATCAGACTCGTGTCCGAGGTCATCAGTTCGAACGGCTCCACCTCGCAGGCGTCCGTCTGCGGTTCGACTCTCGCCCTTATGGACGCGGGCGTTCCGATCAAGGCGCCCGTCGCCGGTATCTCCTGCGGTCTTATCACCGAGGGCGACCGTTTCATGACGATGATCGACATCCAGGGTCTTGAAGACTTCTACGGCGATATGGACTTCAAGGTCGCCGGAACGCACAAGGGCATCACGGCGATCCAGATGGACCTCAAAATAGACGGTCTCACCCCCGAGATCATCAAAGAGGCGCTCGCCGTCACTCACAAGGGCAGAGATTACATCATCGACGACGTCATCCTCAAAGCGATCCCGGCTCCTCGTCCTGAGGTTTCCGAGTACGCTCCGAAGATGCTCACGATGAAGATCCCGGTCGACAAGATCAGCGAAGTCATCGGCAAGCAGGGCAAGGTCATTCAGGGTATCGTTGCGGATACCGGAGCCAAGATCGACATCGAGGACGACGGAACGGTCTACATCGCGTCGCCCGACAAGAACGCGATCGAGGCAGCCAAGGCTATCATCGACGGCATCATCTTCGAGCCCGAGGTCGGCGCGATCTACACCGGCCGCGTAACGAGGATCATCCCGATCGGCGCGTTCGTCGAATTCGCGCCCGGCAAGGAAGGTCTCGTCCACATTTCGAAACTCGACCGCAAGCGCACCGAGAAGGTCGAGGACGTCTGCCAGGTCGGAGACGAGATGAAAGTCAAGTTCCTCGGCACCGACGAGAAGGGCAGAATGAATCTCTCGAGAAGAGACGCGCTCGACTGAGAAAAATAATACGCGGGGAGGGTCGCCCTCCCCGTGTTTTTATGAGGTAAAGACGATGAACGGACAGAGCGGACGGCGGGATCGGACCCCGCCGCAAAGCAGCAGAAGGGGACGAAGGCTGAAGTACGTCAGAAGGCGCGGCGAGGGCGTGAACCCCGGATATATCGTTTTCGCGGCGGTGATCATCCTGATCGTCGGCGTGTCCCTTTTCTTTATTTTCCGCAGCAGAAACGACACGCCGCCGGTCCCGGCCGACACTTCGTCCGCGCCGGCTGAAACGGACGCGCCCGAGACCGAGGCGAAGCCCGCGCCGTTCATCGAGGTGCCGACCGCCGACTCCGCGGCGGGAGACCTCATCCTCGTGAATTACGACCACGCGTACGTCTTCCCCGAAAAGGACGATCTCGTCAACGTCTACGAGAACAAGACGGGCGATTTCAAAGTCGCGTACTCCTATTATATGATGTCCCGACACGTACTCGACGTTCTGATCTCGCTCACTCACGAGCTGAGCGAGTCGACGGGAGAGGACGATCTGACGGTCAACAGCGCGTACAGATCGCTTGAAGAACAGCAAGAGATTTACGACGAATACAGGGATACGTGGGGTGAGGAAACGGCGAAGCTTTACGTCGCCGATCCCGGTTACAGCGAGCACCACACCGGGCTCGCCGCCGACCTCACTCTCGTCCGCGACGACGGTACCGCTCTGCCGATCCTGCAGAGCGGCGCATACGACGAGATCATCCGCCTGCTCCGCGACAACGGGTTCATCCTCCGTTATCCCGAGGGCAAAAAAGAGGTAACGAGGATCGAGACGGAGCCGTGGCATTTCAGATACGTCGGTCTTCCGCATTCTCTCATAATCGAAAAGACGGGGCTCTGCTTTGAGGAGTATATCGCCTTTCTTAAAAACTTCACTCCGGACGGGAACGTTCTGTTCGTCAACGGCAGCGGCAGACTCTTATCCGTGCCGTTCGAAGGGACGGCGTCCGCAGGCTCCGGCTGCGCTGTCTACCGGGTCGCCGCGTCGGACGAGGCCGTGACGCGGATACCCGTTCCGGCAGGAGTTGACGCGCCCGCCGTGTCGGGCGACAACGACGGCGGATTCATCGTCACGGTCACGTTCGGAGCCGCCCCGGTCCGTGTGACCGGCGTGAGCGACGACGTCGCGGCGATGATCGACGCGATCGCTCCGTCAAACTGATTTCAAAAAACCTTTCGTCCGTTTTCAAAAAACCGTCACATTCAGCGGGTACAATATCGTCATAAGATGATCCGAACGATCACCGCGAAAGGAAAAAGTGACATGGAAAACGAATTTGAAAAGAACGGAACGGAAGATCTGACCGGATCCGTGCCGGAACCGGAACAGACCGAAAACGCGGCGTCCGCCGAAGAAGAAACGGCGCGGTCCGCGGAAGAGATCGCGGAGAAGGTTCACGAAGAGATCTCCGAAGAGATCCCCGAAGCGATCGAGGAACAGACCGGGTCGGGACCTGAAAAAGAAACGTTCACTCCGCCGTATTTCAATAACCTGCATTATACCCCGCGTGAAAGCTCCTCTCCCGCGTTCGGCACGCAGGAGGGTCAGCCGACGCCTCCGTATCCCGGAGTTCAAAGCGCCGCGGCCGGAGGGTACGGACGTCCCGTTCCTCCTCAGGGGCAGGGCTTTTCCGGCGAAGCGCCGAGACCGTACGGAGTTCCCGACGTGAACGGAGGCAGGATCTCGTACGCACCGGAGCAGGTCCGGAAACAGAAAGAGAAGAAAGAGAAAAAGAGCGGCGGCAAGGGATGGATCGCCATCGTCGCGGCAGTCTGCGTGCTGCTCTCGTTCGGCGCCGGATTTCTCGGCGCGTACGTCGCGGGGTTGACCGGGAACGTCAAAGCGGCACAGGCGGATACTCCTGCGGAGTCGACCGTCATCCGTCAGGTGGAACCGTCCGACGTTTCGGACAATGATCCGTCCGCCGGTTCGGGCGTTTACGCCGACGTGGTCGGCGCGGTCGCCGACTCTGTCGTTGAGGTCTACACCGAGTACACGACGACGGGCTGGTTCCGCTACATCGTGAGCGGCGGCGGCTCGGGCGTCATCATCTCCGAGGACGGATATATCGTCACCAACAATCACGTCGTAATGGCTGACGACGACGTTACTCCCGCGGAATCCGTCAAAGTCCGCACGAGAAGCGGCGAGGAGTACCCGGCGACGATCATCGGCGGCGACGCCGACGCGGATATAGCGGTCATCAAGATAGAGGCGACGGGACTCTCCTACGCCACGTTCGGCGACAGCGACAAACTCGCCGTGGGCGACGAAGTCCTCGCGATCGGCAACCCGCTCGGAGAACTGGGCGGCACCGTGACGAACGGCATAATCAGCGCTCTTGCGCGCGAGATCTCCGTCGAGGGCAACGACATGACGCTGCTTCAGACGAACACAGCAATCAATCCCGGTAACTCCGGAGGCGGGCTCTTCAATCTCAAAGGCGAGCTGATAGGTATCACCAACGCGGTATCCGATGCGTCGGTTGAAGGTATTTCGTTCGCTATCCCGGGCAACGAGGCGCTCGCCATGGCGAAGCAGATAATGGAGAAAGGGCCGACATCCTCGAACAAGACGATAATCGGCGTGACCCTCTACAATATAGACAGCTCGTACAAGGCGTCCGAGTTCGGCGTGAACTCGCTCGGCGTCTACGTCTACGAGGTCAAGGAAGGGTACAACGACGACGTTCTTAAAGTAAAAGACCGCATCCTCGCGGTGAACGGCGCCGAGGTCGCCTCGGGCGACGACGTGATCGCCGAGATCAGAAAGCACGAGCCCGGAGACAAGATAGAACTCACGCTGTTCCGCGACGGAGACGTCGTCAAAGTTGAAGTCACCTGCTTTGAGAGCAACGGGGACGCATAAAGAATAAAAGCACGGTTGTCCGGGGCGAATCCGCCCCGGACAGCATTCCGTTTTTTCGGGGAGGATGACGATGTATAAGATCCTGGTAGTCGACGACGAGGAGAACATCCGCCGTCTTATCAGAAAATACGCCGAGTTCGAGGGCCATACCGTCGACGAGGCGAAGGACGGGATGGAAGCGATCCGAAAGGCCCGCGACGGGGGGTACGACCTGCTCGTCGTGGATATAATGATGCCCGAACTCGACGGGTTCTCCGCCTGCAGGGAGATAAGAAAATTCTCCTCCGTGCCGATCATCGTTCTCAGCGCGAGAGGCGAGGAATACGACAGGATCAACGGATTCGAGATCGGCGTCGACGATTACGTCGTCAAGCCGTTCTCTCCGAAGGAACTCATGCTCCGGATCGACGCGATCATGAAAAGAGCGGGAGGGTCCGCGGCGCAGTCGGACGTCATCGTGGCGGGCGGTATCCGCGCGGACGTCACCGCGCGCATCGTTTACGTCGACGGAGAGCGCGTCGCGCTCACTCCGAAAGAGTACGATCTCCTCTTTTATATGATGAAAAACAAAAATATCGCGCTGTCGCGCGAGAAGCTCATAACCGAGGTGTGGGGCTGGGACTACTACGGCGACGACAGAACGCTCGACACGCACGTGAAGCTGCTGAGACGCTCCCTCGGGGAGTGGTCGCGAATGATAGTCACGCTCAGAGGAGTGGGGTATCGCTTTGATGAAAACGCATAATAACGAAAAAGGATCGGATCGCCGTCTTCCCACGCTGAGGAGACGGCTGATCGTTTATCTTGCTATCCCCGCGGCGATCATTCTCGCCGCAATCTGGCTGACGGAGACGTTCTTTCTGGGAACGCTCCACCGCGCGGTCAAAGAGGGCGAGATGAGAAAAGTCGCAGCACAGATCGCGGCGGCTGACGCGGGATCCCTCGACGGCGCCGTGGAGAGGCTCGGAATGAAATACAATCTCTGCGTTTCCGTTTACGATATGAACAAAGGCGGACGCGAGACGGCGAGCTGGCACTCTACGGTCAACCCGTTCTGTTTCATCCACGGTTTCGTCTCCGACTCCCTCGCGTTCGATATGTACGATAAAACGGGCTCCGAGGGCGAGTTCACGAATACCGTTAAGATCGGACAGAGTTTCGGCGGGAAAGACGAAGAGGAGTCCGACGCGGGAGAGAGCATCCTGATGGCGAAAGCGTCGGGAGGCACCCTCGTCGTCCTGAACGCGCACCTGAGTCCGCTCTCGACGACCGTGACGACGCTCCGGATCATGACGGCGGTGATCAGCGCGGTGATCGTCGTCGGCGTCGCCCTGATCGCGTATTTTCTGCCTAAAAAAGTATCGGGTCCGCTCGTGAAGATGCGCGAAGGGGCGGGCAGGCTCGCTTCGGGAGACTACGACGTCCGGTTCGTGAGAGGAAACACCCGGGAGACGGCGGAGCTCGCCGACGCTCTCAATATCGCGACGCACGAACTGTCCGAGACGGACCGCATAAGGCGCGATCTGATCGCGAACGTGTCGCACGACCTGCGCACTCCGCTGACGCTGATCTCGGGATACGCGGAGGTCATGCGCGACATCCCGGGCGAGATGAACTCCGAAAACATGGATATAATCGTCGACGAGACGAAAATGCTCACTCATCTGGTGAACGATATGCTCGACGCGTCCAAGCTGACGGAAGGAGCGGTGAAGATCGAACCGGCGCCGTTCTCGCTCACGGAGGCGCTTTCCGAGACCGTTTCGCGCTATTCGAAGCTGAAAGGCGCGGAGGGATTCGATATTGCCCTCGTTGCCGACCGCGACGCGACCGTCGCCGCCGACAGAACGAGGATCCTTCAGGTCTTGTACAACCTTCTGAACAACGCCGTAAACTACACGGGCGACGACAAGAAAGTCACAGTTCGCCAGACGGTGAACGACTCCGCCTGCCGCGTGGAGATAACCGACACCGGCGACGGGATCCCCGAGGAGGATCTGCCGCTGATTTGGGACAGATATTTCAAATCGCGCGAGTTCCACAAGAGAACGAAGGAGGGTACCGGGCTCGGGCTCTCGATCGTCAAAAATCTTTTGATGCTCCACGGCGCGCCGTTCGGCGTGATAAGCGAAAAGGGCAAGGGGAGCACGTTCTGGTTCGAGCTTCCGCTCGCGGAAAGTGAGGAGACGTTATGAGATACGACGCAGTCATATTCGATATGGACGGGACGGTCCTCGACACGCTCGGAGATCTGACCGCCACGCTCAATCACGCGCTTTCTGAATTCGGCTATCCGCCGCGTACCGCGGAGGAAACGCGCTCGTTCATCGGCAACGGGGTGAGGATGCTCCTGCGCCGCGGAGCGGGCGAGGAACTCGGCGATGAGAAGACGGGTCTGATGTATAAGGCATTTGTCGAATATTATAAAGACCATCTGACCGACAAGACGCGGCCGTACGACGGTATCGCGGATCTGCTGAAGTCGCTGCGGGAGGCGGGACTGCGCGTCGCGCTGCTCTCGAACAAAGCGGATTTCGCCGTCACGATACTGTGCAGGAAGTTCTTCGACGGTCTGTTCGACCTTTATTACGGCGAACGGGAGGGGATCCCGCGCAAACCCGACCCCGCCGGGGCGATCGCGGTGATGGCGGAGCTCGGCGTGACGCCGGAGAGGACGCTTTACGTCGGAGATTCCGGCGTCGACCTCGCGACGGCGCACGCGGCGGATCTCGACTGCGTCCTCGTCGGGTGGGGGTATCTGAATTCGGAAGTCGAACTGACGCCCGGACGGGATCTGACAGCCCAAACGCCGGAAGACGTTTTGAAAATCGCTTTAAGTGAGGATCGAAAATGAAGCACAAAACTGAGATCAGATATCTCCCGTTCGACGGGAATCTGCTGTGTACGGTAATATCGAGACCCGCCGAGGGAGACCGTTTCCCCGCAATTCTGTACAGATGCCCGTATGAAAAGGCGACCGTCGGGATGACGGACGAGGAACTCGTCGGACGAGTTGAAAACGAATTCTCTCGGTTTGTCGACGCGGGTTACGCATTCTTCTTCCAGCAGTGCCGCGGGAGCGGCAAGAGCACGGGCGACTGCGTTCCGTTCGTCTTCGAGAGGGAGGAGGGGCTCGCTCTTCAGGAATACGTTCGAAAGAGCGATCTCTGCAACGGCGAACTCTACCTGTTGGGCGGAAGCTACACTTCTCTCGTCCATCTGGTCACCGCTCCGTTCGCGGACGATATAAAAGGCGCGTCGCTCGAGTCGATGGACAGCGAGCGGTACGGGATGTTCTACCGCAACGGATTTTTCAAGATCAACCTTATAGGCGGATGGCACACCTCCGTTTACAAACAAAACGCGGGGCTCCGGATCGAATGGTCGCCCGAGCAGTACCTCAAAAAGCCGCTGACGGAATTCACCCGCCGGGTTTACGGAGAGCGGGTGGAGAATTACGACGACGCGCTCGAAAACCCCGACAGATCCGCTCCGTTCTGGTCGACGAAAGAGGGAGGCGCAGACTCGAGGAACGCCGAACGCGACACACGCGTGCCTATGCTCCTGACGGTCGGAACGTTCGACACGTTCACTCACGGCGTTCTCAAAATGTGGGAGAATATGACGCCGCGCGCCAAAGCGAAAAGCGCGCTGATCGTTCACCCGTACCACCACGGCGGCACGGCGGAAGAACAGCCGTACTGTTTTGATAAAGGCGAACTCGGTCAGGGCTTTCCGGATTTCGACCTCAGGTGGCTCAACTATACCCGCGGGGTCGGCGAACCGCCCGTCCCGCCGGGATCGGTCACGTATTACGAGATATTCGGCAAGGGATGGACGACCGACGGCTCTCTTTTCAAAGCAGGCCGCACCGTAACTTATCCGCTCGGAAACGGCGGGAGGACCTATACATACGACCCCGAGGATCCGACGCGCTTTGAGGGCGGACTCACTCACAATTTCGGCGGCACGACGTTCATGGCGCCGCCCGGAAGGGACGGCGTCGTCACCGTCTTCACCGATCCGCTTCCCGCGGGAGGGCACGTCAGAGGCGGGATGAAACTCAAACTGCGCGTCGCCTCGGACTGCGAGGACACGTGCTTCTACGTAAGAGTCGGGATAACGAAAAAAGAGGGAGACTTCTCCCTCCGAGACGATATAGATCAGCTCTCGAACCGTTTTCCGGATTACGTCCCCGGCACGCCGGTCGATCTCGAGTTCGAGCTCGACCCGATCGCGCTGCAGGCCGGGGAGGGCGAGAGGCTGAGAGTCGATATCGCGTCGAGCGCGTTTCCGCTCTTCGTTCCGCACACGAACACGCGCGAGCCGTTTTATTCGGCGCGCGGGACCCGCGTCGCGCACAATACCGTCTTTCTCGACAGATGCTCGCTGACCGTGGGCTTCGATTAAGAATAAAAAAAGAATGCTTTTGCATTCTTTTTTTATTCGCTCAGGTATCTTGTCAGGATCGTCGCGACCTGCGCTCTCGTCGCGCCGCCCTGCGGGTCGAGGAAGACGGTCCCTTTTTCGTCCGCCGTCCCTTTCAAAAGTCCGCGGCCTACCGCCCACGCGAGCGGCTCGCGCGCATATTCGCTGACGTCGCCCTCGTCGGGGAATCCGAGCAGGTCGCCCTCGGGCGTCACGTCAGCCCCCTTGTATTCGGAATATCTGTACACTATCGCCGCGATCTGCTCTCTCGTCAGCGGGTCGTCCGGCGCGAACGCGTCCTCCTCGACGCCCATAACGACTCCGGACTCCGCCGCCCACGCGACGGCTTTTTTATACCATTCCTCGGTAAGATCGCCGAACGGGGACTCGCCCTCCGATTCGGGCGACCCTTCGATACGCCACAGGACCGTGACGATCATCGCGCGGCTCATTTCTTCCTCGGGCGCGAATTTTCCGCCCGTCATCCCGTTCATCAGACCGTTTCTGAAAGCGTATTCCACGTACGTGTAATACCACTCGCCGGCAGGCACGTCGGTGAAATAGTCGGCGAGGGTGATCTTCGGGACCGTCCGGGTCTCGGAATATCCGCAGACCTGACAGGTGTAAACGGTCTGTCCCTCTTGTTCCCAGGTCGCGGGGACGGTCTCGACTCCGCCGCCGAATTTATGACACGCTGGCAGAACCTTTTTTTCGATCCTTCCGCAGTCGGCGCACACTCTTACCGCATATCCGTCCGTATAGCATCCGGGCTCGACGGCGACGATCCAGTCGGTCCACGGGTGGACGGTCTCTCCGTCGCCCGTCGTCGAAACGTCGTCGATCGGATTGATCACGTGAGAGATATATCCGCCCCAGTACTTGCGCAGCAGCAGATCGAGCGTATCCCAGTCGTACCGGTCGAGGCTGACGATGCCCGGGCCCTCGTTATTGGCCTGAAGCACGTCGATCCCGTCTCTGTCGTATTCGAGGATGATGAATGAGTGGCCCGACGCCCCGTTGTACGTCCCGTCGGACGACGACGTCGTTCTGACGTACGCCCCGCAGTTGATCCCGTTGTCGCGCAGCAGCTCGTAGGTGATCGCATCGCCTCCCCTCAGCGGGACGGTCGAGTGCTTGTAACCGATATTGCCGTGATACGGAACGTCTTCGAACAGATAATAGTAGACGGCGTTGGCGTAGATATAGCATTCGTATCCGAGAAGCCCCGCCACTCTGTGAGGAAAGGCGGGATACGTGCCGATCGAGGAGCCTATCGGGTAGCCCTGATCCTCGTTCTGGAAAATCAGGGCGTCACCGGCGAAAACTTCGTCAAGGCGAGAGGCGAGTTGTTCGTCGTCCGTGTAATCCGAGCCGGAAAAGGCGAAAACGGAAGAGGCGAGCGAAACGAAAAGAAGGGCGGCGCATAGGATAACGGATGCAAATCGAACGGCGCGCGGCCCGTTTTTCATTTTCTTCACCTCCTCAGGGTTGCTTCTTTTATTAAATATAGCAAAAAAAAAGCGGTTTGTAAAGAAATCGGTCGAAAACGTATTGACAAGCAGCCGGACAAGGGTGTAAAATATCGGAAAGTAAGAAAAGTAAGAAAAATATAATTTTTCAGAAAGGAGACCGAATTGAAAGACGAAAAAGACGGAAGATTCATAGTCAGCGTCAAAGTCGGGCCCAAGGGGCAGATCACTATCCCCGTCGAGGCGCGGCGGATGTTCGACATCAAAGAAGGGGACACTATGATAGTGCTGGGCGATAAAAAAAGAGGGATCGCCCTTCTCAAAACGGACCTGTTTTACGAGATAGGAGGCTTGGGAAAAAATGACGGCGATAAGGACTGAAGGACTCAGAAAGGAATATAAGGACGTCGTGGCGGTCGAGGGGCTCGACCTCGAGATCGAAGAGGGCGAGCTGTTTTCGCTCCTCGGCGTCAACGGCGCCGGCAAGACGACGACGGTAAAGATGCTTTCCGGGCTGACGGTACCGACGGCGGGCGACGCCGAGGTCTGCGGCTTTTCAGTAGTTAAGGAGCCCGATCGCGTCAAGGGATCGATCGACGTGTCCATGCAGGAGACGGCGATCGCGCGCAAACTGACGGTCGAGGAGAATATCGCGTTCTACGCGGCGATGCGCGGCCATTCGAAGGAGCAGATCGAAGAGGACAAGAAGTACGTTTATTCCGTCTTCGGTCTCGACTCGGTCGCGAAAAGGTACGCGGGCAAGCTCTCGGGCGGTTGGCAGAGAAAGCTCTCCGTTGCGCTCGCGCTGATATCGCGCCCCAAGGTGCTGTTTTTAGACGAGCCGACGCTCGGGCTCGACGTCATCGCTCGCCGCGAGCTGTGGCGAACGATCCGCGAACTCAAGGGAAAAATGACCGTCATACTCACCACTCACTATATGGAGGAGGCGGAGGCGCTCTCCGACCGCATCGGCGTGATGAAGGACGGGAAACTCCTCTTCGTAGGCACGCAAGAGGAAATGTACGCGTCGACGGGTAAGGGAAACGTCGAGGAAGCGTTCATCGAAATCGTCACGGGAGGTGAGAGGGATGCGTAAGTTTTCAAAGACCTTTGCGTTCGCGAAAAGAAATATAAAGGAGATCGTACGCGATCCGATCTCGCTGATCTTCATGATCCTGCTGCCGCTCGCTCTCGAGGTGCTTTTCTATTTCATCTTTCACAAGCTTACCGCGCAGTTCGAAATGGCGAACCTCGCGCCCGGCATCGTCGTTTTTTCGCAGTCGTTCCTGACGCTGTTCACCGGTCTTCTGATCGCGCTCGACAGAGGTTCCGCGTTTCTCACGCGTCTTTTCGTCTGCGGCGCGCGCTCCTCGGAGTTCATCTTTGGGTACGCGATAGCGATGATACCCGTGACGCTCGTTCAGACGGTTTTGTTCTTCCTCGTCGGCGGGATCATCGACCCCTCGATCTTCGGGGTCGGTATGCTCAGATGTATCCCGCTTGCGCTTCTGACCTCGCTTCTTTTCATCGGGCTCGGGATCCTCTTCGGTTCGGTCTGTTCTGAAAAATCGATCGGCGGCGTGGCTTCGGCGGTCATCACCGCGCAGTCGGTCCTCTCGGGGATGTGGTTCCCCATTGAAGGGTTGAGCTCCGGCATGGTGACCCTTATGAAGTGCCTCCCGTTCAAAAACGCGACGGACGTGATGCGTCTCGCTCTCTCGGGCGGCGGCGATCCGGTGAAGGAGCACCTCGTCCCGATCCTTATCGTCACGGCGTACGTCGTCGCCTCGTTCGTCGGCGCGATCTTCGCGTTCAGGAGTAAAATGAGATCCAAGAACATATAATAGGGATTAAAAATTATGAAAAAAGCGTTTTCTATACTTCTCGCGGTCCTGACGCTCGCCGGAGCGGCGCTCTTCGCGCTCCCCGCGGCGGCCGAGGGGGGCGGGGAACTGCTCAACGTTTCACACCCGATAACGACTCTCGCGAACCCGCTGGCGGTCGTCCGCGAGGTATCGGGCGCGGACGCGTACAAGACCGCGCTGTCCCCGTCGCCCGCGCAGATCCTCGTGGACGGCGGCGACGTTTCCGACTTCGGCGAACTGTACGAGTCGTGCCGCGCAGCGGTGACGATCCCCGTTATCAGGGTGACAGAGGCCGTTCAGGTCGACGCGCTGTTCGCCTCGTCGGAGGAAAAAGGTTTTTACGATATAACCGTGATATCGGCGGACGCGGCGCTTCTCGCATCGGTGCGCGCGAAAGCGGCGTATATCCGCACGGGTCTTGAGGTCGATCTCCCGAACGGCGAGATAACCTCAAAAGAGGCCGAGGCGGTAAGACGGGCGACGCGCGGCGCGCCCGCGACGTTCTGCGTTATCGGATCGGAATTCGCGACGGCTCATAACGTGCGCGTTCTTCAGTCGCTCGCCGTAGCCGTGTGGGTCGACGCAGGCGACGCCGGAACGGCGGAGATCCTTTCCGCGGTCGCGTCGGGCTGCAACGGGATCATCGGCTCCGACGACGGAGCGATCGTCGCCGCGGTAAACGGGTACTGCGATCCGGGCACGATCAGCCGTACGCCCCTGTTCATCGCTCACCGCGGATACGAGTCTCACGCGCCGGAAAATTCGCTCGCCGCGTTCGAGGAAGCTCTGAAAAACGGCGGCGAGATATTCGAGATCGACGTACACACGACGAAGGACGGCAGAACAGTCGTCGTGCACGACGACACGATCGCTTCGACCACGAATTACGACGGGCCTCTTTCCGTTCCGGAAATGACGCTCGATGAGATAAGAGAGTACAGCATAATCAGTCACGTGTACTCGCCGGGCAAGTATCGCGTCGGCGAAGTCACGGATCTGAAGATCCCGACGCTCGAGGAAGTTCTCGAACTGCTCGCACGGTATCCCGGACACCGCGTTTTCATCGAACTCAAGGGAAACGATCCCGCGACGCCCGCGGGGGTGGCGCGGATCGTCAAAGAGTACGGTATGGAAGATCAGGTCGACGTGATCTCGTTCAGCGCGGCGCTTCTAATGCAGACGTACGGCGAGGACAATCTTCCCGGGATGTCGACCGGTTTTCTCAGCGGCTTCTCGTCCGACGTCACGGAGATGCGGGTCGCTCTTGACGAGTTTTACCGTACGCTGCCGTCGATCCAGAGCATGAACAGTACCATGAATTTCAGCGGTTCCGCGAAGAGCGCGTACTCGACGGTCGCGAACGACCGCGGAATGACCGTTTGGCCGTGGACCTTCCACCGGTTCAGCAACGACGCGGCGTTCTTTTCGGGAACGTTCGGGATCACGACGAGCGACGTCGGCTGGGCGAAGGAAATGTATCTCTCCGTCTCGGCGCGTGATATTGAAGTCGGCGTCGGCAAAAAGGTCGACCCCGGCGTGATCGCGGAAACTTACGCCGGTGAAAAAGTGGCGGCGACGCCTCGCGGCGTCTCGATGAAGATCGTCGAGGGCGACTGCGTATCCTCCGTGAACGGGCGGATCATCGGTGAAAAAGCCGGCACCGCTGAGGTAGTCTTTTCGGTCAGAACGGCGACGGCGGCGGGGAGCGAATACTCCCTGATCACCGCTCCCGTAACCGTAACCGTCACGGAGGGCGGACCCGGAGTCGACCCGGCCGAACCCGACGACGACGGACCGGAACCCCCGCCGGAGAGAGACCACGTTGATATTCTGATCTCTCATCTCAACAGCTACAGCTGGTATTCAAACGACGGGATGATCGTCGCCGACATGGGAGAGACTGAAAACGTCACGTCACTGGAAGGTGTGGGAACGAGTATTCCCAAGGGTTACGTCATGTATGAGGTCGAAAAGACCGACGGGAAGTTCATCGCGACGAAGTACGTCACGGGCACCGACGTCAACGAATGGCCGGCTCCCGATCCGGTCGACGGGTTCCTTCTGTTCTTCGCTCCGTCGAACAGGTCGTACAAGGACGCCCGGGGCGGCAAACTGCTCGGCTGGGAACTCGAGCCGTATGATTTCGATCTTTACTCTCCGTTCGCGCGGGATTCGATCGTAGACCGCGACGACGTGGTGATACTGAAAGCTTACAGACCGGACCCGGCGTTCTCCGACGTGAAAAGCGGGGAATACTACCGGGATCCGGTGACGTGGGCGGTCAATATGGGTATCACGACGGGGACGGACAAGAATAAGTTCTCGCCCGACGAATCATGTACCCGCGCGCAGGTCGTCACCTTCCTCTGGCGCGCCGCGGGATCGCCCGAGCCGACCGGTACGAACAATCCGTTCGCCGACGTCGGGAAGGACGAATATTACTACAAAGCCGTTCTCTGGGCGGTCGAAAACGGCGTCACGGTAGGAACGGGAAAGAACACCTTCAGCCCGAACGAGCCGTGCACGCGCGGCCAGATCGTCACGTTCCTCTGGCGATCGGAAGGCGAGCCGAAGCCGAAGAGCGCGACGTTTGCGTTCACCGACGTTAAAAGCGGCGACTACTTCGCCACACCGGTCCTCTGGGCGGTCGGCAAGGGCGTGACGCTCGGCACGAGTCCGACCTCGTTCAGCCCCTCCGACGTCTGCACCCGCGCGCAAATAGTGACGTTCCTCTACAGAGATAAGACGAATTAAAGAATATTATACCCGATAGGGTACAGCGTATTCTAAAACGCACGTTTTGTACCTTATCGGGTATATATTTTGACTTATATACTTGACTTTAGACCCGATAGGGTATATAATATGCGTAAACAGAGATCACCGTGAAAGGCGGGAAACATATAAATGAACGCTATCGCAGATTATATCAAAGCTCAAAGAAAGGCGGCGGGTCTCACGCAGGAGGAGTTTGCCGCCCGGTCGGGGCTTGGACTCCGCTTTATACGCGAACTGGAGCAGGGCAAAAAGACCGTACGGCTTGATAAGGTCAATCAGGCGCTCGCAATGTTCGGTATGACCGCGATACCGGGGCGAAAGGATGACGAGTGATGGAATACAGGACCGCTTACGTTTACGTAAAAAAGCGTTTCGCCGGGATCCTCCGCGAGACCGACTACGGGTATTCTTTCCGGTATGACCGGGATTATCTCGATCTGCCGGACGCTTCGCCTGTAAGCCTGACTCTCCCGCTGAACGGGGAAGAGTACCGGGCAAAAACGCTGTTCGCGTTTTTCGACGGACTGATCCCGGAGGGATGGCTCCTTAACGTCGTCTTGCATAACTGGAAGATCAGCCGCGACGACCGTTTCGGTCTGCTCCTCGTCGCCTGCAAGGACCCGATCGGCGACGTTTCGGTATCGGAGGTGAAAATATGAGGTGCGTTTGCTGCGGCAGAACGATCCGCGGGGGCGGATCCGGGTTCGGCTGGCACGGATCGTGCGTCCGCGCTTTCTTCGGGACCCGCGATCTTCCGTCTCTCGATATCGACGACGATACGATAAAACGCCTCGCCGAGGAAAGCACGAACAAGGGTTATACTGTTCCCGGAGTTCAGAAGAAGCTGTCGCTCCACCTGAGCGACCCGGGCGACGGGGACAAGCCCCGTCTCACGCTGATCAACTATCCCGCGGGATTTATCCTCAAACCTCAGACCGAGGAATACAAAAACCTTCCGGAAGCGGAGCATCTCGTTATGTCGATGGCGCGCGCGGCGCGGATCAGCGTCGTTCCGTTCGCTCTTCTCGACCTCAAGGGAAAACTCGCCTATATCACCAAACGCGTAGACAGGAAGTCTGAGGGCGGGGACGTCAGGCTGCTCGCCATGGAGGACTTCTGCCAGCTCGACGACCGGCTGACGCAGGACAAATACAAGGGATCATACGAGCGCTGCGCAGGTATCATAAAGAAGTTTTCGTGCCGTCCGGGGCTCGATCTCGCGGAGTTTTTCGTCCGCGTCGTCTTTTCGTTCGCCGTCGGCAATTCGGATATGCATCTGAAGAATTTTTCGCTGATCGAAACGGACACGGGCAGATACGCGCTTTCGCCCGCATACGATCTGCTTCCCGTCAACGTTATCTTGCCGGAGGATACAGAGCAGCTCGCGCTGACGCTGAACGGCAAGAAGCGCAATATCAGGAAGAAAGATTTCACGGCGCTTGCGGACAACTGCGGCATCCCGCTCCCGGCAGCAGAAAAAATGATCTCCGGTATCGTCGCCTGCAAAGAGACCTTCTTCTCACTCTGCGACGAATCGTTCATGCCCGATGAAATGAAAGAAAAGCTGAAAGAACTGATCACGGAAAGGCTTAAAGTGCTGGAATAGATGATCCGAGATCCGGTTTCCCCATGAAAGTCGGAAACCGATCAGTTTCCTTTGCTGCAAGGTCGTTCTCGTTATAGGGCAACGATATCGTTACGCTCATGCGTTGCGCTTTGTCGGGCAGTATGATACAATACAAAGAGATGTATCATTTCTTTCGTAAACCCTGAACAGATCCCGACAAACAAAAAAGCCCCGAGGGGCTTTAAGCGCACACGCTGTGCGGTCGGACAGAGCCGACGATTTGGATAAATCTTTATTTGAACTCGTAGTGTAAGTTTATAGGGGACTATAAACTTGACTATATGATAACTCAAAAACGAAAGGATGTCAATATGAAAAACGAAAAATATTTTCTCGGACTTGATATCGGAACTGATTCTGTAGGTTATGCCGTTACTGACACTTCACCGGAGTATAAATTGCTGAAACACCGCGGGGAACCAATGTGGGGCGTCTCACTATTTGACGCTGCTGAAACCAAAGCGAAAAGAAGAAGTTTCAGGACCGCGAGAAGAAGACTTGACAGAAGGCAGCAGAGAGTCAGTCTTGTTCAGGAACTTTTTGCTGAAGAAATAGGAAAAGTTGACCCCGGATTTTATCGCCGGATCAGGGAGAGCGCACTTCTCAGGACGGACGCCGAGGATCCTCATTGCTTGTTTGTCGATGAGAAATTTAAGGACAAAGATTATCACAAGATTTATCCCACGATCCATCATTTGATCATGGACTTGATCGAAAACAAAAAGCCCCACGACGTCAGACTTGTTTATCTTGCGTGTGCTTGGCTCGTCGCTCACAGAGGGCATTTTCTGTTTGAGATTTCGACTGATGCGGATTACAAACCGGATTTTAATGCAGTTTACGAACCTTTGATTACTTTTTTTGAAAGCCTTCCCTTGGACAATTACTGCGCTCCATGGGTTCTGAAAGACAGACGGATACTCGAAGATGCTCTGAAAAAGAAAACACCGATAACCATAAAAAGCAGGGAAGTTGAAAAAGCCCTTTTCCCCGACGGAAAATCTCCTAAAGGAATTCCGGATACAGACGCGTTTCCGTTTGCTGTAGATGGGATCGTTAAACTTCTTGCCGGAGGGAAAGTAAAACTCAGCGCTCTGTTCGGGAAGGAAGAGTATGCTGATCTTGAGACTTCCAGTATAAATCTCGGAATGGACGACGAAAAGCTCGAAGAGATCCTTCATGAACTCGGGGATGACGGGGAACTGATCGTCAGGTTGAAAGCGATCTACGATTGGGCGATCCTTTGTGATCTCCTCAAAGGACAAGAATACATATCTCAATCAAAAGTTGAAGACTATAATCAGCATAAAGCCGATCTGCATTTCCTCAAACATTTCGTAAAAAAATACGTTCCCGGAAAATACGCGGACGTTTTCAGAAAGATCGTAAACGATAACTATGTCGCTTACAGCGGTAATATCAAGAGCGTAAAAGGAGACGTTTCCGGGTTCAAGAAAAACCGTAACAAGGAAGATTTTTATAAATTTATTACCGGAATAGTCAAAGACGTCGACGTCGACGACGCGGACAGGGCAAAGTATAACGATATGATCGAACGACTCGGAGCGGGTACTTTTATGCCTAAACAGGTTACGGGCGACAACAGAGTAATTCCGTATCAGCTTTATTATAAGGAATTGAAAGCGATCCTTGACAACGCCTGCTCATATCTGCCGTTCCTATCAGCGACCGATCCGGATGGCTACGTAACAAAAGATAAACTATTATCGATCATGGGATTCCGTATTCCTTATTACGTCGGACCTCTGAACGTTCACAGCGAACATGCATGGATCGTCAAAAAGGGAGAGGGTAAAATCTATCCGTGGAACTTTGAAGCGAAGGTTGATCTGGACGCGAGTGAACAACGCTTTATCGACAGGATGCTCAACAAGTGCACCTATCTTCCCGGATGTGATGTTCTTCCGAAATCGTCTTTGCTGTACGAAAAATTTGAGGTTCTGAACGAGATCAACAAAATCAGGATAAACGGCTCGGTTATAAGCGTCGATGCAAAACAGGGAATAGTCCATGATCTGTTTATGCAGAGGAAAAGGGTAACCGTGAAGATGATCAGGGATTATCTTGCGGGAAACGGATTCTGTACAAAGGAAGACAGCGAAACGATTTCAGGTATCGACGTTATTGTCAAGTCTTCGATGTCTTCGCATATCGCTTTCAGAGCTTTCTTGAGTGATAAAAGGCTGAACACGGACGAGGTTGAAGAGATCATTGAACGCGCTACGTTCAGTGAGGATAAGAGAAGGTTTGCAAGATGGCTCGGACAGCGGTTCACAAACCTTCCGGTTGAAGACAGAAAGTATATCTGTTCGCTTAACTTCAACGATTTCGGCAATCTTTCAAAGGAACTTCTCTCGGGTATCGAGGGAGCGAAAAAGGACACCGGGGAGGCCGATACCGTTATCGGGTTTATGTGGAAAACCAACGTAAACTTTATGGAACTGATGTCTGACCGGTTTTCTTTCAGAGAAACCATTGACGAATATGCAAGAGAGTATTACTCGGAACATCCCAGTACTCTCGAATCGCGCCTTGACGAGATGTTTATCTCCAACTCGGTCAAGCGCCCGATCTACCGTACTTTAGATATTATCCGTGACGTCGTTAAAGCTCAGGGACGTTCGCCGGAGAAGATCTTTATTGAGATGGCGCGCGGGGGAGACCCGAACAGTAAAGGCAAACGGACGAAGTCGAGGAAGCAGCAGATACTTGATCTTTACTCCAAGGTGAAAGACGAGGATATAAAGCATCTTTATGATCAGCTGAATGGAATGGGTGATTCGGCGGACAACAGACTTCAGAGCGAGGCGCTCTTCCTGTACTATATCCAGCTCGGTAGATGTATGTATTCAGGCGAGCCGCTTGACGTTGATAAGCTGGGCGACGGGTCGTACAATATTGATCATATCTGGCCGCAGTCAAAAGTAAAAGACGATAGCCTTCTGAACAATAAAGTTCTTGTTCTTTCAAAATTTAACAAGGATAAGGGCGACAGTTATCCCGTCCCCGCCGAGTGGCGTTCCAAAATGTATCCGATTTGGAAAAGATTGAAAGAATCCGGTCTGATGACGGAAGAAAAATTTGAAAGACTCACGAGAAAAACACCTTTTACTCCGGAAGAGGCATGGGGATTCATCAACCGTCAGTTGGTCGAGACGCGTCAGTCGACAAAGGCGATCGCAACCCTGTTGAAAGAGAAGTATCCAGATACCGAGATAGTATACGTAAAGGCCGGGCTTGTATCGGATTTCAGACATGAATACGGTCTGCTGAAGTGCCGCTCCGTCAACGATCTTCATCATGCAAAGGACGCATATTTGAACGTCGTATGCGGAAATGTCTATAACGAGCATTTTACCCGCAGTTGGTTCATAAAAGCGAATGAAAGCGGCGAAAAATATAATCTTAAACTCGGGAAACTGCTTGGAGAGTTAGTGACTGAAGATGAGAGGATTGAACTGTCTGACGGCAGAGTATACGTAAGAAAAGTAGCAAAACATGACAAATCGGGAATCCCGATGTTTTCAGGAAAAACGGTACGGAACAGAGCGACGGTTGTTTGGGACGGAGAAAAGAGTTTCAGTTCTGTGAGAGCTGCGGTTCTGAAAAACGCAATTCATATTACCTATTTATCAACAATAAGAAAAAGCGGTCAGAACGGCGGATTGTTCAACCAGAATCCGGTGAAAGCAGAGCAGGGATTTGTCCCAAGAAAAATTGATTTGAGAACGGAAGTATACGGAGGATATTCTGACGAAACTACTGCGTTTGACGTTCTTGTCGAGGTGACCAACGGGAAGAAAAAGGTTGTTAGACTTGTTCCGGTTCTCCTGAAAAACGCAGAAGAATTTCTTTTGAGTGAAGAAAAAGCATTGACATATTTGAAAGATATCATGGGAGAGCAAACCGGGAGCAAGATCCATATTTTGCTTGACGGCAGAGTGATCAAAATGGGTACGGTTTTTGAAATCGACGGTTTGCGGATGATTTTGGGCTCGCATAGCATTAAAGACGGGAGAATAGGATTAA